>NZ_QTZI01000020.1:0-23639 GCF_003462605.1 Roseburia sp. OM04-10BH
ACCAAACGAAAAAAGGTAAGGATTGTTGATTTTGGAGATACACTGGCAGAGATTCTTCGCAATGCCCGAAAGGAACAACTTAAAAACCGAATGCAGTACGGAGAACTTTACCATAAAAACTACTACAGAGAAGTAAAAGACAAAAACAGAGTTTACTATGAGTTCTATCATCTGGACGGAACAGAGAATGTTCCAGAAGATTATAAGGAAATATCCTTTGTCTGCTTAAGACCGAATGGAAGTTTGGAACTGCCAAGCACGTTAGGAATTGTTTGCAGGAAGATTGCTCAGAAACTGGATGGATTTGAAGGATTTCATTTTCACCAGTTGCGACACACCTACACAAGCAACCTTCTGGCAAATGGAGCAGCACCAAAGGATGTGCAGGAACTGTTAGGGCACTCAGATGTCAGTACCACCATGAATGTCTATGCACACTCTACAAGAAAAGCCAAGCGGGAATCTGCAAGGTTACTTGATAAAGTGGCAGGCAATGACTAAATAAAACTTTCCCTTATTTCCCTTACGATTATCTCATAAGGGCAAAAATAAGGGAAAATACATATCGTTTCGCTAATGCACAGGCTGGAAAGCCTGTAAAATAGGGAAAGTTAGAAATATATTTCGGCAAACTAGAATTTATTACTCCATCAAACTGGAAGTTTCCATTTATTTCTTTTTGCGGTATTTGGGTTCAATACCTACTACATACGCTACCATAGCCGCAATACTAATAAGCATTGCACCCAATATAGGTATAATAATCAAACCCGAATTCTGCCCATCTAATAAAGGCAATCCAATTAACGTAAACAAAATACCATACACGCACCACAATATGCCCAAAGCACGATTATAGCCTTTCAAATCTTCTATGGGCGCTACCTCGGCATTTGCCCAAAAACCGAAAGGTTTTGCTTTCTTGGAATTAAAATCATAAATGCCCATTACAATAAATAATACGCCGATTATTACCCAAATAACAAATGCTATTAATCTTCCTTCCATAATATGTATCCTTTCTTTGTAGTTCTGTAAATTCAAAGCTTCGCGAGCTTTGTACTTTCTTTAATTTTCTCAGTATTACTGAAAGTTTCAAGTGGAAATTATCAAATCAATTTTTTCGCATTATCTGCATTCAATTCAACATATCCACATTTTGGACATACATAACATGAAACAGTACTATTCTTTTCATTCTCAAAGATACCGTTTTTCTTATTAGTTAAATAAACAACCGTACCTACTGCATCTCCTTTTAATTTTGCTTTAATCATTTCCTCTTTACATCTTAAACAATCCATCTTTATTCCTCCATAAACTTCAAATTTGTACATATCTTTTTACACAGTATAGCACATACCTATCTCTATGCACATCAACAATTTAATCATCCTTATCCTCCTGTCGATCCAAATGCCCCGGTTCCACGTTCTTCCCATGATTCAAAGGTAAAATCTGGTATCAGAACCGGCATGATCACAATCTGCCCGACTTTGTCACCTATCTTATCATCTGCTGTGCCTGCCAGTTGTCTGCAAGCTCCGGCACATAATGAAGCATATCCAGATCAATTCTCTTTCCGATCAGCACATCCATTTCCACACCGTCATCCAGATTGTTTGGATCAGCTACCCTGATGCCGATTGCCGGTATTCCATGCATGCCAGACAGTTTCTCGCCTTATGTGAAATTCTTGAAATATACGATATCTATACAGAGTTTGTTGGCCAGAGTCCTCTTAATCCATTCCGGAACCTGAATGAAAATGGAATGAACAAAGTGCTTGAATATATCAGCGATCTGGAAAGCACCGGCAACTATAAACCGGCAGAGATCATTCCTATCCATGTGATCAGGGAAAGAAAAGTATTTTACAATACCGTTTCCGCTGGTACCGGCTCTTTTCTTGATAGTGACGAATATGAGATATTCTCCTCTCCTGACATTCCGGAGGCTGCCACATTTGGCGTATATGTAGATGGTGACAGTATGGAACCTAAATACCATAATAAGGATCTCATCTGGATTGAACAGACAGCATGCCTTGATGATGGCGAAATAGGTATCTTCTATCTTGATGGAAACGCATATGTGAATAAATTTCAGAATAACAGACTCGGAACCTACCTCATATCACTGAATAAAAAATATGATCCGATTCCGGTTACAGAGAACAGTTCCTTCAAAATATTCGGCCGTGTTCTTTCATAAGTCCTTTTTTTGGAACACTTAAAACTGTAGGATTATTATAGCGGAACAGACCTGAACAATTCTGAATTTGGAGGTGCATATATATGAATACTGATATGGATATAGACATAAACACCATGACAGACACAATTACCTGCAGACTTGTTGAAGCGAGGGCAGATCTTGGCATTACCCAGAAAGAACTTGCATCAGCAACCGGCATCAGCCTGAAAACTATTGCCAATATCGAGTCAAAACAGCATATTCCTTCTCTGCTATACGCCATGAGAATTGCAGATTTTTTTCACAAACCGGTAACAAGCCTATTCTGCTATCATCTTGGTGTTCAGCAGACTCCCTCTAAAGGAGATGATCTGAATGAATAATAAAAAAATGTTAGATTTCCAGACAATCGCTGTTAATTTTGATGGCACTCTCTGCTACAGCAAATGGCCGGAGCTTGGTCAGCCAAACCAGGCACTGATCGAATATCTCCAGGAATGGAAACGCAATGGCAACAAACTCATTCTCTGGACCTGCCGCGCCGGTGAAGCTCTGTCGAATGCTGTCGAATGGTGCCGGGAACAGAATCTTGAATTTGATGCAGTTAATGACAATCTTCCGGAAAACGCAAAGGCATAGAACCCGTAATGGGGCTATGCCTTTGTGCTTATTCTAGCATTCATTTTTAGTTAGTGCGGGTTATTTACCTAATACAGTTCTTCTCATAATAAAAATCTGTTAGTTAAACTTTTTCAAATTTTGCTACTTCATCCGATAAATCTTCCGAAAGGTTCTTATTTTCGTCCGCCTGCACTGTAATTGCTGAAATTGCTGTTACAAGTTGTGATATCTCTTGTGCTACGTTTGTAACACCTTTTGCAGATTCTTCAATCGCTATAGAAATGTTATTGATACCTTCATTCATATCATTCATTGTACCTAAGCTATCTTTTGACTTAACTGCAAACTCGTTAAATGTATTACTTGCCTGATCAGAATCAGCATCATAATTTCCAATAATTTTTACAAAGTTGTCATAATCAAGTGCTACCTTTTCATCTACAAAACGAATCATTTCCGTTGCATTTCCAGACAGATTGTTTACTGCCTCAATAACTTTTCCACTGATTTCCTGAATATTGTTTGCTGTCTCACGTGAACTATCTGCAAGCTGTCTGATTTCATCTGCAACAACGGCAAAGCCCCTGCCTGCTTCCCCTGCTCTTGCTGCTTCAATCGATGCATTAAGTGCTAGAAGATTTGTCTGTGCTGCGATATTTAAGATATTTTCTGTAAGTTTTGCAATTTCATTTACAGACTTAGATGCTTCTACTGCCTCTGCGACATCCTTTTGAATGCCATCAAATGTTTCTACTGTTTTTTCTTTTGATGCAATCGCTTCTTTATAGCTATTTTCTGCAGTAAGCTTCACTTCATGCATCTTCATTGCAGAGTTCTTAGCATCCTCATTCATGCCTTCCATTTTCTTTAGCAGATTATTACATCCTTGGGCTAAATCATATAGAGAAGCAGATACCTCTTCCATGGATGCTGCAAGTTCTTCCGATGTTGCACTCACATTGGATGCACTCATATTTGAAGATTCCGCCTCATTTTGTACAAGATAGGAAGATTTTTTCATATCTTTTGATACACTCTGAATCTTTACCATAAGATTTTGTAATGTTTCAATAAAATGGTTGACACCATTTGCAAGCTGACCAATTTCATCACTGGTTTCATCAAATACTCTTAACGTAAGATTACCCTGTCCTGATTCTATACCTAAAATGATATCATCCAAATCATTCTTTGCTCTTTTTGCTGGACGAACAATGGACTTATTAATAACAATCGAAAGAAGTACGATTACAATAATATCAGCTACCACAAGTGCAAGATCAAAAATGATGCTTCCATTTATTCTGTAGTTGATATGTCTGATGGCTTCTGCCACTTCTCCTTTTGCTGTTTCAAAAACCGCGGTATCATTATTTTCCACTGCTTCTTCATATTGTTCAAACTGTTCTATAAGCACATTATTCTTTCCTCGAATAGCTTGTAATGCCATTAAATTCAAGACTGTAATCAAAACTGCAAAAAAGCCTACAGACACTAACATTGTTACTAACTTTTTTCCCAAGTTCTTTCTCTTTTTCATGTTTATTTTTCTTCTTTCTGCGAAAGGCACCAATGCGTTATGTTTTGGAATTTTCTAGCATCATTCTACCCCACCCCACAAAATTTTGTCAATGCTTTATTCTATTGATAGAAAATTTTAATCTTTACTCTGATGAGGATGGCGTGAAACACATCCGTATCAAAGCCAGACCTAATAAATGGCATGAGAATGACTGCCCTTTCTGTCACAAATCATGTCCTGCTTATGACAAACATTCCAGCAGACCAACCACTTGGAGGGGGCTGGGAAACTGTAGGTCGCTGTGTCAATCGTGCTCTTCACGATTTAGAACCGGAGCGCTCAAGAAGACTTGATGGTCTGGTTAATATCGGCATTGACGAAACCAGTTACAAAAAGGGTCACAAGTACATTGCAGTAATCGTTAATCACGATACCAACACAGTGGTATGGGCATCGGAAGGCCATGGCAAATCCGTTCTTGAAAAGTTTTATAAACAGCTTACTCCAGAGCAGCTATCCAGCATCAAGGTTGTTACAGGTGATGGTGCCAAATGGATCACCGAGTGTGTAAATGAATACACTCCTGACTGCGCCCGTTGTGTTGATTCCTTTTACGTAATCGAGTGGGCTATGACAGCTCACGATGAAGTCAGAAAAGATATCTGGCATGATGCCTACAGCGAATATAAGCAGATCAAAAAAGATAATCCATGTGGTAAGGGTCGTCCTAAAAAGGATGATCCTGAACTTGCTATTGTGAAAGCAGCTAAAGCTAAAGCAGATGAGATAAAAGGCTCTGCATACATGATAAAGGTTCTCTGTTTCCTTTTTGATACCAAATATCATATGCATTATATAATATCTTTCTAAACTCTTCCATGTTTCTATTATTGATAGTATTAAAATCTCCTATGAGAATATACTCTTCGTTAGAATGTTTCTATAAAAATGAATACAATTCATTCCAAAATTGTTTATCATATTTGGGTGGAATTGGTTATCTAATTAACTACATTATTTTCTGTCTAAAATATTCATAAATTCGTCACCTGTAATTGTTTCCTTCTCATACAGGTACATAGCCAGTTCGTCCAGTTTTTCCCTGTTTTCAGCAAGGATTTTTCTTGCTTTTTCATGCTCTGCTTTTACGAGCTGCACAACTTTTTCATCAATTTCCTTCTGGGTATCTGCAGAACAGGAAAGAGACGTATCGCCGCCAAGATACTGGTTGGTCACGTTTTCCATTGCCACCATGTCGAATTCATCTGTCATGCCGTAGCGGGTGATCATCGCTCTTGCAATTTTTGTTGCCTGTTCGATATCATTGGAGGCTCCGGTCGTGATCTCACCAAATACGATCTCCTCTGCCGCACGTCCGCCTGTAAATGTAGCAATCTTATTCTCAAGTTCTTTTTTCGTCATCAGATATTTATCACCCTGCTCAACCTGCATAGTGTAGCCGAGTGCACCTGAGGTACGCGGGATGATCGTAATCTTCTGAACCGGTGCTGAATGACTCTGCAATGCAGCTACCAGAGCGTGTCCTATCTCATGATATGCAACAACCTTCTTCTCCTGATCTGAAAGAACCGCATTCTTCTTCTGATATCCTGCAATAACCACTTCTATACTTTCTTCGAGATCAGATTCATTTACAACGGTCCTTCCACTACGGACAGCACGTAATGCTGCTTCATTTATAATATTGGCAAGCTCCGCACCGGATGCACCGGATGCCATACGTGCAATCGTATGCAGGTCAACATCATCAGATGCTTTTATCTTCTTTGCATGAACCTTTAAAATTGCTTCACGGCCTGCAAGATCCGGCAGTTCAACCGGCACACGCCTGTCAAAACGTCCCGGACGTGTAAGTGCCGGATCTAACGACTCCGGACGGTTCGTTGCAGCAAGAATGATGACACCATTATTTCCTTCAAATCCGTCCATCTCTGTAAGAAGCTGGTTTAAGGTCTGCTCCCTCTCATCATTTCCGCCCATTTGTCCGTCACGCTTTTTACCAATGGCATCAATTTCATCAATAAACACGATACATGGTGCCTTTTCCTTTGCCTGTCCGAAAAGATCTCGAACTTTGGAAGCTCCCATACCGACAAACATCTCAACAAATTCTGATCCGGACATTGAGAAAAATGGTACATTTGATTCACCTGCAACTGCTTTTGCAAGCATTGTTTTGCCGGTTCCCGGAGGTCCTACAAGAAGGACACCTTTTGGCATAGACGCACCTACATCGGTATACTTCTTCGGATTGTGAAGATAATCAACGATCTCTGAAAGGTTTTCTTTCGCCTCATCTTCTCCTGCAACATCTGAAAAACGGATTCCCTCACTGGATTGCACATAAATCTTCGCATTGCTTTTTCCCATTCCAAAAGCCATCGAATTTTTTCCTCCGGCATGCTCCATCAGTTTCTTCGCCATATAATTTCCCAGTGCGATAAAAAGGATCAATGGCAAAAACCCGGTCAGCAGGAAGCTGATGATCGGTGACATCTGCTTATCGATATCTTTTGCGAATACTGCTCCACATTCATATAGCCTGTCCGTCAGGTTCGGATCGTTCATCAGACCTGTTTTATAAATATTTTTTTGATCTTTATCTGTAAAGATGATCTGATTGTCCTTAACTTCTACTTCACCGATATTCTTCTTCTCGATCATGCTCATAAAAGTTCCATAATCCGTTTCCTTTACCTGATGCTCCATAAGGATTGGTGTGACAACCAGATTAAATACGATCAGCACTATTAACACAATCCCATAATAATATGCCAGTGGTTTTTTCGGTGTTTTAACTTCTTTCATGGTCTTTCCTCCTGTTGTTCTGCGTTATGCTTTCTCCGTGCATTTTCGTATTATTTATTCTGCCATCTGACTTCGCCCTTGGACAGAAGCGGATAACAGATCAGCTGATCTGAATCCAGATTTTCGGCATGCATGTCAACCGCTGTGATCTGATGATTATCATAAGTCGTATAATAATAAATACCTTTTGCTGTATTACAACAGGACGTGTATATCGTGATCTCATATTTGCCTTCTGTCACCTCACAGCATCCACGTTGCTGATCTACGGATCCTAAGATATGGAAGAACTGGCTTACACTCTCATCCTCTTCTTCACCGGAGATCGAATTTAATTTTGTAAAGGCAACTTTCACAAATCTTGACTGGCTGGAAAGATCTCCAGGTATTCCCATTCCACCCATTCCTCTGCTATATGCATCAAGCTGTAATACTTCTGCAAAAGTACTCTCCGGCTGTTTTCTGGATACACCGGCATAATTATTCAGTGCAAACATCTGACCGGGGAATGGTGGATTATTGGTAAGCACTCCTACCGGATTATCATATACATGCAGCCCATCCTTCATAGACTCAACAACGATACAGGAGTCTTTGTCTGCAATAATCCAGTGAAGCTGTGCTGTCGGCAGCTGTTCGCTGAATGCTGTGCCTGTCAGTCTCATTGCTGCCAGCTTCTCTCTCACCTCTTCTACAGTAGCACACTGTACAAGGATCCATGGGATGAACTCGAACTGTGCCACCTGACTGACTTCTGTTTCATCTCCCGGCAAAGCCTCTTCATATGCCGCATTGCCAACAAAATTAAGACCTGCCATTCCAAGGCCTTTTTCATTAACAGCATCATAATAAAGCGGATAACCTCCTGCAACAAATGCCATTCCGATCAAAGCATAATGGCTTTTTATCTTCCCGGCAAACCGGAAATCAAATTCGTAATTTCTTGGCGTTATCGTAATCTGTTCCCCATAGGAAAATTCATAATCAAGCGTTCTGCCCATATAAAAATCTTTTGTTTTGTAAGTTGCTGCTGTACACATATCGAACCCCTCTTCTTTCTGCTATAATAGTCCTGCAAACAATCTCATAAACAACTGTCCGAGCCGTAAATATGCACTCCGTCCTGTGCGGTACTTTTCGGTCACTTCCCTGCATTCATTCATTGTTGCTCCCAGATCATCTCTTATATCCAAAACTGTCTGACTATCCGCCATAAAACAACCATTTTCAAAGTGGTGATAAAGCAATGCCATTCAGTTAAGCATCATTTCAGTGGTTTTCTGTCATAGAAAGCCACTGTTTTTATGCCTAAAAACTTTAAAAATATTACAAAAAACAGTTGACAAGTAAGCCAATATATGTTGCGTAAGCCTTGATTATAAACATATTTCAAGGAGGCTCATTATGGCTGATTTTTTCTTATCTAATTTAAAATCCACACTCGACAACTGCATCACAAAACTTGATGAAATTCACTCCATGTTCTGCCATAATCCGGAAAGTGATTTTACCAGGAACCGCAAACTTTCTTTATTATAAGGCAGATAAGCAATCTGTCTTTTTGTCATAAAAAACCTTATCTAAATGACATTGAATGATTTATTTTCTATCTAAAATTTTATTAAACCGACTAAAGACTCCATAGTTTGTGTGTTTGACTTACTGTTTATATCTATCTTCTCCTAAATATTTTTCTAGTCATTGCAATATAAAATTGCTTATACAGTCTCTCCCTTAAGAGTTCTGGTATTCTGGATAATATACAGAGCGACCAATATGACCATCATTATAGCGCACTTTCCTTTTTTTTAGACATAAACCAATAAAATATAACACAAAATGCTAAAGCAAACACAACACCAAAAACATTTTGAATCACTCTAAGACTAACTGCTCCTTTTAATCCATAACTTTCCGCAGCAATTGCGAGAGCGCCAAAGGTATTAAATACTGCCTGCCAGCCATATTGTGCTGAAAATCCTACACCGATTCCACCAAGAATTCCTATATATGCATAGATTGACGAAGGAAGCAGAAAATATAATATTGTAAAACATATAACACCCGCAATATTTCCGACAATCCTTTTACGGACTCTGTAGTGCATATCTTCCATAAATGGCAAAATCGCGGACATGGCCGCAATACCAGCCCACATTGCACGTGGCATATTACAAAGTTCTGCAATGCAAAGGACAATCGGTACGCATAAAATCTGACATATCTGCCATTTTGTTCTGGAAGAAGTGATATCAAATTCTTGTATCAGATCTTTCAGATTTCTTTTATAAGTTCTGTTTTTATGATTTCGATAAAATACGAAGCAGGTAAGTGCTGCACCTAAAGCCATTCCGACTAATCGCATCTGATAGCTTTTTCCCGTAACATCATAACCATATAGCAGCAGATACCCAAGAACCAATGTAGATTGATTAAACATGAATGGATTATGGCATCCGAACAGAATCAACACAGCCAGTGCCGCAATATTTAACAGCATTCCCAATACCGGTGAAAACTGATTTGCTAAATGCGGACATACAGTCATAATTACAAAGAACAAAGCCAAAAGCATCGTAGATTGTCCGGTGTGGATCCCCAGATCCGCATTCCGAAATACCATAAGGCATAATAAGACTACTACACCTACAATGCTGTTCTCATTTCCAAATAGGATGCTGAAAATACTAACAAAGAAAAAACAAAATGCCATTGTAACAGCTATCTTCACCAGATATACCCACATATGATATAATTTTTCTTTTCGTGTTTCACTCTTTTTCAACAGGTTTTTAGAACCTGCCTGATTTAACTGCAACTCCTGATAAAATGTCATGTAATTCCTCCTCTATCTGTTTTTCTTAAACTTATATGGCCTCATCTTTCTGTATTGGAAGCTCTACAACAAATCTGCATCCACCATATTCACGGTTTTCTGCTTTGATTGTTCCTCCGGCACTATCTACAATCCGTTTTACAAGTGCAAGACCTAGGCCATTTCCTTCTGCTTTATGAGATCCATCTACCTGATAGAACTTGTCAAATATTCTGGATTTTACATCATCCTCTATTCCTGGTCCTTCATCTTCCAGAATGAACTTAACAGAATCCTGTTCTTGTTTCAGAAACATCGTAATTGTCCCCTTTGAAGGGCTGAACTTAATCGCATTATCCAAAAGATTTATCCAGATATGCATAAAAAGTCCTTCATTCCCAGTATATTTAACTTCCTCCAATTCTACCTGAAAACCAATTTCTTTTTCTGTCCATTTTGTTTCCAATGAAAGAAATGCCTGGCGGATCTGTTCATCCAGACGATATTCTGTTTTTTTCATTGGTATATTCTGATTCTCTAACTTGGATAACAGCAAAATATTACCAACCAATCCGGAAAGTCTTTGGGTGTTAAATAAGATTTTTTCTACATATTCCTCTTGATCCGGAGACAGTTCTTCTCCCTGAAGCAGCATTGTATATCCTTCAATGGCATTAATCGGGGTCTTAAACTCATGAGAAACATTAGATACAAAATCCATCTGCAGCACCTCTGTTGCACGAAGTTCTTTTGTCATAACGTTAAAACTTTGATAAGATTCTCCAACTTCTGCTATACGGCTGTTCGTTTCCAAATGCTGTTCAAAATCTCCCCGAGAAACTTCCTTCATTGCTTTACTAAGTCTGGTAATTGGTTCCAGTAACTTTGCATTGATAAAAGAAGTGATCAGCCCTGCAATCAATGTATTGAAAATCAAAAGCCAGCCAAGCACAGGTATGCTGCCCGGCAGATTAAAAAAATGATTCAAAAAAGCAAATAATAAAGCAGATATGACTGTTGAAAATACAAGTGCCAGCCAGATTGCACCAGTCAGACAGGATCGGATCCGCAATCCTTTTTCTTTCTTTTGTTCCATTATTTTTTCACCACCTTGTATCCAATTCCACGCATTGTTACGATTTCAAAATCAGGGTTATCTTTAAAACGCTCTCTGATTCTTCCTATATGTACCTCTATCGTATGTGGGTCTGCCTCCGTCTCGTATCCCCATACTTCATCCATCAACTGTTGTTTTGTAAATGTTCTGCCTGGCGAAGCTGCAAGCTTATATAAAAGCAGGAATTCTTTTTTAGGCAAAACAAGACTTTCCTTATCCGTTGTAACCGTCATTGCATCATAATCAAACTCTGTTGAACCGATCACAATTTTGTGTTCATTCAGTATCTGTGCACGGCGAAGCAGTGCTCCGACTCTTAAAACCATTTCATTCACATTTACCGGTTTTACCATATAATCGTCACTTCCCGAAAGAAATCCCTGGCGCATATCATCAAAGGAACCTTTCGCAGTGATCATAAGTACCGGTATCTGATATCCTGCTGAACGGAGTTCCGACACCAGTTCATAACCATCCATAACCGGCATCATAATATCGGAAATGATCAAATCAATATATTCCTTATCCAATATTTCTAATGCCAGTGCTCCATCCGATGCACTTTTGACCTGATATCCATTCTTCTCAAGCACTTTTTGGAATAGCTGGCTTAATTCTTTATCATCTTCTACAATCAATATTTGAAACACGTTTTCCTTCCTCCTTATTAAAACAGATACCTTGCCCATCCAAGCAGATGCTGTACTAAAAATATTTTTCTCTGACGTTTCTTTGTTAATTCGATTGGCTCTACATGATATGGATCATTATAAGTTCCGCCTTCTAATATCTGGCGGGACACTTTTTCATATTCCATCATGCCCTCTTCCAACTGTTTATTAATATCTTTACTGCGTATTACAAGCATCAGTTCCGTATCCAGATATGTACTTCTCATGTCCATATTAAAGGAACCGATTACAGACAGATCATCGTCAATCAGAATACTTTTTCCGTGGTATGAATAGCCGCCTTCATACTCCCAGATATCAATTCCTGTATTTAAAATTCTGTTTCTGTTTCTCGCATAATCAGCAGCCCCAAATGGATTCCCATTATTCGCAACTGAATTTGTCATGATAGAAAAATCTGAAACGTTCTCTGCAATCTCCTCCCATGTATTATACATCATATCATTGCAGATAATATATGGAGTGTGAATCTTCACACGATTTTTTGCATTTTTCATCAATTCTCCCAACTGATACCACACTACTGGTTCTTTGGAACCTGTGTGAATAGGATTTGACACTAATGTAATCTTTTCTGTCTCAAAAGTTTCGTCCGTGTAATCGGTATCGCAGATTCTTTCCTTATTCTCTTCAAAATATTTCTGATAGCCGTTCTGCAGCTCTAAAACTGCGTTCTTTACAGATTTTCTATTTGCCAGTTTTTTATTGTCATGAAAATAACCACTGTCTTCCTGATTCCATATGGTTTCAAAATACTCTGACAACTGGTTAACTGAATTTTCTTTCTCAGGTTCATCGCAAACCACTAACACGTCTCTATCATAGTTCTTATGTCCCGGAAAATCACCCAGGAAATAATTGTATGTATTTCTTCCGCCAAGAATATATGTCTTACCATCTGCAATCAAATATTTATCATGCATTCTACCCATCATTTTCCATGGTTTCAACGGGTTGGCTTTATTATACAGTTTAATTTCAACATTCTCATGAGAAGATAATCCATAGAAATACGGATTTCCTTCCATATCAATCCAGCTCTCCATTCCATCTACTAACAGACGAATATGCACACCTCTGTCTGCCGCATCATGCAGTGCTCCTAAGATTAATTTTCCACTTTCATCGGATTTAAATGCAAAAGTAGAAAGAATAATTTCCTCTTTTGCATTCTGGATCAAACGCACTCTTTGTAAAAGCGCTTCTGGATTCTTTTCTATGATCACTGCACGTTCCGTATTTTCACTGCATTCGTTCCACGAACCATTTTTTGTTTCTTTTTTGGTTGTATTGGACACTTCCGGCTGCTTTTTATATGCAATGCAGATTCCGATCAATTCATAAAAAGCCACACATAAAAAAATTGCCAGTATAACAAGAAGGATTTTACATATTTTATGCTTTTTCATTGTACATCACCTGATTCCTTTTTATTTCATACTTATACAATACAAAGTCAATCTCAATTTAACCTCAACAAGGTTTGTTTTTTTCATCCATGCAAAATTTTCTTTGTACAACAGACTGTTAGATATAGCAAAAACGGCCTTTCAAAAACAGTTAACTTCTAAATCAACTGTTTTTTGAAAGGTCGTTTCATCAGATTCTTATAGCAATCCAGCAAATAATCTCATAAATAATTGTCCCAGTCGCAAATATGCACTTCGTCCGGTTTGATATTGGTCTGTCACATCACGACATTCTCCCATCGTTCTTATCAGATCATTTTTTATTTCCACAACTGCCTGACAATCTACCATAAAACAGCCGTTTTCAAAATGGTGATATAAACTTCGATAATCCAGATTAATTGTTCCACAAGTTGCCATACAGTCATCTGCCACACTCATTTTTGCATGACAGAAACCAGGAGTCCACTCATAAACACGAACACCATGTTTAACTAATCCATGATAAAAAGAACGAGTTATATTATAAATGAATTTTTTATCAGGGATACCAGGTGTGATAATTCTTACGTCTACCCCTCGCTTAGCAGCCAGACATAACGCATGCGTCATTTCATCTGTTATGATTAGATATGGAGTCATAAACCAACAATATTTTTCAGCTTTATTTATCATACTGATATAAACTTCTTCTCCTACTTGCTCATTATCCATAGGGCTGTCTGCATAAGGTTGAACAAACCCAGTTTGCTGTGCCGCATAATCATATTGGAAAAGGTATTTACTAAAATCAGAATCATTAGCATCCTTATCACTTACTGCATTCCACATTTCCAAAAATGTCACCGTAAGCGACTGAACAGCATCTCCTTCTAAACGAATACCTGTATCTTTCCACTGTCCATACGGGTGTGTGTAATTAAAATATTCGTTTGCTAGATTATATCCACCTGTAAATCCGACTTTTCCATCAATAACTGTTATTTTTCTATGATCACGATTGTTCAAAAACAGATTTAAACCTGGCATAAACGGATTGAATACACGGCAATGAATTCCTATTGCCTCCATCTTTTTCACAAAATCTGTGTTAATAAAGCCTATAGAACCCATATCATCGTAGAATACTCTAACTTCCACACCTGCTTTTACTCGCTCTTCCAGAACATCTTGAATCTTATGCCATGCTTCAGCGTCTTCTATCGCATGATATTCCATAAAGATAAACTTCTGTGCTTTCTCCAAATCCTTAAGCTGTGCCTCTAATCCTTTCACTGCTTCATCAAAATACACAATATCCGTATTCTGATAGATTGGATACTGCGAATTTCTTTGTATGTAACTTGCTATATTTCCTGCTTTCGGAATTGTTTCTTTTATTCTGCTCAAACACTCCTGACTGTCCGGAAGCATTGGTAACAATTTGCTATCAATTTCTGCATATCGCTCACGCATTTTATGTGTGCCACCATTCAAACCAATCAACAAATACAGGCCTACACCCATAATTGGGAAAATTAGAATTAAGATGACCCAAGGCATTTTCATAGAGGATGTCTTATTTGATGCGTACAATCCCAAAACCAAGATCCCACCCAAAATCTTTGTAAATAAATTTATGATTTCTGCATATTCATTCAAGCGTGTTACGATAGTAATAATAAAAATCACTTCCAGAAGAATGCAGATTATGGAAAAACACAGCCGTTTTACCCCATTTTTTGTTTTTGCTTTGCCTTCTAAAGTATCTTGTTTCATATATATTCCACCTTCCTACTTGCTCAGTTTTCTCCCTAAATTTCGTGAAACATACCAATTTTGTCTTTTATTCTCTGCATTTCATTATCTGCTTCAATGATAGCTCTTGCAGAATGAAGTAATTCTTCACTTATCTCATCATAGCCAGGCATTTCTTCAATTCCTTTTTTATAGCGAAGTTGATGTTCCAATGTTGCCCAGAAATCCATACCATTGGTTCGAATCTGTAATTCTACACGCATAGGTGTTTTACCCTTAGCAAAAAATACTGGTATTTCAACAATCATATGATAGCTTCGATAACCATTCGATTTTGGATTTTTTATATAATCTTTTATTTCAATAACTTTAATATCATCCTGTTGGGTAATCAAATCTGATATCATATAAATATCGTCAATAAACGCACAAACTATTCGAACGCCTGCTACATCATTGAGATATGTCTGTATATTTTCTGTTGTAAATTCATATCCCATCTTCTGCAGTTTATCGTAAATACTATTGGGCTTCTTAATTCTTGTTTTTATAAAAGAAATAGGATTTCGATTGTTCTCAACTGAAAATTCATCATCCAAAACCTCAAGTTTAGTTTGTATCTCCCGAATAGCACAACGATACATCATCATTAAATTATAAAATTTTGTAGCATTATTTAAAAACTGTAGTGATTCCGAACTGGCCATCCTAAGTTTTTTTACTTCATCTTTTGTCATGGAACTTTCCTTTCTACCTCATCCCTGATTTCAAAACATTATTTATTTTGATAGTTGATTCTTTCTCCTTGAATTACTGGATAACAAATCATTTTATCACTATCCAGATTTTCTACATGCATATCTACTGCACTGATCTGATGGTTTTCATAAGTATTATAATAAATTCTCCGCAAACCATTGAAAACACTGGATTTGTCGCAGGTGAGCTTTCCCTTATTGTTTCCCTTGTGTTATATCGTCCCACCAGTGTTTACGAACTCTGATAAGGGAAAATACAAGGGCACAAGAGGTCCGGTGGACCTCTGCTCTGTGCCGACCGAAGCGGCAGCGGAGACCAAAAAAATTATATAAAACAGTATAACACAAAATAAAAGTGACATGGTGAACTGATTGAAATGCTTCTGATTTTTGTAGCAAATAATTGATTGAACGATAAGGAGATAAGATACGATGAGAATAATTTCTTCTCAGCGTTTCCGACAACTATTTTCTTTCCTTTGACACCTTCTCACTTATTCTCTGATAGATTTCCCTTGTCTCTGCGTCATTTTCCCCATTTACAACTAATATTTTTCCATCTATGTTCACGACAACATATGAATGGCAGGAGGCATGAGTGTAGCGGATATAATCTCCGAAGATATCGTTTTTGAAGTTTCCCATAGCATACTTCAGGTTTCCAAAACCATTAGTTCTGTAATCTTTATCGTTCTGCAATACATTTTCTTCATAAGAAATGCTGTCAATTTGCGAATACTCCCCTGTATAATCATTCCATCCTTTTGCTTCAATGTTAAAATCACGATCATTACAACGAATCTGAATGCTTCCCAAAAACAAAGTCCATATAGTAAACACAATAACGGAAATTGCGATGATCAGATATATCACACTTTTTTTGTATTATACTGAATTTTTAAGCCTTCTCCGGTTGCCAGCTTTTTCTTATAAAAAAGGTAGGAGTAGAGAATGCTAATGATTGCAGCTGCCATAATACTTATAATATACACAACCAGTGCAGCCATGCTTTCCCCAAAAAGTCCACAAATCATACATAAAATACCTGATGCCATCCATAATTTGCCGCTGAATCTATGTGTTGCATTCCAGTTTTCTTCATCCATTAAAGACCATACAACTCTTATTCCTATGGTATTATTCTGTTTCACTTTTGGCAAATAATTTCCAATAACCATAAACAGCAGTCCAGTTCTATAGTAAATTACTGCCATAAACAGATTTTCCATATCTGCTCCCATATTGACCAGTCTTGCAATACCATTATAGAGTAATGTTATAATTTTCTTATTAGATTAGCTATATTATAACGTGCTGTAGATTGGATGTCGATGATTTTTTGACCATATTTATTGTTTTATATGTTACTTCTCTATTAGTTCTGCAAACTTGAATCTGATGCTGTCTACCTCTTATCCAATCCATTTTTTAATTTCAAAATATCTTTTCTGATTTTTTCAATGACTATCTTAAATTCCTCATCACTTTTTCCTGTTGGATCTTCAAGTCCCCAGTTATCATCAAACGGTCTTCCTATAAATGGACATCCCACATTACACCCCATTGATATTGCAATATCCGGATTTGGAATATCACTAACCAGCTTACTGAACTGTCCATCTGCTTCCATATCTATATTATATAATTCCTTCATAATACGGACAGCATCTTGGTTAATCTGTGGTTTTGTTTCTGTACCCGCCGAATAACTTTGAAACACATCTGATGCCAGATGTCTTCCAAAAGCCTCAGCAATCTGACTTCGGCAGGAATTATGGACACAAATAAATGCCACTTTTACATTACTCATGAAATGGACACCTCTCCTTTATACACTGCTCATTAAAATCTGTGAATCCACATTGCATTTGTTCGTATTGCAATGTTACTCCATAATGAGCATTCACATAATCAATACCATTCTTAAATGCTATCATTGCATCTCTCTTGCAGCACCTTGGTCCGTTTATGGCTCCTAATTCTCCGATTGCTTTCGAGGTAAACTGCATATGATTTCCCCATGTTCCATCTGTTGAAAGCGGACCTGTTCCGTCGATGATTGCAAGTGCAGCGCCAATGGATGTAATTGCTCCGCATATTCCCCATAAACCGCACATTGCTCCCGGCATCCGAAGTCCTTCTGACATCAGCCTGTCCAATGCCTGTTCTAAGTCTATCTCTCCACCTGCGTTTTTGTAGGCTACTAGCAAACTTGCACCATCTAATATATGGTGTTCCGGTCCATGAATGCTGATATATTCCTTCTCTGCAATCTGCTTAAAAATAACAACCGGATTTGTTCCCTGTTCTTTCTTTATATCTTTTACAATCAGTTCTGCTTTTTCTCTTACTGTCATAGAAACCTTCCTTTCGTCTTATTTGCAATTCTTACAAGCATAAGCATTACCGGAACTTCTGTTAAGACACCCACAGTAGTAGCAAGTGCAGCCTCACTTGTTGTTCCAAACAATGCAATCGCCACTGCCACCGCAAGTTCAAAGAAATCAGATGCTCCTATCATTCCTGCAGGTGTTGCAATATTGTGTGGCAGTTTTAACAGATAACACGCTACGTATGCGATTCCAAAGATCAAAAATGTCTGAATTATCAAAGGTATTGCAATCAGTATTATGTGTATAGGATTTTTCAGAATAACTTCCGACTGAAACATAAATATCAGCACTAATGTCAATAGTAATCATCATTGGATAAATCATAATCCAGATTAATACAGCCATAGGAATAGATATCCCTGCATATTCAAACTCATTTAATATATTGGGTATCATCGGGAAAAAATGTCCTATGGATACATCGATGATCATGCATAGAATAACCCACATGTCAAACTGCCAATAAAATTCTTGAATTCTAATAAAGTATCACAATTCAAAGAGTAATGATGCCATTTACCTTCTTTGCGATCATTCACCAATCCACATTCCACCAGTATCTTCATATGATGAGACAGGGTTGGCTGTGTAATTTCAAATTTTTCCAAGAGC
The DNA here is from genome assembly GCF_003462605.1 of Roseburia sp. OM04-10BH. Classification (NCBI taxonomy): domain Bacteria; kingdom Bacillati; phylum Bacillota; class Clostridia; order Lachnospirales; family Lachnospiraceae; genus Roseburia; species Roseburia sp. OM04-10BH. Next base: position 18,702 of record NZ_QTZI01000020.1, read on the forward strand.
CTGCATCCACATTTTTCGCCATCTGACAACATTTGCACTATTTCTAATCTGTTTGAATCTCCAAGTGCCTTGCAGATTAATGCAACATTTGTTAGTTCCATTTCATTTACCTCGCATTGATATTTATCTATATGTCTAGATTAACATATACATAGATAATTATCAATGTGTTTTTATAAAATAAAGCCATACATTTTCATGTACAGCTTTAAAAACAGGAAGTTACCTTCTACTCATATAAAATATATCAATAGCATTACTTGCAAACTCTGCTGTGCCAACTCCTCCAACATCATCAATATTTTCCGTAAGTTCTCCTCCACCGGCATACATTCTTCCAAGACCGCATAAAATCTTATCAGAACATGTATAAAAATGATCTGTAATGTAATCCTGAAGTTTCCTTACCTGCAACTGCACCTGTTCATCTTCTGGGTCCATTTCTTTCATTTGTCCGAATTCAACAAATAATTGCATAAACTCATTTGCAACAGTAGCTTCATCGTCTTTCGTCCAGTTCTTTGTTTTCTCTTCAAACTCCTTATACTCAGAGGTTTGTCCCCATTGTTCTTTTGCTCGTTTAGAATACTCATCAATCTTTGTTGTATCAAATACTTTAAAATCCATATATTTCACTCCTATTCCTTTTATTCCTCGAGCGAAACTAATAAGATTTTCAAGATGCTCTTTTTTCATAGTAAGCAATTCAATCTGCTGCTCTAATGCTTTATTCCTGTCAAAGTTAGGGGCATCAATTATCTTTTTAATCTCCTTAAGCGGAAATTCCAATTCTTTAAACAGTAAAATTTGTTGCAGCCTTTCCAAGGATGTATCGTCATACAACCTATAACCTGACTCTGTATATTCAATAGGTTTTAAGAGACCAATGGTATCATAATACTGCAGAGTGCGTATACTCACTCCTGTTAATTTACTTACCTCATTCACTGTCATCATTGTCATTTCCTCCTCTCGATAAACATATCGTAAACTATTACGTTGCGTAGGAGTCAATAGTTCCGATTGCAGCTTCATTCACGATTACTTTATATCCATTTTTTATAGCACCTAATGCTGTCAGTGCAACGCAAGCCCCACCATCTACACCCACAACTTCAACATATTCAATATTGTGTTTTTTCAGCAATATATCAAGTCCAGAATTAGTAAATGCATTACCTTTATATTTTATGAATATATTATCAGATACTATATGCAATTCTTTAGCAAAATCAATATCTTCTGTTCCTTCATATGCATGAAATGGTGCAAACTTATTTATCAGATTCTTCTTCATTACATTTTTTATATAACCTCCTATATCTACCATTACAATTCTAATAGATAATGCGGAAATGAAACTTTCAGTTATAATGAAAGTTTTATGTTATAAAAAATACCGATCTTAATTCTCCACTATTTACGAATTATTAAGACCGGTATTTATTTCATTTTTTAATTAGCAATTAATCCCGACGTAGTGTAAACTTTCCTACCAGATCGTTTAATGTATATGCCTGTGCGGATAATTCCTCACTGGTAGCAGACGATTCCTCTGCTCCCGCAGAGTTCGACTGCACTACTTCCGATATCTGATTCACACCAAGTTCTGCCTGTTGCATCGCCTGTGCCTGCGCAGCAGACTCTTCACTCAATCGTTTTGCATCTGTCGCAATCTCCTTGACTCCCGTAACGATCTGCTCCAGAGATTCCGCTGCTACCTCCACTGCCTGGTTGCCATTCTCGATCTCCTGCAGCGATCCCTCGATCAGGCTTCTGGTATCTACTGCCGACTGTGCACTCTGTTCGGCCAGTTTACGGATCTGTTCTGCCACCACTGCAAATCCCCGTCCGGCTTCTCCTGCTCTGGCCGCCTCAATTGCCGCATTCAGAGACAACAGGTTCGTCTGACTCGCAATATCTTCAATGTCAGCAATAATATTCTGTATCTTTTTAGATGTTTCATTGATTCGCTCCATTTCCTCCATCAATGACCTCATCTGCGTATGCCCTGCATCCGCCTGCTGTGCATAATTCTCAGCCTTTTCCGTCGTCCTCTGCAGTTCGCCGGCTGTACGTGACACGGCATCTGTGATATTCGTAATGGTTGCCGTCAGTTCTTCCACAGATCCTGCCTGCTCTGTTGCTCCTTCTGCCAACGCCTGGGCAGATTGTGCAAGATTCTCCGATCCGGCAGATACCTGCTTAGCGGCCTCTTCTACCTGCTGTAAGGTACTGTTCATCTGTCGGTTCATCTTACGCATGGCATCTTTCAGTGCCACAAACTGTCCTACATATTTCTCTTCGATCTTAGTACCGATGGCATAATTACCCTCCGCCATCTGTCCCAACAATTCTCCTGCATCCGTAATGATCAGATTCAGGTCAGCAGCCATGCCTTTTGCGACCTGTATCATATAGGATATCTCATCTTCCGTGTTTCTGTCCGGGAATGCACTATTCAGATCTCCCTGTGCAAAAGTCTGAAGTCGATCTGCCAGCGCTATCATCGGTTCTTCGATATTTCCTGCCATTTTCTTGCCTAATACCACAGAACTCCAGAAAGAGGTCACTACGATAACCAGAATCGCGATCAGCATAAAACGCTCCATATGACGCAGATCTACCTCCGCCTGATCTCCTTTTTCGACGCACAGATTCATCAAGTCTACAAACTCCGCGTATATCCGTTCGTACTGTGCGGTCAGCTCTCCGATATCCAGATCCTGCGCCTTCAGATATCCGTCCTCGTCATCGGAAGTAGCCAGTTCCAATACCTGTGCATCCAATTCCCAGTACCCGTCCAGTTCCTGCAATATTTTATTATAGGCATCCCTGCCTTCGGTGAATTTGATTGAGCGGTTCAATTCATCTATGTAAGCCTCAAACGCTTCCTTTTTCTGGTCATGCAGTTCGATCTGCTTGTCTATCACTGCTTTGTCATCATAGCCTACTACTGCACGTAATGCGCTCCGGCTCTCCGAAAATGCCGCGACCGCTTTACCGATATCTCCCTGTGTAAATCCGTATCGGCTCAATGCCTTTTCATACTGTATCGCTGCGATCAGTAGTACTACGATTCCAATAACTGCCGCAATCGCACCGATTATTGCTACTTTCACAAATCCTTTCGTCAGTTGCTTTTTAATACCTTGTTGCTTTTGTGTGGCCATATAAAGCTCCCCCTAGTTTATCCGTTAAATAAGCTGCCGTGATCAACATCTCTATACAATAGTAGCACATCCCCTTTCATTATTCAACTGTACGAAATGGGTTGCCAGAGATTTTGCAGGACTGAAACTTGACTTTGCAGTTCATGTAACAGTTCTTTCATGTACTCCGACCTCTCATTACATAAAAATCCAGTTTTTCATTTATCATTCTGATTTCTTCGTCTTTGGTCATGTTAAAACCTCCCTACATTATATACATGGTACTTCTCGACAAATTCTTACAAATAACTACAAATTTTTTCACAAGAAACGAAAAAACGATACTGCATAGATTTCTTACTCCACACAATATCGTTCTTCTATATTTATACTTCCCCGAAGTTCCGGATGATGCAGAAGCTCTACTCTTCCTATTGTCTTGATCAGCTGCTGTAAGCCTTTGACCGGAAGATATGCTGCCTGCACCGGTATCAGTACAGAATCTGCACATGCCAATGCGTTAATTGTCATCATTCCAAGTGAAAGCATACAATCAATTATGATGTAATCATAAAATTCTCTCAGCCTGTCTACCATAGATCTCAGAATCAGTTCCCTGCTCATGGCATTTACCAAAGACACCTCTATTGCTGATAATTCAATGTTGGCTGGGATAAGGTCTACGCCTTCTTTATGGTGTAAGATTGTCTTTTCTATATTCAGTTTTTCATCATTCACAATGTTCATCATCAGTGTTCTGTCAATGACACTTCCTCCTTTTCCCTGAACGAAAAAAATCGCCCAGACTAGAATTTTTAATCTAATCTGAGCGATGCTTCGTCAGGCCTGTTTTCTTCAAGCAAGAAAAACATTTTTACATTCATTGACAACCTAAATCTTATCCTACACTTTAGTTATCTCCATTGGGTGCTTGGATAGATTTAGTTCTCGGTGCCCGTTTTGTCTTTTCGGTGCTCCAATTACTCATTTTTATATTTTTTCGGTGCTCGCAAGCACCATAAAATAAAAAATGCAACAATGAATTTTTACGATCATTGTTGCAAAAAATCGATGTTCCCGGCGGGAATTGAACCCACAACTAGCGCTTAGGAGTTCAAGTCACTACAGAAAATCTATGTTTTTCTTGGTCAACATAAGTCAAGCAACAACTTGATTTTACTGACTTTCCTGTAAATCCATGTCAAAATAAGAAAACTGAAAATCATCCAAGTTAAGCACCTCTCGCTGACAAATGAGTGACACTGTCACCCTGAGGGTTCAACCATTCCGTTCCTGCGAATTCATATTTATGGCTACCATTCTCACTGAATATGCGGTAATGATAACACTGTTTTCTTATTAGATTATCTATATCATAACGTGTGTGAAGTCAGATGTCGATTGTTTTTTGACCATTATTTACTCCGCATTACACGTACTCTCTTCTATGTTATAAAATCAAGCATCTTCTGCATATACACCATCTCCATAATATAAAAAAGAGGAGTCCCCGCAGGTTCTCCCCCGGTCGCAGGCCTCACAGGTTTCTGCAACGCGATCACTGTATTTGCAGTTTATTCCGCAATGGGAATAGGTTTTCGGTCTCCATCCCGACCACTGGAACAGGTTTAAGGTCTCTGTTCCGACCTTATATACATCTTTTATATTTTAATTATGCAAGATAACTTTAGAATCTGCAACAAGTTGTTGCTAAATTAACTGCTTATTTATGAACTCAATTCCGTTACCAGTGAAGAATATCTTTTTGTCCGGTTCTTTATATCCT
>NZ_QTZI01000021.1:0-14145 GCF_003462605.1 Roseburia sp. OM04-10BH
TTTTTATCATCTCTGGATTATTAATATACCTATTTCCTTGAACTTTCATAGCAACCTCCCTAAGTTAGTCCACACTTTCTATACTTCTTTATCTATCTTGCTCGATGTCAAAGAAGCATCCGTCTTAGAGTACGTACCATTATTTGTATAGGTTGCACTCGCCCGGTTTGCAGCATTCGATATACCAGTTGCTTTCTGCGATATTTTGCTTACAAAAGAATTATATCCTGTAAAGACCGTTTTCAGCGAACTGATATCTGCCTGCTTTAAAGCATCCTCATCTAATTCCAACTTGTTTCCTTTTCCTATGGTAATACCTATTTTGGCAAGCATATTACTGTTTTTGTCTGTCATTCCAGTCATCCATGAAGCATTTCGCAATACATCCTTTGTATTAGATTCTCCGGCTTCCTTAACTACATCATTATAATCTTCAACAAAAGATTTTACTGCCTTGGTGATTTTATCCCAGTCATAATCCTCTACCTCAATCTCTTCCCCCGTTTTTTCATCTTTCTTTTTTATTTTCTTTTTTTCCCAAAGAGAAGAGTCATTCAAAGCATCTGCTGATTTTTTCAGAGAATCTGCACTTGTTTTCATCAAGGTAAGTTTTTGTGAAGTATCACCTTTTCCCGATAATTTTTCAGCATCCTGTTTTGCATAATATGCTTTCATAAGTTTTCCATAGCTTCCATTTTTGATTGCAGCATAATCAGAAAGCATATTTGTATTGCCTACTGATGAACTATCTGACGTTCCACTAAACAACGCTGAAAAATCTACATTGCTGTTATATTTACTTGTATAATCACTAAAACTTTTGATTTCTGACATAACACCAGCCTCCTTTCCGAACTATAAACGTATATCGATCGGTGTATATACTACCGACTGTCCACTTTCTGATGCTGGATTTTTTATTGTTTCTGCTGTTTCTGTTTTGATATCTGCATTCTCTGATGCATCTGTTGCCGTATCTGCATTTTCCTGTGTATTCTCTGCTTTCTGCGTTTGATCCTTCTTTGTTTCTGCTGCATCTGTACGGTTGTCTGCCTTTGCTGCTTCTTCCATAGATTTATTTGCATCTGAAAGTGAAGACATCTGTGATGCTGTTGCAGACTGCGCTTTTGCCTGCAAATCTGCCAGTTCTTCTTCTTTCTTTTCGGTATTGCCTTTTCCAGCATCCTGCTTGATTTCAGACTCAAGCACACCGGCTCTTCCTTCCATCTGTGTTGCCATACTACCCTGCACTTTTGCCTGCTTCATAGATGAATCTGCGGAAATCATTGCCCGCATACCTGCCTGTGACAAGCCTGTTCCTTTCTTTGCAGATGTATTTTTTGTACCAGCCACCATATCATCCATAGATGATTTTTTACTCTGCTGTTCCTTTCTCTGTTCAATCTGGTGCTGTCTTAACTGTTGATTGAGATTTGTAATTTCCTGTTGTATCTCCTGACGTTTCTTCATCTTATCCTCTAATGACAGTTCTTCATTTGATGATAAGTCCTGCAATTTCTGCTGTGCATTTGCAATCTGATTCTGAATATTTTTACTCACAGAATCATTCGCCTGTGCCATTCCTATTGCTCCTGTCTGCGTATTCGTTCCGTTAAATCCATTAATTTTCATCATTTCGTTGTCCTCCTTGAGCTAATACTCTGAAATCCGTTTCCTGAAAATCTGTATAACATGATTTCTCTTTATTTTTTCTTTCGGCATATCTTTCTTCACAATAAACCGTGATGTTGTGAACCGCCCTTTTTTCGTTGTGAAGCATCAAGAAATCACTACATATTTCTGTAATTTGCAAAATACATAGTGCCAATTTATTTCTTTATTCTACCTGCATCATAATGCTAAGGATTACTTCCTCATTTCCCTGCTCCAAAGATATATCTCCCATATACATTCTGGCAACCCGGCGAATGTTATTCAGACCCATTCCATGTTCCCTCCCAGATTTTGTTGTTTCTGGCAAATCGCTATCACCAAAATTAAGCTGACCCCCAAAACTGTTTTTTATGGTTATCATAAAGATACTGTTTTTCCGAAAAGAAGAAATACTGATATACGGATCATCTCCACTTACATTTTCCATACAGTTATTCAAGGCATTATTCATGATCACACTCAGATCAAATGCATTTAACTTCGTATTCTGCGGATAATGAAAATCCGACAGAAACCGAATCTGCCTTTCTTTTGCTTCTCTCAGCTTTTCCATCAAAATGACATCAATTACCGGACTTCCTGTCTTTATTTCCGGAGATACCTCGTCCCATTCATTTTTCAGATGTTCCAAGTATTCTGTAGCATCATCCATATTATTATGTGCCACCAGATGTTCCAGTGTCTGTATATGATTTCCCATATCATGGCGCATGGAGCGGATATCCCGATACAACTTTTCGACTTCCCCGATATGCTTTTTCATGTCACTGATCTGATTTAATACCAGCTCTTGTCCCCGCTGTTCTTCCTGCATCTCTTTCCAGTTTTGAAACATTACAATCACAACAAGAATAGCAACTATGGAAATCAGATAGTGTAAAAAGCTTAAAGCTCCATAAAATCCATATGTAACAATCAAGTTCTTTCCAGTATCTCTTTCGTATATCATGAGATAATATTGTAAAATGCCATACCCAGTGACGCCTACAAGTGAAGGTATAATAAGCATTACCATCTCTTTGATGCTCATTTCATCTTTTTTGTATATATACGCTTTATTGATCAGTCCTATTGCAACCGCAATAAAAGCAATACAAAGTACAATATCCAAAACTCTGGTTCCAACATATAGTCCGTATTGCAACCACACTTTTTCTGCACTCATATTCCGAAATACAAGTGCTTTTGTAACAAGATCATCAAGTCTGGCTGCCATTGCAACCGTTAACCATCGGATAGAAAAGAACGTAATTGCAAGAAATATTTTCTGATATATATTTCTTCTGTCCTCTGCATACATCACAAGAAACGCTGCTATAACTCCAATCAGATATGCGGAAAAATTATCAATCTGTGGCGGAATCATATATAAAACAAGCATAATCGTAATATAAACAATACTGACTGCCACAGCCCCTTTTTTCTTTTTTATATAGGGACAAACAAATTTTCCAAAATAGATTCCTGTAATCATAAGGAGTGCGATAACAGAAATTTTCGATGTAACCATCCAGCATTTTTCTACCAAACTCATCCGATTTCTTTTCCTTTCCTCTGATTATATTTCAAATATTGTTTTACAAACTCAGAATAATTCTGTTTTGCAATCAATGCAGTTCCATTTTCCATCGTCACACAATTTGCATCATATTTCTGAACATATTTGAAATGTACGAGGTAGGCTCTGTGTGTACGAAAAAAATCTGCTCCCGCAATTTCACTCAGTTCCTGCAATTTTCCATAATATTCAATATTCGTATCCCGTGTATGGATAATGACTTTTCGATTATATACCTCAGCATACACAATATCCTTCAAAAACACTTTCATATGGCTTCCTCCGGACTGCACCATCATGTATTTTTCATCCGATTGATTTTCAGAATATTTTTCAATGCTTCTGACTGCACGTTTCACAACTTCCTCAAATTTTTCATCTGAAAACGGTTTCACCAGATAATGAAATGCTGCAACATCAAATGCCTGAAAAACATACTCCTCCACAGCAGTTACAAATATCAATACCATTCTTTCATTTTTCTGACGCAGAATCCTTGCCGTTTCCATTCCATCCATTCCTGGCATCTGAATATCCAAAAATAGAATATCCGGCTCACAACCACTTGCAATCAATTCATCACCAGATAAATATTTATCTATTACTGCATCTGGCAATAATTTCTTTATTTTTTCTTCTAATATCAATCCTATAGATTTTTCATCATCACAGATTGCTATTTGCATCTTGTCACTTCCTTACTTACATACAATTATATTTATAATATCGGAAAAGTTCTTTAAATAGCTAGCCACCATGTTGTGAACAGACCTTTTTTTGTTGTGAAATAGAATATCACATATATCGCTTTATCTGCTTCCTGTTAATTTGTTTTATCCGGCACACGCTCCTGGGAGTGACTGTATCTATCAAAAAAAGAAGTCAGCAGTTTATTCATGCACTACTGACTTCCTATACTACTTATTTTAATTGCCTCCCACATCCATCTGAATCTGATATCTTGGAATCGTCCCATTTTCCTTTTTATAAGCCAGAACATCATAAATCATCTACTGTTACGTTCCCATTTGATACCTTATTCAAAAAACGATCTAATTCCTCTACATAGCCAGCCAGACGATATTCCTCATCCCTGTCATTACTCAATAAACCAATAAAACGATTGTTCTTATTGGTGCCAATGTTCAATAACGATAAATCCACAACTCCCGAACCGTATCCTTTTACTGTTGCACTTGTAGATGCCCCCGTAAAAGCATTACGATAAAGATTATTGTCTCCATCATTTTTTCCGTCAGAACAAATTCATCACCTAAGTCCTTCATTTTTGATTGGCATACCGGAGCCGGCATATGATATGTATAATTACCACAAATATTCTTATACTGACTATGATTCTGAATGATTCCAATTCCCATACAGGGTTCTCCTTTTTTCGTAATTTTTCAACCAGTTTGCAAAAAAATATTATATTTCTAAAGCACAGAATACCATTGTCTGTTCATACGATCAGCTTCATACTGGTATGTAATCAACTGGTTCATATCCTTTAAGCTGCTCTTTCCATATAAAATGCTTAAAGTCATATCTGGCACATTGTTCCATCCTCTGGTTGAAATAGTTGAAACCAGGTCATGTATCCAATTATTCATTTGCTGCTTAAACTCTTTCGGAACTTTTCCGGAACTTTCAACTGCACTATCCACTAAGTCTAATATATTCTCTCCCGACTCCGTATAATATGTCCCATTTTTTTCCTCAAGTTTGTCTAATTCATATCCTGTATAACTATAAACCTGATGATATGCTTCGTATTTCATCTTTGATTCCTCTGTTACTTGAGAACTCTCACAGCCATCTTGTGTTGAGCAATAATAGATATGCTTATAGAGATTTTTCCCATTATTACCTACATTTAAAGCATTCTGCATCAACACCTTTGTTTCTTCATCCACGCCATCTACCGTTATCTCGTAACTGTATGGATCGACAGTAAAAGTACAATCTTTCGTAATAGAAGATGTATCGACACCAGCCTGCTTTAAAATATTTGAAATCTGCGAATTTACCAATGCTCTTTCAAATTGGATTTTATCCGAATCTACACTGTCGCCGTCCACTTCAATTCCCCTGAACAAAGAATCCTGATAATTTACACCATTTATTTTTCCTGTCCGGCACATCTGCATCTCATAATTATATGCAATCCTACGTTCTGTATCAGTCAAATTAGTCTCGTAATACTCTGAACTCTTATCAAAATACTTGGAATGAATATAATTTTCTGGGTTAGAATGTGTTTTTGCTTCTGCGGCAAGCTTAGAATACTTTTCCGTTAATGCCGCCCTAAATGCTTTACCTGTACTCATATATTCACTTGTTTTCGCATTAATCTGTGTTCCTGCATTCTCAATGAGCTCTTGATTCGTTTTTTTTGCTGAAACTATATAGGACTTTAAGTCAATGCTACTGTCAATACTTGTATTATGTGTTCTTCCACTTGTACTTTTTGTCAGTTTTTCCTTTCCCGATGCACTTATCGTTAAGGTATCTCTTGTGCCTCTACAACCAGTGTTTTGACTGCTTGCCGCTTTTTGCTGTTGACCAAACAGAACATTAAGCAATGACTGATTAGCATTTATTCGGCTGTTAAAAAATATATTCATAATATCACCAACCTCCTTCTTCTAATATTTTATAAACAAAATTATTGTTCATCCAATAATTTGATTATAATCATGTAATAATTCAGATTTTATCATGAGATACCATCTCAATGCTCTTTTCATAACTAGAAGCTGCTGTTGACACCAATGACTGAATATTGACATTATCACTGTTAGCATTTGAGTTATTCAATAGATTGGACAGTCTTTGTTTACTTTCATATGTCCGACTTCTATATACATCTTCCATTTGTTTACGTTTTATCAAATGTTCCTTTTGATTTTTTTCAATCTGTTCTTCAATAAATTCCTCCAACCGCTTATGACGTTTCTCCCACCAAGTTTCTCCATCATTAGCTGTTTCTAGTCCACTCTTTCCTACCGGACCTGCATAACCATATCATTCTTCCGGTGACGCTCCAATAACATCAAAGCTAACATTATTTGATCCTACAGAAAAATATTATATTTCTAAAATACAGAATATCATTGTCTGTTCATACTACCGCAAATATCAGTTTATGATCTTCGCACTCTAATTTCAGATGAATGACCGCTTTTCCGGTATTTTTCAGTACTTTTTCACTCTCCCGGATTGCATTATCCAGTAAATTGGAGAGCAGGATCACGATCTCTTCCTCCTCCAGACAGATCTCCTGCAGATCCCCTACTTTTAGGATCACTGCTATGTGTTTCTCCTGCATGCTGCGGTACTTCTGGTTTAAAACAGCATTGACCACCGGATGATTTGTGTTGATTGCCGACATCTCGACAGCTATGCTCTCTGTCAGCTTCTGCGTAAATGAAAGTGCCTCATCTGTGTGTCCATTCTTTATCAATGTCTGGATTGTGGAAAGCTGATTTTTATAATCGTGCATTTTTCTTCGCTGACGCTCATAGATTTCTTCCCGGTCCTGATAATTTGCAATACGATTTTTCTGATTTTGTTCCGTAAGTACCGCAATTTTTATTCTCTCTTCTTTTTCAATGGTATTCTGCATGAACTCCATAAGGATAAGGTTAATCGCAACCAGTCCCACTGAAAGAAATAAAAATACATTCTGCATGTCAATACATCCCGGCATACTCATATCAGTTTCTATGCCAGCACATCAAATGCCGAAACTCCATTTTCTGTCACTCCTATAGAAGTTGAAGTACCTAGCAATTCCACCATTTTTCCTGTCAGGTCATCTACATCTTTTCCATCAATTTTCAGATTATATTGCCGTTCTTCCTGCTCCTGTTTTTCGGCACGCTGTTTTTCTAGTCTTTCCTCTGTCTCTTTCTTTTCTGCTTTCCTTTTCTCGAGTCTTTCTTCAAGTTCTTTCCTTGCTTTTTCTGTTCCCGGATCAACTTCATCTTGAGTACACATTACAGAACTCATGCTATCATATCCATTTATAGTAATACTATAACTCAGTATCTTTGCTCCTCTTGCTGCCACATAAGCTCTTGACTGTTCTATTGTTTTTGGTATTAGCGATAAATTGTACTCCAACCATTGTTTTGTCTTTTCATCTCCCATAGCCTCTGACAAAAGAGAACTGTTTATATTTACGGAATAATCCCTGCTTCGTAAACAATCGTATTTTTGTGTTAAATAGTTCTTATATTCATGGGCATTCTTATATGTCCTGCCCGTTTTGTTTCCAGCATTTTGTGTATTGCCATAACTATTCGTATATGACGCATAAGTTCCTATTCCTGTAACTGCCATATTAACATATCTCCTTTCATTATTCGGAGTCCTTCCAACTATGCCACCTGTTGGATTTCTCTCAGAATCAATATAATATTGATCACACGCTAGCTTCAAATATACTTTGACTAATACCTTTCATCCACATATTCTGCGTTGCTCCATATCCTCTTTCCTGCCCTATATCATACAATCCACTGCTGTCAAATCCTATTTTTAATACCAAATCATTTTCTTTCTTCCAGCCATTTTTAGCATATTGCAGCCATCTCTTAGAATAAAGTTCATACCCTGCACCATTTTTAGATTTTTCCTTAAACAATGCCAGTAAATCTGTACCATCCTCTGCAATAAAAGTACCATTTTTATATGTCGCATTGCGTGCATCATATCCAGTTGTCTCATACACTTCATGCCATAAAGAATATTGGTTTGCCTTTGTCATATTTGCCTGCGAATTAACAATTTCATTATCTGCATCATGCATACAAATCCACGCATGCGTCCAAATATTTTTTGCATTATCTCCTTCATTCAGCAATTTTTCTATCTGCGATAATGTATCTCTATCTGCATTTCCCGACACCGTTAGTTGATATGTATATGGGTCAATAGAAAATACCAAATCTGCCTGTTTTGATATTGATATCCCATTCTTTGAAAGTAGATTTGAAATTTGCTGATTTACAACACTTCTGGCATGCTGTTTTTCCCTGTCAGTATTGCGTACATAACCAACACTTCTTGAACCACCTGTATATACATCCTTGTAATTCCTTAATGCATAATCATACCGTGCAAATCCACCCACAGGTTTTCCTCCGGATTGTAACATTCTTTTCTCTGTACGGTAAGCTATGGAACGCTGGTCTTCTGTCATATATGAGCAAAAATTAGGTGAGGTCACATCACAATATTTTGATTCGATATATGCCATTGGATCAGAATGAGACAAATTTTCTTTGTACACTTTATCATAATGCTCCTGCAAAACTTTTTGTACGAAACGATCCTCCTCTGTAAGTCCATCATACTGATATCCTACAGTTGTACCGGCGCTGGAATTATTGGGCAGCTTGTTTAAATCCCTGCCAGCTGGAATGTTGTTATAATAGTCAGAATTATTTACAGTAACCATATTATCCCCCTGCCTTATATAAGTCTTATAATCTGTATCTTTAAATTCCTCCCGGCATTTTATTCTCTTATTTTAGATGCCAGTACGGTATAAAATTCTTTTTCCTGCTGCAGATATGCTGCCCTTTCCTCTGTAACTGCTGCCAACGGATTTTCTATTCTCTCCAATACTTTGTCGATAGCTGCTAAACAACTTTCTTTCGTTTCACCAAAAATATTGTCATCACCACCTGTCAGAAAATCCTGCTCTACAGATAACTGCGTTAATGTACTGGTTACATCCGTCTGAAATGGATTAAAACCAGTTTCTTCCAATGTTTCCTGCCACGCCGCCTTTACACTCTCCGGCACTGTCTGAAGGTAATAATCACTAATATATGCAATCTGCTTTTTGGTCTTTTCATCTGCAAACTGGTAGGTTCTGTTATTCGCTTTTAACTGTTCATATGCCGCCTGCGCATCACTGTTCGCTTCTGACTCATACCAACCATCTTTATTTTTGCTATATTTCATACCATTGACCGTAAAATCTTTGGAAGTGTCTACACCCAGATAAGACATAACATCCGTAATTTCCTCTGTATACCGGGCATATTCCTCCTTTGAATGTGCTACAGTAGTCATTGTCCCACCTGCATTTCGCAGCATGGATGCCAATGCATCTGCCATTCTCTGTGCTTTTACATATGATTGTGTATCATACGGATTATCTCCACCAGAAACCTCTACTCCATGCGCCGTAACCGTAAGCACATGACCTCCATTAACACGGATTCTTTGCCCTTCCGCAATATTAACAGAATTATTCTGTCTGCTAAGTGACGAACTCTTCGCCAATTTTATAGGTGTTTTTAACACTTGAACCAAATCTTCTACCGGATTTAGTAAGTGCTGCGACATCGCCTCATTATAGGTTTCCTTATCTTTAATAGCTGTATTTTTGTAATTAGATGTAAGTCCTCTTGTATTAGGATTAATATAACTTGATATTGACTGCATTGTCTCAATCTCCTTCGTTTTTTTTAAATTCTCTTTCCTTCTATGTCCAAATAGCTAAGCCTTATTTGTACTTACTATTTGCATTTGGCAAATTAAGATATGTATCCATACTTTTCGTCCAAAGCAACGATAAGTCAAACCTTCCCAATTTGTTTAAATCTTCTATGCTTTTTTTGAACATTGCGATAAAATCTCTTCTGTCGTTAAGTCCCATATTACCAGCTTCAAGCGGCAAAGACGTAAAACCTCCCTGCTTTTCCACTTTGTAATGTGCCTCCAATGCACGCATTTCGACTACTGTAGCATTTGATGGATTAACATCATTGATATAAATTCTTTTCTCAAACTCTTTCCCGTTTTCATCCACACCTTTCGCTAACACCACAGGATTTTCATCCGTTGAATCATCCGCATATTTAAGACAATAAGAAAGACCTGTACCATTACCTCCTGTCCACAACATATTATCTGTTGTGAATATCTGATATACCTTTGGTGTTTCTGCCGTATAAAATGTCTTTTCCGCAGATGCAGGTGCTTTCATATAATTACTTTTTTGTTGACCGTACAATGAAGATACGGTATTCAGACCAGAACCAATATACATATTTCTGTTCCTCCAATCAGCTCAAAATTTTCTCTATATGCCAGTCCAGTTTCTGCCTCAACTTTTTTGGATAAAAGTGTTTTCAACACCTAATCCCATATTAACTTTCCACGGTTCTTCTGTCAGTCGGAACCGCACCTGCTCTCTCCTATGGAGTCCAAGCTTACTTTTTCTACTATATTCAAATAACTAAGCACTATTTATGCTTACTGTTTGCATTTAGATAAGTATTCATATTTCGCATATAAAACATCTGCAAATCATACCTTCCTAATTTATTCATATCCCGAATAACCTTTTCAAAGCTGGATATAAGGTCGCATCTTTCATTTAATCCCATGTGACCAGTTTCTTCTGGAAAAGAGCTGAGACCATTACCCCTATCAACATCATAATATGCCTCCAAAGCACTCATTTCAACATAAGAAGCATTTCTCAAATCAATATCGTTAATATTAATTTTTTCTTCAAATTCTTTTCCATTTTCGTCAACTCCTTTGGCTATCACTACAGGATTATCCTCTGTTGACTCTTCTGCGTATTTAATATAAAACGAAAGACCTGTTCCATTTCCACCTGAAAACAACATATCATCCGTCTTTAAATACACCTTCACTGATGTCTGAGAAAATGCCTCATTTTCGGCAACATATGTTTTGCTATTATTTTGCTGCTTTCCAAATACTTCCGATGCACTTTGCACTCCCGAACCAATACGCATTTAATTACCTCCTTCTGATGTTGTATCATAATACTTTCCTGAAACTGTACTCATACATATCCGAATACATGTTATCATGGGGTTGGGGCGTCAGCCTTCTGTCCAATGCCGCCATATCCACCGTAAAACCGCTGTCTGCCACAGAGAAAGCGCCATTGCTGAATTGAAACTCCGAAGTAAAATCGGGAATCCCCAGATCACCGCTTGTCCTGTTATGTCCTATAATATTTATCAATGCATCCTTTATCCGCTCTATCTTGGCATTGTCTTTTGTTTTGTTGATCAGATTAGCGGCTTTTTCCGGCAACCCGCCAATTTTTCCGTCCGGTGTCAGATAAAGGTTCTCCAG
The DNA here is from genome assembly GCF_003462605.1 of Roseburia sp. OM04-10BH. NCBI lineage: Bacteria > Bacillati > Bacillota > Clostridia > Lachnospirales > Lachnospiraceae > Roseburia > Roseburia sp. OM04-10BH. The sequence continues at coordinate 11,375 of NZ_QTZI01000021.1, forward strand.
AGAAATATCTTCTCCCGTAACTCCTTTTAAGTAACGCCTGACTTCCTGCACATCCGTGGCATACTGCCAGGTATTGGACGTCAGATTTCCCACACTGTCAGCAATTCCTGTGTAATACTGATACATCCGGTCACTGTACTTTTCCTCTACCAGTTTCTGAACCTGCTCCCGGACCTCTTTGTCTTCAATGCCGCTCACCGTTACATTCCCATTGCTTTCAATTTTTATCTGCATTCCCTCCAGCTCATCACGGGAGATCCCTTTGCTTTCCAGATCCTTTACAAAATCCTCGGAAAAATCATTTTTCAGTTCCGCCTTCTGCTGTGCTTTCTCAAAATCTTTCAGGTTTGCAAAAATCTTCACATACTCCATTTCAGCATCATCCAGTGTCTTTCCTTCCGCCATGTTCTGCAACAATTCATCCACTGTGCGCCCGCCTTTGTATTTCTTTTCTTCCGGCAGACTTTCAAACTGCTTCTGGTGGAGTTTATCCATTTCTTTTGTATAATTTTTCTCTGTATCCATCAGGACTTCATTATATTTGTCGAGGCATTCCCTCCAATTTTCATCTTTCCGGCTGTATGCACCGTGAAGGTTCCCGAATGCCTCCCTTATGGCATCGGTCTTTTCCTGTTCTTTATTTTCCGTAACCTTGAAACTGATTTTATAATAATCATCTGGAGAAACTTCTTCCCCATTTTTGTTTTCTATTTTGATACAATATTTATTGGTATTTGTATCCCAGTTCGGGATGGTCAGTGTTTTACGTCCTTCTCCGTCCCATTCTGCCTTTCCGACCTGATTGCCATATTCATCATATAAGGTGAGGTCATAATCACAGCCTTCCGGCATGTCCATATAGATTTGAACCCCAAAATAATTCTGTATGGTTCGATTAAATGGAATGGAAAAGTTATAGAAATCCACATCCTTTTTATCACTGAGATTTCCTTTCAGACTGCTGGTTTCGTCCTTAATCAGAAAATCCAAATCCAGAAATGTGCTTCCCTTCTTCTTGTCCGAAACCTCATAGGTGGTATGCTGTCTGCGATAAGTGTCATTGCTACCAAGTGTACAGGTATCTTCCTGAAGTGTCATATTTTTCTTCAGTTTCCCTTCAAAAAATGCCACTGTTTCCTTTCCAGACATGAAAAAAATCGGTTTTTGACGAAATGCCGCCCCATATGTAGAATGATTACTGTTTATTTCCATTTCTTATCCTTCCTCCCGAAAAATATCTTACCTGTATTCTTATGCTTTCCTGTCAAAAGATGAGCCTACAGTATAACAGGATTATCCGGTAAAATAATACTGCTTTTCTCATATGCTGCCGCCGCCAACTGGCTATTTAGATATTCGTTTTGTACAGCTTTTCGTCTTGCCATCTCATCGTTGTCATTTTCCGTTTCTGTTCCAGTCAATTATAACTTTTCCAATCTTTCCAGAAACGCAACATAGAATTCTCTTTCTTTCATACAAGCCCTCTGAACTTCTATGCTTTTAGGGACATATTCCAGTGGATGGTCTAAATTATATAAAGCCTGTTTCGTTGCCTGAATTGCAGATTCTGTTGTGTTTCCCAAAATGTCGATGTTATCCACATCGCCCTCGCCCTTCATCTGCTTATTCAGCCTTTGTATCATCATCTGTGATATATGGCTCAACATTCCGTTTTTCTTTATTCCCATACCATTCGCATTTACTTCCTTCGCTGCTTCCATCCATGCATCTTTTACATCCTGCGGAGCATTCGGACCAATCATATCAAATGCTTTTTCGTTAAAATCCGTATCTGCCATATATGGATTTATACTCTCATTTTCCTGTTTGGCACGTTCTGTACTAAATTGAGGAATATCATTCTGTCTGCGTCTGTTTTCGTATGACACACCATTCATAGAATAGTTGGAACTAATCTGCATATATCAATACTCCTTTTTATTTGAATTGCATTATTATCATTAGGCTTTCGCTTCAAAAACTGGTCTTTTCTCCAGATAATCCGGTAGTTCTTTTAATTCAGAATTCATACCATTCTTTACGGCATTATATTCCTTCCAGTAAATGGAATAAAATTCATCTTTTCTTGTAAGTTCTGCCGGAGTCATTTCATACCCCCAGCCGGCACCGGTATTTAACAATACATTCACGCCCTGACTCTGAATTTGAACACCATAACCTCCCGATGTTAAAATAGTGAAATTTAATGTTCCGCCTCCTGCCAGTGCAATCCGCTTATCTGCAAGATTCTGATTTTTTCCCTCTGCCTGTTCCAAAAAATCCAATAAGGTTAATTCTCCAATCCCTTTACATTTTGGATTGGTATTTTGATTTTTCATTGCACTTTTTGCCTGTTGGTACAACTGCTTTCTATCCGGTGCAACCTCTGACAAATATTCTGCCCTTAACTGCAATACCTGCCTTGAAATAGAGTCTTGTTCTGTTTTATCAGTAGCATTGGCAGCCTTTTGTGCCAGTTTCCTAATCTCACTTACAAATTCAGTCTGCGTTTTTGTACTTTTTCCTTTCGATGGAATATAAGACCAGTTTGGTTCTCCATTACTACCAGAAGTAATTAGCTGTTCCCTTCCAACTGTTCCTATATTTGAAAAAGAGATTCCCATAAATCCACCTCACGGTTCATAAATAAATCTATCCCTTTATATCTACTGACTTTCTGCCACTCTACTCTCTGGTGATGCCATCCAATGCACCAATTTGATATTTTCCTTTTATCGAATCCTCTTATGCCTTAATATCAAAACTTGATC
>NZ_QTZI01000022.1:0-14068 GCF_003462605.1 Roseburia sp. OM04-10BH
TCTATCGTATCTTTTATCATATTTGCAAGATTCATATGATAATCCCACATATAGCTTCTCACATGCTCTGCTGCCTCTCCGTGCATCTCCGACATGGCAGCAATCTCTACAATACTGCTTCTTACCGCATCTATCTGCTCTATCCACCGGTCAAGCTGTGCCAGAATCAGTTCCCGAATGCTGGTAATTTCTTCATACTTTACCTGAAATCCCATAACTTTCTCCACTCCCCCTATTTTGTCTTTATCATTTTCATCAAAGAAGCTTCTGCATCAACCAGTTCATCACGCAGTGTGAGAAGCTTCCCGGCATCCTGCGTCAGGAGGCTCTGATAATAACTCATCAGACCAATTAACTGTGAAAAGCCTGCCCGGTACGCTGTCATGGCATCCATTGATACATTTAAATCCGGAACTGTAAGCTGCTTTCCTTCTACCTCACCGGATACCGTCGAAAAAGAATGTACCTTTGATGTATAAACATTGGTATCTAATTTTATCAGCATAATGATGCCCTCCTAATTAGTATGTTTTTCCAGCCAGTTGCAAAGACTGTTCCAACTGCTCTGCAGCTTGCCGATATACTCATTCTTATTGTAGATTTCATTCTCTCTTCTTGTAATCTCATCACAAAGTGCATCCAGATCATATCCCAGATTGGTACAGACATTTCCGTATTCTGTTTTCAATGCACTGGAGGCAGAAATTGATGCATTATATAAATCTCCACGCCAGCCACTGTCTAATGTATATTTATCCTCAATACCATCCTTCTGGTTTCTCAGCGTATCTATGGCTGTCTCAAGTCTCGTTTTCAGTTCCTTTAATGTATTAAGTGTCCCCTCCATGGGAGCCAGACTGCTGCTTTCTAACTGCAAACTGCTCTTTACTGTGTTTAACTGCTGTTTTACCTGATTAATCTCCGCTGTACTGGTTGTACTCTTCTTTGTTGTTGAACTTCCTTTACTGCCGGAAGAGCTTTTCTTCGTCTTCGACATTTATCCTTTCCTCCTCATCTCTCCGACGCCTTCTTATGCTTCCTGTTCTTTCTTCAGCAGCTGCTCCTGCAGCACACTCAGATTGTTTTTAATATTTTCCTGCATCAGCTTCTCGTCTTCATCCTCATAACCGCGATATACTATTTTCTGAATATCCTTATGCTGAAAATATAACAGTGCATCTCCTATAACCCCTTCCGGATAGGTACACGCTCCATAATCAAAATATCTTTTTTCACCTTTGACTACTGCAAATGCACCTCTTGCTATAATCATAATTTTCTTTACGCCACCTTTAAGCTGCACAATACTTCCTAACGGCAAAAACTCTATATTTTCCTGTTCCATCTTTTTATCCTCCTGCTTATTTTTCTTTATTCTTCTCTGTCTTCACATTTCGGTATGCGGATACGCACATATGCTCCATTATGGAAAAGCAGACCATCACTTAACTGCGGCAATTCCTTTGCTGCAACTGTTCCAAAAATTCCTGTAGAACCAGGGTTGCCCACCAGCAGACCATCCGTAGTTGCTTTTGCAAATTTGGTAATCTCATCAAATCCTTTTAATTTACCGGAATTGGCTGTAAGAATAAATCGGATTCCACTGGACAATGCCCCACTCAATATCGGTGCCAACAATACAGCTTTTAATTTCGTTGCCTCTACAAAGTCATCCCACTCATCTACCACGACATAACATGCATCCAGTTCCTGAACCAGACGGCGTGGTAACTGTTCCGGATGTTCCTTCATCTTCTGCTGCAGCTGCTGATTTCGTGCAGTCACCAGTCCCCCCAGTTCCATAAGAAACGCATCTATTCCATCTGCTCCGATATAATGAATCTCATCTCCGGACCTGTAATGATATAGTTCCATATCTTTCGAGTCTAATAAATATACTTTTCCTCTTCCTGTTATCTGTTCTAAAATAACCTTTAATGCATTCGTCTTTCCTCTTGCAGTCTCACCCAGAATTACAAATGGTGTTGTAAGACCTGCCGGAATACATTCCGGCAATACACTCTCTTTATTCAGTCCCAGCCAGATTGCCTTCTCTGCAGCGTTTTCTTCTGCTGTATGCTGTTTCTTTATCATTTCCATAAATGTTCTGATATTTAACTCATCCGGCAATACCGGGATTCTCGGTGCTACAGTATCCGGATAGCATGCATTTATCTGCTCAATACAGGCTTCTATACCCTGGTTATACTCCAGTTCATCTGTAAATGCAGTCATGACATAGACCTGCATGACACTTACCAGTCCATTGTATTTTATAAGTGTCCGTCCCTTTATCTCTGACTGTGAATAAGAACTTCGTCCCACAATTACATGCAAGTCTGATTCATCGAAAAGATAACCTGCCACTTTATTCTTAAAATTGTTATATGTAGAATACTTCATGGCATTACTTCGTGTTGCTGTTGCTGCCATATATATGCCAAGTCCGGTACCATCTCTGGATAATTTCTGGAAAAATTCTTCCGCTTCATATCCCAGTTCTTTGACCACATCATAATTGTCAATAGCAATTACTATTGCTTTTAATGTCTTTTCTGCCACCTGATTGTATACTTCAAAATTCTGTACCATCCGTTCTGCCAGTAATTTTTTACGCCGTTTTATCTCTGCCTGTATAAGATTGCAGAATTTACGGAATCGTTCTGTATCATCAAAACTGATATAGTCTGCCGTATGATGCAGGCGGTTCAATGGAATCAATCCACTGTTTCCAAAATCCAATATATAGAAGTTCAGATTCTCTACCCGGTTATGCATTGCCAGTGACAACAACACGGTTGTAAGAAATGCTGTTTTTCCATAACCTGCGGAAGCAATATATAAGAGATTTCCGTCTGTGGCAAAATCAAGCTGGTACTCCACCTGCTGCTGTTCTTCCGGAATATCTATCTTTCCAATCCGTGCAATCAGATTTAATGCATTTCCTTTCTCTGCCTGCTGGTCCGATACAATCTGTTCCGGCAACGGTGGCATCCACGGCCGTTTTACTTCCACGGTATCCATTGCCTCATATACTCTGTGGATATAATCTACCGTAGCATCCAGCTGCGTCATCATATTGCCGCCGGAAGCATGTTCATCACTTAAATCTTCATTTATCAGTTCACCCTGTCCAAGGTCATTCACCAGATAAACTCTGTCATCTACTTTTTCCTCTTCCTTTTCACTTACATAAGAAGCTCCACTCCATGCCGACTGGAATAATTCATAGATTTCATTATTTCCAACCTGAAGATAAGCTCTTCCGGGGATTGTAATATTGGCGGCATCCGGTGTCTTTAATATTTCTTTACTGTCTGCCTCATTCTGTACCATAAGTGCCAGTTTAAACTTGGAGTTTGTCCAGATCTGGTCATCTACAACTCCGGTTGGTTTCTGTGTTGCCAGTATCAGATGCACACCAAGGCTTCGTCCGATTCGCGCCGCCGATACCAGTTCCGTCATAAAATCCGGCTGTTCCTTTTTCAGCTCTGCAAACTCATCACTGATAATGAATAAATGCGGCAGTGGTTCCTTTGCCTCTCCATTCTGGAACAGCTTATGATATGCATTGATATGATTCACATCATAGCTGCTGAATATTTTCTGTCTTCTTGCCAGTTCACTCTTAATTGATGCCATGGCACGCATACTCTGTGCTCCATCCAGATTGGTGATTGTTCCCAGCAGATGCGGCAGATTCCGGAATAATCCTGCCATTCCACCACCTTTATAATCAATCAGTAAAAATGCCACCTCATACGGATGATAATTGACTGCCAGAGACAGTATATAAGACTGGATAATTTCCGATTTACCGGAACCTGTCGTTCCTGCTACAAGTCCATGGGGACCATGGGCTTTTTCATGCAGATTAAGATTGACATAATCTTCCTTGGCTCTTACCCCAAGCGGAACAGCCAGGGACTTTGCTGCATGATTTTTCTTCCATCGTTTTGCAATATCCAGTTCCTCCGGATGCTCCACCTGATACATTTCAAAAAATGTAATACTCTCCGGTATCTGTGCACTGATTCCCTGCATATGCTCCAGTGTACTTAAATTTCTTGCCATCCATTCCAAATTTATACCGCTGGTATCTGACAATTCAAAGGAAAGATTTTTCTCTTCCTTCTCTTCCATCAGAAGTGTTGCCTGACCGGAATTATGAAGCATAACTATTGTACCGATATTCTCAGGCAGATTTGCTCTCATATTTGTGGTGTAAATAATAGAAAATCCAAGGTTATCCCCTTCTTTATCCAGATATTCCATAATAGAATGGTCCATAATTAACTTTGGCTCATCTATAATAAATATAAGATGCGGCAGAAAACGGCTTTCCTTCTTACTTTCTTCTAATTTGTTTTTCCGGTTCTTAATCATCTGATGCAGGCTTCCAAGAATCTGGTCTCTCTTCCGCTCTGAATTTACAGTTCCCACTACATTTACCGCATGTATCCGTAAATGTGGATACCAACGCATCCACTGGAAATCAGCATCAAATCTGTTATTATAAATTGTTACGATTTCAAGGTCATGATAACTCTGAAAAAAAGTAAGCTGCGCCACAAGTAATTTCAATTGCTCATGAATAACGCTTTTCTCTCCCACCAGTCCCAGATGTGCTTTCTTTAAATCTACTACAACAGGCTGTTTCATCTTTGAAAATTCCCGCTTCAATTCCTGTGCTTCCAGTTCCAGCTCATCCGGTTTATCCTTTAATTCATCCGTAGAAAGGCGAATACGGAAATGACAATCTGCCATTACCTGTCCCAAAGATACATTCAGGAAATCATCATCATTAGAGCTTCTCTCATAGATTCTTGGACTGTACTGCCCAACCATCCGGGCAAGCTCCTTTACCTCCGGATAATTATAGTGATTTGCCTCTTCTTCATTCTGATATGCTGCATATATTTCCTTTCTTTTCTTTAACAGATATTCCCGATATGTTTTCTCCCGGAGCCTTTTATTCTCCTGACCTTCCTTACGGTCTGTTATATATTTAACCACCGTAAATATTGTTGTCATCACTGTGCCTGCTGCTGACATCAGCACATATAAACCACGCTTCATTAAAATACTGATTCCTACTGTCACACACAGCATCACAAGAGGCGGCACAATAAGTTGTACCAGACTCTCTTTCTTTCCATTCTGCTGTTCTTTTGGGCTGGTCAGACTAATTTCCAAATCCGGTATTCTTTTAATGATTCGAGGAGAACGTTTATACTTCGGATATCCTTCAAATGGAATTTCTTTTTCTTCCAGTTCCAATAATCCATCGGTATTGATATTCACCGTATCTTCGCATTCCACCTGTACACTTTTTTCCAGGAAGATAATTTTTCCCCGGGAAAAGCTTAATTCATCTCCATTGTTTATCTTTCCTTTACAGGCGGCTTCCCTTCCGTTCCAGTATATGTTCTCATAACCTTCTATTGTTACCTCATCATTCCTGACCCATAGCCTTGCCGGAAATCCTTCAATTCCAAGATTTCCATTTTTTCCGTCTATTGTAAAATTCTCTGTTCTCTGAAAGCTTCTCTTCATGCTATTCTTCCTCGGTATCGTATTTTTCCATCAATGGCTGCATCTTCTGTGCAATTTTCTCCAGCTCCTGTGTTTTCTCTTCTCCACTGAGACTGCTGTCTGTCTCTATCATGGATTTCTGTTTCATATAAGCATAAAGCAGCATTTCATCATCGGACTGCTGCATGGCAATATCAATTGCCTCTGAAATGTCATTTCTTCCAAGATATATCCAGTACTCCAATCTGGCTGGCGTCTCCTTTAAAGAAAGATTGCTTATAATATTCTCTTTCTGCTGCTGTGTCAGATTCTCACTTCTCACATAGGAATTGGCAAGAATATATTTCTGATATATATCCATATCTTTTACCGATATTTCCTGCATAGCATCCACACAGGATACATAATCAGCGGAAATATAGGCATTTTCTGCCGCAATTACTGCATCCTTATATGGCTCAGTACGGATGAAATCAACCAATGCATAGACCGCCAGTACTATTGCCAACAGCAATACCACAACAAACGATGCCTGCAATGTACGATACCGTCTTCGGTTCAGAAAAATCATTTTCACAGACCGTTCTGTCTCTATCTCCTGCTTACGCTGTTCCAACAGTCTGACCAGCTCTTCTACGGATTCCACCTGCCGTACCTTTTGCAGTATGCCACCCTTTAAAAGCTGCATTCCTCCCTGTACATAATCCGCATAACTGTACTGTTTCTGTAATGCATAGCCAATGAGTGCTTTATATTCTTCCATCCATTTCTGTTCATCATATTCTCTGTCTTCCCCGCAGATATCTCTCTGTTTTACATAGACCAGATGATTCCTGTCGTAATAAAGATTTTCCGGCTCTAATGTAAAGTAATATGATTTCCGGCATGCTGCCAGTAATTCTATATTTTCCAATACCGCCAGTCTTGTGGTAATATCTTCTTTTCGTATCTCTGTCATCGGTGTCAGTGCTTCCAGATTATAGGTTAAAAGCAGTTCCTCCCCTTCTTCCTCTATTTTCACTGCAATAAGACCTGTATCCGGATACATTAATTTCTGATAATCAAATATGCCTTCCGCCTGTAATGCTGATTTCTTTATTCTTTCTTCCATCTTTTCTCTCCCGTATCTTATTTTCTTCTGTCCTCTGTCTGCCTCTACTGTATGCAGAGAATATCTCCATCATAAATACTCTGCTGTTCATAGTTCTTATTCATGTCCAGAAATCTTCCCCTGCGTTCAGATTTCATTTCTTGTACCTCTTCCTGTGGCAGTTTTCCCGCTTCCTTTAAAATAAGCATGGTATCTATTATTTTCTGCTGTGGATTAACCTGTATATCTTCCTGCCAGCTTCCTTCACGATTCATAATTGTAAGTGTGAGCAACATTTTTCTTCCACCTTCCCTGTCTTCTCTTCCGATATTGCAGCAACAGCAGAATTCCCACTGCCAGCAGAATTCCGCATGCCGGAATCCAATACGCATCCAATGATGCGGTTACTTCTGCCTGCTGCTGCAGCTGCTGACTTCCTGTTGTTAAAAATAATTGTTCTTTTACAGCCTCTTCTTTTCCGGCATTTTCATCCATTTTCTTTATAAATACCTGTTCCTTTGTATCCTCATAGCTGCGTTGTTCCTTCTGCTGGTAATCTTTTACTTTTTCTTCATAATCATCCGTAAATACATCTGCTCCGTTTACATCCGTCAGCGACTGATAGGTCTGCGACCGGTTCTGCAGTACCGAAGGATTAATCTCTATTTTAGAATTATCTGTCACTTTACTTCTCCTGTTTCTGACAAAAGTATGGTCTTAAGGGATAGAAGAATCGGAAAGTCACAGGATGTGGCTTTCCGATTCTCTATTACATTACTCCAATCTTTCCGGCAATTTCACGGTCAATGTTCTGCATAGATGTAGATACATCACGTAACTGCTGTGCAATGGATGTAATTAATTCTGCAGTTGCAGAAAAGCTAGGCTCTAAGGAACTGAACTGATCATAAAATGCCTGACTGCTCTGTCCTGCCCATTCATCGCAAAGTGTAGAAACCATATTACGCATGGTACTTACTACCTGCTGGAATTCCTCACATCTTGCATCAAATTCATTTGCCTTTGTCTCCATCTGCTCCGGACTAATCCGGATGTTGTTTACATCTGCCATTTCTTTTGTCTCCTTTACTTTATATTGCAACGTCTTTCGACGGGTTGCTCTGTTCCTTGATTCTTCTGTGATAACTTCTGGCATAGCTTCCTAATATTCCCACCGCCAGAATTCCTAATATTCCATATAAAAGATATTCCACCCAACGTGAACTCTTCTGTTGTTCCCTGCTGCCGGTAACACTTTTCTGTGATACGGTATGATCCACCTCATCCTTTAAACGCTGGTAATCGCTGACCTGCAGCATCTGCGTTGGTTGTGCCACAAATTCATATACCTGTGTATATTCCATGCTTCCTACTCTTGTATAGGGAAGCTTTGCTGCAAAATCTGCCAATGCCGTCTGATTCTGACTGCTTGTAGTATTCTTCACTTCCTTTGCCGAAGCCAATGCATCTGTAACTGCCTGATTGGAAGTTTCTTTCGCTTCTTCCATGTGCTGCTGCAATGTCAATATATTTTCTGAAGTAGTCTGATACAATTTATCTGCATAATCCACATAAGACTGATTGCTGGTGTTGATTTCCTGCTGCATAAGTGCAGCATTTTCTCTCATGCTGCTCACGCTGTCATTCATCACTGTGGTATCCTGTCTTGGATGAAATCCATTTACGCTTCTTTGATAAGAATTAACTGCATCCTGTTCTTCTTTCTGGCTATTTTCTATCTCCTTTTTCACGAAATCTGTGCGGTCTGCCAATGGCTGTATACAACCACTCTGAACCAGACCCGTAATGCCATCCACATCAACATTCTTCTGTGCCGCCACATCTGTCTGCATCGCATCACATAAAAGCCCGGTGTCTCTCAGCAAATCACGAAATCCCATCCTGCTGCCATCCCCGGTCTGCCAGCTTCCCTCAAATACCGGTAATGTATAATCTTCTGTCGTAATCTGTTCCAGTGATGCCTTAAGATATTCTCCCAATGCATCCACATCTCCCGTTACCTTTAGCTGCGTCTCTGTCTGTGCAACCGGCACTTCTCCATCCAGATATGCCTTTAAAAATTCCTTTGTAGAGGCATACCCCTGTTCTGTCAGAAATTCCATGATTTCTGTATCTGCATCACACTGTTCAAATATTTTTTCTACCGTAACCGCTGCTTCCGGTTCTTCTCCAGTATCTTCGCCTTCGCCTGATTCCGGTTCGTTTTTCTCTCCTTCTTCTGTTTTGCCTTCTTCTGTTTTGTCTTCTCCGGTTTTATCCTCTTCTCCGTCCCCGCCATCTGAATCTTCCGGCAGCAGAAATGCCTTTAATATTTTGTCGATATAATTCTTGTTCTTTACATTTTCTTCAATTGCATTCTGTTCCAGTGCAATGGTAATAACCGGCGGTTCTTCCATTCCTTCTACCTGACTGCAGGTCAGTTCATATGCTACTGTTCCATCTTCTGTCTCTGCTTCCTTCCATTGCAGTTTCGGCAGCTGAGCCTTCATTTCTCTGCCATAGGAATTCAGGTTCTGTATTCCTGCTGCTTCAATTCTCTGATTATAGTTTTCAATGCATTGCTGCAAATTCGTATCCAGTTGTTCTGTCACATTTTGAATCTGTGCAATCTGGGCAAGACGGCTGTTTTGTTCAGCAGTCTTTTCTCCGTTATATGCAAGCAATGTATCCTGCAGATTTCGAATCCCATCCCGATATAAAAGTTGCCCGTCTGCATCCGAAAGTAAATTGATTTCTCCTACGCCTTCTGATATTTCTTTTAAGGAACTGACCAGTTCATTTCCTGCTGTTCGCAAATCACTTAACTGTGCAGAAGCATCTGACAGATTTTCCCGATATGCACTGTCTACTGCCTGAATCAACTGCGCATTTTCCTCTGTATAATCCGAAATATCTAACGGTATTGTAGTGTCTTCCTGCTGTTTTAATTCCGGAACTGGAACCATGCTTACCAAATCAGATGCCTGTATTCCCTGTATTGCTTCTTTATCTGTAATGTCATTATTCATAACCATTGCAGATTCATCCTGCGCCGCATGAAATTCATCCATTATGTTACATAGATACATATATGTCATCTGACTGTTCAGTTGTTCTCCAAACTGAAGGACATCACCTAAAAGTTCTTCTCTTGCATCTGCTGATACATCTTCACTGACTGCATACTGTAACTGCGATGCCGCCGGAACTGTATTTAAGCTTTCAACATTTTCCGAAAAATCTGATGGAATTATAATATAAGCACCATATCGCCCTTCTTCTATTCCATTTCTGGCATCTTCTAATGAGGTATATATGAAATTATCATTTGGAAAATTTATGATCTGCTCCCCATAATAGACTTGTGTATTACCATCCGATATGCCGGTATCCAGATTCACCACTGCCACTCCCTGTGACTCCACTGTTCTTTCTACTGCTGTATTACCTGTCTGTAATGTAGTGTTTCCATTTATCTTACCGATTCGATATCCGGTAAAACCGCTTGTTCCCAGCAGCGTAATGCACAAAAGAACAGTTATTACTTTCTTCCGTTTCATATCCTCTCTCCCTTTTCTTTTGTCTTTGTCGTATAGATTTTTTCTCTTTTTTTCGTAAATGTCAACCAAAAATATTCGACCTCATTTTCCCTTTATCTGTTCCTCTTTTTTTCTCTCCTGATTTTTCATTTTTCCTTATTTTCCGGGCATTTCAGCATACTTTTTCTAAAATTAGCAGATGATTAATTTCTATATCATTTTAAACTTAATTTAATCTGGTCGAATAAAAGTCGAAACAGTTTTCTCTGAACATCAAAGCAGTTTTTCCTTTTTTGTGTAATCTGCCATCTTGCTACTCGCGTAAACTACAAGAAACGCATTGCTTCCATAGCACCAAGTGCTATGGAAACAATGCGTTTAAAAATTATCCTACTTAACATATCTTTTGATTTTTAGCGTTCCAATGAAATGGAGGCGTGATATTAAAATCAATTCTTAATACATCTACTTGTACCTGTTTACCGTCTAAATTTACTAACTAATCCTTTGGCTACTATACGCAGACAATTTTTGATATATATATCCGCCCCTTCTCCACTCAATAAATTTTCTCTATCTTGACTATCATATGCTTGTGCAAAGAAACTTCCGCAGGGATATTTCCCCATATCCGGATCCTTTTATACAAATAATATATTTCTATATCAAGGATTATATTTTTTTATATAATTCTGCCAACTCCACCAACTCCATACCTAAATAATCTGAATAATCCCATGAGTCAATTATAATTCGAGGATAACTCAAAATAATATTTTTCTGTCTGCTACTAGTTTGAAGTTCACTCAATATAGTTTGCAACTGAACTATATTTCTCTCACTTTGTCCCTCTTTTACTTTTTCTATTTCTTCCTTTACTTTCTGTTGCAACTCACCATTTCTTTTAATGAACTGCTCTTCTAATGGCATTTTATCAACTCCTCCAAATTTACTTCAGTACATTTTCTCTATATTCCAAATATTTACTTACAACTCTTTTCTCCTCCATTTAATAACTCCCTTATGTCTTTGACTCTTTTTATACCCTCAGCATTCTTCCTGTATAACTTACCATCTTTATAAAAATAAAAATTAAATTCATTTTTTAACAAAACAGCCTTTAGCAAATTAATTGCTTCTTCAATACATTCTGTACTCAGATGATTTTTAAATTTACAAATTCGCTGCAAAGAATTAGATGCTTGTTCATCATCAAAAATTGATATATCAAATAGTGTTATATCATTTTCTATCACAATTCTATAATTATGAGGATAATACTTGTATTCTAATCTAAAAAAACCTCTGTTTTCAAAACTGCATATTGCTTCTGTTTTTTCGATATCTGTACCAAATATTTTACACATATATGAGTCAAACAGCTCAACATATTTATTATAAAAACTACTATCTAACCGCATGCCAAATTCCCCCTTCATCAACAAACTTATAACCATTATATCGTACCAGTGAAAAGCAGTGATTATCCGATTATGGCTACGGTACTTCACTTATGGGAAAGTATCTGGAAGATTTCCTTCTTACTACCAGTATGAATGCAGGAATACTTATTATACTTAAAAGTATTTGGTTTTTATTATCAGTAATAGAAACTACTGTCAGTATTATTTGTAATTGTCTGTGTTTATGAGACCTATGCGTTTTTATTTCTCTAATGCTCATAAATCATCTGAAAGTGAAACTTAATTACGAATTAAATCTTGAAAACACTGGTATTCTTACGGATTTCATTGAGCATCTGACAGTTACGGAAAACAAACTCAATGAAGCCTATAGTTTATGATATGGATACAGATAAATGGATTTTTTTGCTGGAAACCTCGTAACGAAATTGAAGGGCAATTTTTAATACATTTTTCTCAAATCTATCGAATATGAGATTTCCCAGCTTTATCAAAACATCAGTTCTGCGGAAAGCATATTTTTCTTTATCAACGGAAATAATGATACTGTAAGGCTTTCCTACATTGTACGAAAACTTTGTCCGACATTTTGGTCTGGATAAAATGATTAGGATACACAGAACTACAACCCTTTCAATTACCGCAAAAAAGATGAAAATGTCCAATTAAATTACCGCTTTTTTGACCGATTTTTATAATATAAATACCGCTATTCAATGCAAAAACACATCATCTCCACAGCACCAATTGCTATGAAAACAATGCATTTTAAGTCTAAAAATACAATGTTCAGTTTTGATTTCAGATGTCCTTATGTGGAGACATAATTAAAATAATATATTACCATTTTTGACATTCTTTGCTATAAAACAAATCCACATCAGATGCCGCATCGTACAACGCTTTTATAGATGCCAAACTGTCATATTCTGAAATCCCTCTCATTGTACCAATAAGTCCACCTTTAGAAGCAGGTAATGTACCATCCCGTAATTTTTTTATTACGACTTCAATTCTATTTTCATAATTATTTAAGTATTGACTTTTTTCATCATCTACCATTTTCTTGGCTTTATCAATTTCTTGTACTAATAGTTCCAATTTTTTTAATAATTCTTGTCTTTTATCCATAATAGCAATCTCCTTTAATTTGAAAAACTTCTAATCTCTGTTATCCAATCTGTATCAAATTGATTAAATAAATATTGAACTCCACCACCTGGTCTAGGGTCTGCAATCAATAATTGTTCTCTCGCAGTTCCTACAGCATACTTAACCTCCGTTCCAGCAGGAATTCTCGCAACTTTTACAGTATTTCTGTTTCCCCAATCTTTTGATAAAGCCAACTTATCCATATAATCATTCAATGTTGTAATTCCATTTGCTTCATCAACCGTTGTCCAGTAACATAAGGATGCATCTGGTGCGTCAGAACTATACTGCACTAATATTAAATCTTTATCTACTGTTGTCCTTATTTCATAACCATCATTAAAATTGGCTAATTCCCTATCAAATTTATAAGAATAATCTATTGTCGTTGCTGTGTTTCTACCACTCTCCCCTACATTTCCCAACTGCTGCGGTCTTTTTACGTTATTTACTACTTCCAGCTCTGCCTCACTGAGCGTTCCATATGTTGCTATTCCGGTTAGTGAGCCAACTACAAAGCCTGCCAGTGGACTGTTGGTTGCTTCTGTCATGCTCTTTTCCACATAGCTGCTGGCTGCCATCGTCAGTCCCTGCTTTGCATACTCTGTTACTACGGCCCTTCCTATGGATGTTCCTGCACTTACTGCTGCATTTGCTGCCATTCCTCCGGTCAGTATCAGGGAAGCAGCGATTGTCAATACATTTCCTATTAAATAATAGAGGTCCGGATTACTGGCAAATACTGTATCACGGATTGGATTAACCGATACCATTCTTGGGTCTCCTGTTACTCCTGCATAAACATCCTGACCACCTTCTACTGTATTTGCACATCCATATGCAGCTGTGCCTAATCCAATTGCTGCAACTCCCACTGTAGCCACTAAAGGAAGAGCCATACCACAGGTTGCTACGACAAGCATTCCTCCCAGAATCATGGTTCCGACTCCGACAAGTGTTTTCACAATGCCTTCTTCTGTTCTCAGTCGGATAGATTCCTGCCACTGCTGTTGCTGCAGTTCATAGAACTCCTCACAGGAGTTTACCCTGTCCTTCACCTGCTCGAGATATGTACTTAACATTCCATCCATCATCTGTGCCAGTTGGAAGGACTCTGTTGCATTCACAACCGATGCATCATATGCACTGATTGTAGCACTACTGCCACCTAACTGTCCACCAATAATACTGCGAAGATAACCTACCATCATATCGATGGGATACATGTCTGCATGGCTGTGTGCCTCTTCATATTCCCCTATCTGTGTACGGACATTCTGCACTCCGGCAAGCGCATTGTCAAAACAGCTTTCCATACAGGTTGTAGA
>NZ_QTZI01000023.1:0-6886 GCF_003462605.1 Roseburia sp. OM04-10BH
AGCGATTAGCTAAATCAGAACTTAAACTTGCAAACTGGAAGCTCGGATTCCAATTCAGCCTCTTCCTTCATTGCACTTATTTTCTTAACATTATATATCTGAATATTAGCTTTTTCAAGATTTTACAAAGAATTATGCTGTTTTTGAATATCAGGTGTCGTTTTTTGCAAACACCTTTGTGCAATCAGCTTTTTCTAAAATATAGATGAATTTTAACTGAATATCACCTTCATCATAAAACCCCCACCAGACAGATTTCTCTATCTAATGGGGGCAATCATCATAATATATTTTTAGTACAGCTTTGCTCCTGCCGGAATGTGGTTATCAACCATCAGAAGATGAAGTTCTTCATCCTCTGAATCCTTCAGGTTATTCACTGCGGAAAGTAACATACCACAGGAATCAATTCCCATCATCTTACGTGGTGGAAGATTTGTGATGGCGATAAGTGTCTTGCCAACAAGCTCTTCCGGCTCATAGTAAGCATGAATGCCAGAAAGGATGGTACGGTCTGTGCCTGTTCCGTCATCAAGTGTGAACTGTAACAGTTTCTTTGATTTAGGAACTGCTACACACTCTTTTACCTTAACAGCTCTGAAATCTGACTTACTGAATGTATCGAAGTCTACTTCTTCCTCAAATAAAGGCTCAATCTTTACGTTGGAGAAGTCAATCTTTTCAACCGGTTCTGCAGCCTGCGCAGAAGCAGTGCCTGCAGCCTGTACTTCGTTGTTGTTAGATGCCTTAGCTGCCTTTTTATCGGAATCAAGACTCTTCATTGTCGGGAGCTTTTTCGCTCCTGCTGTAAAGAGCTGTAAGATGATTTACATTTCTTTAAATCATTACATATTAGATAAAAGCATGTAAAATTTCTTTTACATAGCTTAATTGCGGTCTATTTAGCTTATTTCTTGACTACTCAGGAAAAATATTTCTACCCTCGCCCCACCTGTATTTTCAGAATTTGAAAGTTTAATACCTCCACCATATTTTTCAGCCACAGTTTTTGCAAAAAATAGTCCCATCCCATAATGGGCTTCGCCATTTCTACTTGTGTCATCCATAAAAAACTGCTCTGTGCCATGCAATAATGCTTCTTTTGTAAATCCTGATCCGCTATCCTCCACAATGAATGTCAGCCGGCCATCCTGCTCCTTTGCGTCAATATAAATGATTCCATTTTCTTTTGTATGCTCCACTGCATTCTGAATCACATTCATTACGGCCCGGAACATTGGATCATAAGCAATCGTTACCTTTTTATCACTTTGTTCCGCCTTCCAATCTATCTTCTGGTGATAGATTTCTACCAGTCCGAGTGCCTGTTCCTTTATATCTGCGAAAAAATCTTCTAACCTCACCGTTGTATAGGTAACATCACTGCAATTCCATGATTTTGTGACATCTATCAACTGTTTTACATAACTTTGTATCTGTGTTGTGCCGTTCAAAACATAAGTGATATTTTTCTTCTGTTCTGTGGTCAGTTCAGTCTCTGAAAGTAGTTCTGCATTTCCCCGTACAATCGTAAGAGGTGTTTTAATATCATGCGCCAAAGCAGACATCTGCTGTTTCTTTTCCTGCTCTGTTTTCCACTGCTTTTCTAAAGATTCTCGCAATGCATCTCGCATATCATCGATTGCCGATAAACAGTCATCAAACTCTTTGATACCGGAACAGGATGTCTCATATTCCAGATTTTGATCCTTTATTTGTCTGATTGCGTCTAATACAGGCTGCATCTGCTTTTTGATTCTTTTTCCAAAACGTATGGACGGAATGATGATAATCGCTACCGCTCCAATCACAGACATAATACTCATCACATTCTGTGGTCCTATAAAATGCTCCCTCAAAAAAGCTGAATGATATTGAGGTGTCAGGCGATATTGCAATACAACATATTCATTTTCCCTTACAATTACTTTATAAAAATATTTCCCGGATGCGTTTCCGTACTTTGCAACATTCCATGCTATCTGTTCGTATTGTTCTGACAGATCTCCACCTATTTTCTCTCCATTCTTTGAAAAGATTACATAATCACAAAGTGCAGGAATCATCTCAGCAGTTACTTTATCCGCACGTAAAATCGTATCATATGCTTCATTAATCTTTTGCTCTGCATAATTCGCCGGATAGATACAGCCCACACTAATCAAAAGGTACAGCAGCAGCCAAGCAGCAATCACCAAACCTACTAATGATCCAAGCATGACCAGTACATATCTCATAAAAATCCAGCTGAGTGCATTGCTTCTCTTTACTCTTCCCATTTATATCCAATCCCCCAGACTGTTTTTATCGGTGTATAATCATAATCCGCAAATTTTGCTCTTATATTTTTGATATGCGTGATAATGGTACTGTCATTACTCTCACTGTCAAAACCAAAGACCTCTTCTAAAATCTGTTCTTTCGAGAAAACCTGTCCCCTGTTTTTAGCCAGGAATTCACAAATTTCGTACTCCGCTTTCGTAAGAGGAAGTTCCTTATCATCAACCAATAGTTTCTTTTGAGATATTTGAATACAGACCCTTCCCAAAACCATCCGGACAGAATGTTCCCTGTGCTCTCTTCTAAGATGTGCATGAATCCTTGCCCGAAGTTCCATCACTCCAAATGGCTTTGAAATATAATCATCTGCTCCCAACGAAAGTCCGTTCACCAGACTTTTTTCCTCCGTTTTTGCAGTAAGAAACAAAATCGGACAATCCACAAGTGCCCTGATTCTTTTGCATAATTCAAAGCCGTCCATTCCAGGCATCATAATGTCAAGTAAAATCAGGTCATAACGATGTAATTCTTCCATATTAAGTTTCAGCGGATTACTTACTTTGGTAACCAGATGTCCATCCTTATTCAAAATGCTTTCTATCATTTCCAGAATTGCCGGTTCATCATCAACTGCCAGTATTTTTGCCATAGTTTCCCTCGATTCTATTCCGATATTCTGTTTCCTTCCCAGTGGTTTACCCACCAAAAATAGTATACCATACTAATCCCTGTTAATATTAAGCAACCTGGTATGAATGACAACCATTCACCTACACTAGTTTCTCCCAATACAGATTGCAGATAAGTATATGGTACTCTACCCGTCCAGCAGACAAATACATATTTCCACACATAATCTCCAAGTCCGGTAAGCATCAATGCACTAATTAGTCCTGATATAATCCCTGCTCCAATGGATACCCCTTTTCCAAACTGAAAAGCCAGAATCAGCTGCCACAGATAAAGTGGAACACTGCTTCCCCACAGTAGCAATGCTGCAACAACACATATTTTTACAATTTCCATATTGCTGTTACTCCAGCTACCACTTGCTGATATCATTCCAAATCCAGTTCCAAATATTAAAGTAGTCAGTAAGACAGAGCCAAGACAAAACATCAGTAACAGCAGAAGTTTCGATATAAATGCCACTCCTTTTTTCGATAAGGATAACATATTCTGAAAGTTACCTGCATTTTGTTCCTGCTCCATCACACTTGCTGTAAAAATTCCAACAAGTACTGGAAGTCCTGCTCCTATTGCCTGATAAAATGCAATCACTTTCATATTTTCATTCCATGGTGAAAAAAGGTAATACACTAAAAATATAACGCTGGTTAGAATCGGAATCAGTACGTGTGCCAGAATCACAGATGTTCCTTTCATCTTTCGCAAGTCTGCATTCAGAGATCTTCCAAGCATCCTATCTCACCTCTCTTTTCTCAAACCATTTCAGAAACAAAAGCGTTGCAAGAACAAACCAGATCATTGAGAGGCAGATCCCCGGAGCAATGACTCCCGTATTCAAAAATGGATTCCCCGATTCTGCCGCAAGACCATTCGGTAAAATATGAAGTAACGGACACATCATTCGCATAGGGATTGCCGAAACAAGTACATACCAGATCCTGGTTTGTGATATTACCACACCACTGACGGTAATAAACAGGCAGACGAACAGGTTTACAATCATTCCAAAGCGTTCGCTTAAAAACAAAGCTACCGGAATCTCCCATAACTCAGAAACCGTCAGAAACAATACTGCAATCAACGCTCCTCCAACTGGAACATGTGTCGTTAGAAGAAAGCCTCCAAGCGTTGCTCCTGCAAACACAATCACATTGGAAAACAGAATCATGTACCCAATATAAATAATTTTCCCCAGCAACAATTTTCTTCTGTCTGTGGGAATAGTCATTAAATGATAGTATTTTATCTTTTTCTCCTGCGCCACAGAAAGATAACAAAATAGAGCAATCATCCCCGGCAGCAAAAGTGTATACCACCAGTTCCAAACACTTTCTGCATAAGCATTTGTCATCCCAAGAGTAAATATAAATGCCATGACAAATGTAAGAAGAGGAAATCCCCAGATAAACTTTTTTCGCATGGTTCTTTTGGCTTTTTGATGTTCTGCTTTTATAATATTAACCATGGATTTCACCTGCTTTCTGGTTTTTTCTTACCACATTCATAAACAAATCTTCAAGATTATCTCCCTGCTTTAATTCTCCTTCGTATCCTAAGATTCCACCTGAAATAATCCCGACTTTATCTGCAAGTAACTGTACCTCCGAGAGAATATGACTGGAGAGAATTACAGTGATTCCCTGTTCCGGAAAAGACCGGATCAGCTCTCGTAATTCCTCGATTCCTATTGGATCTAATCCATTCGTAGGTTCATCCAATATCAAAAGTTCCGGTTCTCCAAGCAATGCCATTGCAATGCCTAGTCTTTGCTTCATTCCCAAAGAAAACTGTCCTGCTTTCTTCTTTCCGGTGTTTGTAAGTGATACAATCTGCAAGACCGCATCAATTCTGTTTTCATCTGTACCAAGCAATAATTGTCTTACCTTCAAATTCTCTCTGGCGGAAAGATTTTCATAAATAGGCGGATTCTCAATTAACGCTCCTATTTTTGATAAATCTTTCCTATCCCAAAGTTTTCCATCAAAGTAAATCTTTCCTGCAGTGGGTTTCATCATACCGGTCAACATTTTCAATGTGGTAGATTTTCCCGCACCATTCGGTCCAAGCAGTCCATAAATCTGTTTCTTTTCTATATTAAGTGAAACATTATTTACCGCTTTTTGCTTTCTAAAATATTTACATAGATTTTGTGTCTGCAACATCATTTCCATCTCTTTTATCCTTCCTTCTATATTGCATTTCTCACTGAAATATAATCTATCAGGGAAAAATAAAGATTTGATGAAGTTTGCTACATTTTAGAAAATCTGTCCCGGAAGTTTTTTCTTCTCCATATACGGGAACTCTCTATCAAATGCCTCTGCTTCCTTTTCATTTACCAGATAACCTGCCGGAGGTGCATACTCTCCTGTAATTCCATTAAGATATCCCGGCATCAGTTCTTCGCACAGAAAGAAAGATGCATCCTCGCCTTCCGGCAATCCATGATAGCGGATGCCAAACTCACTCGCCTGTCTGAATCCACTTTTTCCATAAAAATCAATATTTCCTTCAAAACATAGTGCTCCGCATCCAAGCTCTTTTGCTTTTTCTAAAGAATAATCCAGTAAAATCTTTCCATACCCCTTCCTTTTAAGCTCCGGTGCAATACAGATCGGTCCCATAGTCATAATGGGAATACTTCTGCCATCATCGGCTGCAATCACAGCCTTCATAAACATGTTCTGTCCAATTAACTGTCCATCTAATGTCATGACAAAATCCAGTTCCGGAACAAATGCGGGATCATTGCGAAGTTTGTGGAGTACATAATGCTCCAGACAGCCTGGTCAATACACATTCCAGAAACTCTCCCTTACCAGATTTTCTACCTCACGGTATTCATTTTCTCTTTCCAATCGAATGATAATATTTTCCTTCATTTTCTTTTTCTCCATTTCTTTATATAATGCTGCTAATACTTTTTTCAAACCGCTCTTTTATTCTTGTTTTATCCTTTGCTCCATCATACAGACTATAGTAGAAAAACATGATGGAATAAAACATGGTTGCTTTTTTATCTGCCTCCACTATCCCCATGCTCTTGAACAAATCCTTCACATATTCTGCCGGACCAGACACAAGATACTGCTGATACAATGCCTGCATCTCCTCATTCCGAAACTGCTCTAACGTAAGCATCTTTCGAAATGACGATGCAAAATCATTTTCTGTCCAATACGAAAACATAGATTTACTGTATTCCACGAAATTGTCCGTAGAAATCTCTTCATACTGTTCAGGTTCATTTTCCTTTTTATCAGCAGGCATATCATGTGATTCTGCCTGTTCGCCATCCCCCTGCTCCATCCTTTTTACAATATGTTCAAAAATATCTCTCTTACTCTCATAATGCCTATACAATGCACCTTTTGTCATGCCAAGCTCACCCGCAATCTGACTGACAGAAACTGCTTCATATCCATCTCTCGCAAATAAATGTAATGCAACAATCAATATATCTTCCTTTGTAGTTTTTGACATACCCAAACCTCCTGCCCATAAAATAAACGACCGTTTATATTTTGATCATAGTAAACGGCCGTTTATTTGTCAAGTCAGATATCTCTACACATTTTTACATAACTTTGTTTATGATAATTTTGTCTTTAATGGGAAACAGATGTCAATCTCCATATAACCATCTTCCTCTATCTTCCGATAAATATCAATAATCGGTCGCTCATCCAGCTCATTCTTTCCCTTAGGAGGACTCATAAACAAGGGGAAAACGATATAACACGATACAAGATGTAATCGAAAGGATACCAGTGAAAGGTTTAGTATTTTCAAGGGGGCGACGAGATTTTTATAACAAGATATAACAGTTATTAAATCCTTTAAAAATCGTCATCTGAAAACTGAAAGTTTCTTTTTCTTGATAAATGGGGATTAGTTTTCCTTTTTTCCAATCAGC
>NZ_QTZI01000024.1:0-410 GCF_003462605.1 Roseburia sp. OM04-10BH
TTTGACAATGCGCTTGCCGGAGTGCAGAATGTCCGCACACAGATAGGGGAATATGAAGAGGCACACAGCCATGCAGATATGTATCCCATCGATATGATGGCAGGCTATCTTCGCAGTATTATTGGTGGACAGTTAGGTGGCAGTAGTGCTACAATCAGTGCATATGATGCATCGGTTGTGAATGCAACAGAGTCTTTTCAGCTGGCACAGATGATGGATGGAATGTTAAGTACATATCTCGAGCAGGTGAAGGACAGGGTAAACTCCTGTGAGGAGTTCTATGAACTGCAGCAACAGCAGTGGCAGGAATCTATCCGACTGAGAACAGAAGAAGGCATTGTGAAAACACTTGTCGGAGTCGGAACCATGATTCTGGGAGGAATGCTTGTCGTAGCAACCTGTGGTATGGC
>NZ_QTZI01000024.1:420-6623 GCF_003462605.1 Roseburia sp. OM04-10BH
GCAACCTGTGGTATGGCACTTCCACTGGTGACAACCGTTGGAGTTGTAGCAATTGGATTAGGCACAACTGCATATGGTTGTGCGAATGCTATAGAAGGTAGTCAGGATGTTTATGCAGGAGTAATAGGAGACCCAAGAATGGTATCGGTTAATCCAATCCGTGATACATTATTTGCCAGCAATCCGGACCTCTATTATTTAATAGGAAATGCGTTGACAATCTCAGCTTCTATGATACTGACCGGAGGAATGGCAGCAAATGCAGCAGTAAGTGCAGGAACATCCATAGGAAGGGCAGTAGTAACAGAGTATGCAAAGCAGGGACTGACGGTGGCAGCCAGCAGTTATGTGGAAAAGAGCATGACAGAAGCAACCAACAGTCCACTGGCAGGCTTTGTAGTTGGATCACTAACCGGAATGGCAACATATGGAACGCTCAGTGAGGCAGAGCTGGAAGTAGTAAATAACGTAAAAAGACCGCAGCAGTTGGGAAATGTAGGAGAGGGTGGAAGTAAGACAGTAAAGTATTCACCAATCAAACCTTGTAATGAAATTAGTCAAGAAGTAGCAGAATCTTTTAATGGTGCAACATTTACAAAAACAACGTTGACAGAAGATACAGTTATGTATAGAGTAAGTGGTGGTAAAGCAGGAGAGGTTGGTTCATATGTATCAAGAACGCCTCAAGGAGGAGGATTGCAATCACAATTGGATTTAGCATTAAATCCTTCGTGGGGAAATACAACAGAAAATATTACCAAGGTTGTTGTTCCAAAAGGAACCACAATTTATGAAGGTATAGCGGCACCACAAAATATATATGATAGTCTTGGAAATGTGATAGGAACATTGCCAGGAGGTGGAAATCAAGTATATATCCCAAAAGTGGAAGCGGGGTGGTTTAAATGATAAAATGTGAATGTAGTGAACGAATAGGAAGTGTTATTAATTCATATAAATTATATGAAGATATTAAATTGTTTTTTGAAGAACAGGTAAAAGAAGATATATTTTCAGAAGTACCAGTAGGAAAGCCATATTGTGATGGATTTGAGTGGAAAGCAGATAAATGGTACAAGTGTAAGTGTTGTGGATGTCTATGGGAAATTAAATATCCTGATTTTCCAGCAAAAGGTTTTGTTCGTAAGTTTGCTGATGGAATATATCACCAGAAGGAGATAGGGAAAAATGAATATTAAAGAACCAATTAGTAATCTTAAATTAGTCGAGGCAATTGAAGGATTAAGTAACAATAATGCAACACAACAGAAATTTTTTACAGAATTTGCACAAGCTAAATTACTATGCCCTGCAGATATTCATTTACAAAACAGTTCGAAAGATGGTAATGAAATAGTTGTAGGTGAAGGGTCTTCAATATCTATAAAGCATTTAGAAGATACAAAAGGTAATAAGTTTTTAATTGCATTTACTGATTGGGAAGAATTATATAAATGGAATTCCTCAAAAGAACAGCAAACAGTTATTTTTGGTTATAAGGATTTTCAAAACATTATGAAAGAATCGAGAGATGTATATACAGGAATGGTAATAAATCCTTTCGGTGCCAATATTGTGATTACGCTTCCAATGCTTGATGGAATGGAAAATGATTGTATAATTAAAAAAGAAGAACAGGTGTTTATAGGCATTCCAGCTGAATACCCAACTGAATTGATAAATGAGCTATGTGTATATTTTGATAAAGAAAAGAGTGTTGATAAGGCGTTTTTATTATGGATGGTAAGGGGTGAAGAAGGAAGCTATTTACTAATATTGGATTCAAAAGAAGAACCTAATAGTCTATACCCAAGAGTTGGAAAATTTTGCATTAGATTTTTAAGAGATAAGATGCTTGATATGGTTTCAGCGGATTCGGATTTTGGAAAGAATGCAATTAGAGAATACAAACCATTTTATGAAAGAGATTAATTTAATTATGGTTATACTTTAGGACTTCAAAAATCCCTAACTCAAAAAGCTACTTTAATCTCTGTCTGTTCACGAAGTGAATGACATACAGAGATTAATAATAGCTTTTTGTCATTTACCTAAAGGGGAAAGGACTCCTTATGGCGAAATTTGCCCTCAGGTATACAAAAGGATTTGTCCGACAATTTATATTGAAGATATTGTGAGGTATTGATTTTACTAACCTGTTGCAAGCTGGGAATTTTCACCCTTCCACAGAACTATTGTTTGCTAAAATGCTTATAGACGCTGTGAGATAGCCAATTTCTGTGAATGATAAAAAATTACAAGAAGAGATTTCGTTACGAGTTTAACAAATATTCATAACATCATATTTTCTTAAAGTGGCATACCAAAATCAAGACAAGCCAACTAATTGTTAAGAAAATGCCTTATTCTGATATCTTGAATAATTTTAAGACCTAGGATAAGAAATTTAATCAGTACACCTATACGAACGATA
Source organism: Roseburia sp. OM04-10BH (assembly GCF_003462605.1). Taxonomy (NCBI): domain Bacteria; kingdom Bacillati; phylum Bacillota; class Clostridia; order Lachnospirales; family Lachnospiraceae; genus Roseburia; species Roseburia sp. OM04-10BH. The sequence goes on from NZ_QTZI01000024.1 coordinate 2,855, forward strand.
GAACTACATGAGCAGTTGGATCAGGAATTATTAAATCTTATCACAGAAGTTCAGAACCATGAGAGCAGTACCGTGACAGCACTGGAGAATTCCGTGGAATTGTTACTATCGAGTCTGAATACCTGTATTGCAAAAATCGGATTGAACACAGCTGCAATTGCAAGTTATGAAAGCAACAGCTTTTATACAGATAAGGACGTGTATGCACTTGCCAATATCAGTGAATTGTTTTATCAGCAGCATGAAGACAATAAAGATGTATATGATGCAATCTGTGAAGCGGAACAGAACCAAAAGGATGCAGCGGAAGAACGTGAGACGCAGGGAGTGTGGAAGACCGTTGCCGGAGTGGGTTTGCTTGTAGTAGGCGGAGTATGTATAGTCGCATCATGGGGAACAGCAACACCAATTGTTGCAGCCGCAGAGGGTATTGTTGGAACCGGAACGACTATTTTTGGAGTCGCAGATTCTGCGGAAGGTGCCCAGGATATTTATTATGGAAGCATCGGAGATATTGACAGTACCGCAGTAAATGACTTAAAATATGTGGTATTCCAAGGAAATGAGGAAGCATATTATCTGACAGAAAGTGTCTTTGCATTTGCAGCATCCGCAATGATTCCAATCGGTCAGGCGGCCTCAGCAGGAAACCTGACATTTCGAAGTGGAGCAACAATCGTTGCAAAAGAAGGAATTGCAACAGCAGCAGGTGCAGGAGCCCAGAAGTATACGACGGATTTAACTGGAAACCAGACCGCAGGAATGTTAGCAGGTATGGCAGCAAGTATGGCAACTGCGAAAGGACTGAATGGAATTGAAGCAGGAGCGAAGAAACTGGCGAAACCGAAGCTTGGAGATGTTGGAGACGGCGGAGGTTCAGCGTTTGCAAGAAATAATTTAAAATCTGTGTTAGCTAATGAAAGTTTGACATTAGATGAGTTTAATACACTTCGTTTAGCAGATGTAAATGAATTGTCAGCAGAACAAATTGGAAAATTAAAAAATATAAGAGAAGCAGTGCCTAAGATTGATAGTAATACAGTGATTCAAAAAACTATTCCCTTTGAGGATATAGGAAAATACATAGGAGATGACGGATATAGTACTATCAGAGGCTATATAGCAAGATATGATGATGTTTCACATATTCATGGTTATGATAATGTTGTAGAATCATCAAGATTAGACTATACAATAAATAGTGATATTAGACCATATCCAGAAGGTGGAAATGCATATGGTTATATTAAATTTATGACGGATGATGTGGATAGGATTGGAATACCGTATGGAACAGAATTTGGTGGGGGAAATACAGACCCTGCCCCATGTACACGTAATGGATTTACAGGTGCAAGGAATGGAGAAGTTATTCCAGAATGGACAGTTGATGGTAACCTGGAACCAATAGAAGGTGCTGAATTGCATAGGGTAATTGATTCAGAAGATTCTATCGTAGCTATTTTTGATGGCGAACATTTCAGAGAGGTGAAAAAATGATAAAAAATGGAAAATATGCTTATTATAAAGGAAATGAATATAAATTTTCAAGAGATGCTGATGGTAATTATATTATTATAACATCAGATCTAAAGAAAACTGATTGTACATTTAAAGATAAATATAATACAGGAGTATACAGTAAATTAGTGAATATATCAGATGTAGATGAAATTTACAAAATTGCAACTTATGGAAAGGTGAATGAAGAGAGGGTTTCAATTATAAAGGAAAAAAACGGAGAATATTTGGTTAGTACAAATGACTGTAAGATAGGGGAAAAGCTGAAGTTGGATCGAGTTGACAAATATGCATATGAGGGATGGTTAAATTCAAATATAGTAAAGCTTGATGAGGAAAAACAAGTTATAAAATAATTGGTTTACATGAGCAGTTGGATCAGGAGCTATTGAATTTTATTACAACAATCCAAAATCAGGAAAGTAGTACCGTAACAGCGCTGGAGAATTCTGTAGACTTATTAATTTCGAGCCTGAACAGCTGTATTGCAAAAGTAGGGTTGAACCAGGGAACAATTGCAAATTATGAAAGCAACAGCTTTTATACAGATAAGGACGTGTATGCACTTGCCAATATCAGTGAATTGTTTTATCAGCAGCATGAAGACAATAAAGATGTATATGATGCAATCTGTGAAGCGGAACAGAACCAAAAGGATGCAGCGGAAGAACGTGAGACGCAGGGAGTGTGGAAGACCGTTGCCGGAGTCGTATTGGTTGGTGTTGGGGTGGCATGTATTATTGCAACTGCAGGTGCAGGAGCCCAGAAGTATACGACGGATTTAACCGGAAACCAGACCGCAGGAATGATAGCAGGTATGGCAGCAAGTATGGCAACTGCGAAAGGTCTGAATGGAATTGAAGCAGGAGCGAAGAAACTGGCGAAACCGAAGCTTGGAGATGTGGGAACTGACGGTGGCGCAGTATTAAATGATGCGGATGTGGGTTCGGCTGTAAATGGTGGAACATCAAGTAAAATAGGATATGAATATTTAGATGACCAATTAGGTAACTTAAAAGATAAAGTTAAAATAAATCAGTATCAATCAGCAGAAAGTGTTAATGCTTGGTGGGAAGCAAGAGGTTATAAATCACCTTACAAAGAGAAAACTGTTGTACAAGATATAACACTGACAGAAGATACAAAATTTGTTCGAGTATATGACGGTGTGAATTCAAATTTAGAGGGTGGATGGGTTATGAGAGCCGAGGATATCAAAGGACTTACACCTAAAGAAATTCAAGCTAAATTTGCATTAGAGTATGAACCTAAATTTATTGGAGAAGTAGAGCTGAAAGCAGGAGATACAGTACGTTTAGGTGAGGTTGGACCTAATTTTGGATTTGATGGTGGTGGAATACAAATAGATTTACAACAGCAATGGATTGGTGATTTTACTGAACTTGGAAAGATTGAAGACTGGAGGTAAATATGAGAGAAGTATCTATTGATGGTAATATTTTAAATATTGGTGGTACTAAAATCACTGTAAAATATCCAATTAAACAAGTTGAAAGCATCAGTGGAAAGTATGTTGTATTGTTAAAGATTCCACGAGTAGAACTAGGAGCAGAGGAACTTAATAATATTTTGTGTTATAATGAAAATGGCGAAATGTGTTGGCGAATAAGTGACAAATTACCGTCTAATATTGTCAGCAAAGAGCAAATTCCATATGTTGCAATTCAAATTATGAATGGGAAATTATATGCTACTGATTTCTGGGGGAGAAAGTTTAATGTTGATGTAGAAAATGGAAATTTAATGGATGTAAAAATAGTACGTTGACAGAATAAAGCAGAGAATGTCATAGATATAACAAGGTTGTAACATTTTCTTTGACGATTCTCAAACACCCATGTTACAATGGCACGCAACAGGGGGTATAAGGGGGATGAAACGCCCTCATAATACCTAAACAAAAACACAGAATCGGAGATGTTCTATTGGTGATAACCGTCGTTTTATCAGCAGCATGAAGACAATAAAGATGTATATGATGCAATCTGTGAAGCGGAACAGAACCAAAAGGATGCAGCGGAAGAACGTGAGACGCAGGGAGTGTGGAAGACCGTTGCCGGAGTCGTATTGGTTGGTGTTGGGGTGGCATGTATTATTGCAACTGCAGGTGCAGCGTCGCCCATTGTTGCAGCGGTTGGAGTAGCTATGGAAACCGGAATGACTATTTATGGAGTCGCAGATTCTGCGGAAGGTGCCCAGGATATTTATTATGGAAGCATCGGAGATA
>NZ_QTZI01000025.1:0-5212 GCF_003462605.1 Roseburia sp. OM04-10BH
CAGTTTATAGAGTTAAAAAATATAAGTTAAGGAGGCATGTATTATGAAAAAAGTAATCTATCTGCTTGTATTATGTATGGTGCTGGGAATGGCTGGATGTGGAACGAATCAAGAAAATAAAGAACCTGTGTCTGGAAATGTGTCCGTAGAAACAGAAAATAAAGAAAATGATGATGTAGTACAAAATGAGCAAATAGCAGATACTGGCTCATATCCTCCATGTGTTATGGTTGATGGTGTTATATATAAAGACACAGGATATGTAGCGTCAATGCCTGGTTGTGGAACAATGGATGGAGAAATTGTGTCAACAGTGGCAGGGACAGAGTTACCATCTGAAAATAATCAATCAAATTTCGGAAGCGGATATCATTATCAAAGGAGTTCTGAAGGTCAGCTCATAGTAGTCATTGATGACGAACGAATCATATTTAGAGATATTGAAAAAGATGATACGTCTATTCCAATAGAGGTTATCAATTTTAATGCAAAAGTAAAAGAAATTACCGATGATGGAGAACTTCTTGTAACGCATGTGAGTACAGCTGAAGGCTTTTGTCAGATGAATGATGGAGAGTATTATGTATCGGCAGAAAATTTAGCGGAAAATGTTCAGGTGGGAGATATCGTTACAATATGGTTTAATGGAATGATTCAAGAAACATACCCTGCTCAATTGGGGGTAGTTTATAGAATCATTAAAACACAATAATTAGTCAAATTCTTATTTATGGAGGTATATATTATGAGAGTAATCATTTCAATCATTCTTATGGTAATTGCAGCGTTGGTCGGTTTTTTCTTTGGTGCTGGAATGAACGAAGCAATGGGTGGAGCAATACTACTTTCAATGATTACAGGTTTTGCTTGCACTATTAATGCTATTGAAAAGAACAAGAAGGACTGACAACTTCAAGTTGAACAAAATCGCTGCGCGATGGCCTGCCAAGGCTGTGGCGTAGCTTTCTTTTTCTCAATAATAAAATAGGCAATGGCAATTCTTACCAGTATTTGATATTGTAAAGTTACCACACAAAACAATTCAATAAAGAAAGACACCACTGCCTATGAAAAGAATACCATTTGACCGCTTTTCTGACAAGCGGTTTTATTATGCTAATGCACCTCCATGTAAGCAGGGTTTTTCATTAACTACTGATTTTACATGGAGGATTTTATTATGTACGAAGAAATTTTTAATCAGATTCAATCTGCTGCGAATAAACGGAATCTCAAGGATTCCACGATTCATGCATACTGTACCAGTGTTGCTCATTTTTTGAACCACACAGCCAAGGATATAGATGCATTAACAACTGACGATGTTGATATATTCCTAACTGAAAAGAAACTTTCCGGGATTTCACCAGAAACATACAATCACTACCATTCAGGAATCCGCTTCTTTTACAAAAAAATATTGAAGAAGAATTGGGATGATGATGACATACCTCGTATGAAAAGGGACAGAAAGTTACCAACGGTGCTTACAAAAACAGAAATATCAGCTATTCTTGATGCTACGCCAAATCTGAAGCACAAAGCTATGATTGCTACTATGTATTCAGGCGGACTTCGTGTTTCAGAAGTCACACATCTTCATTATGATGATATTTCACGCACGAACAAAACCATACACATCCGTGATGGGAAAAGTCGCTCTGATCGTTATACTTTGCTTGCAGACCGGACGCTCGAAATATTGACAGAATACTGGTTTCAATGTGGCAGACCAAGAGGGATTTTGTTCCCAAGTTCATGGACAGGGGATTATCTTACAAAAGATAGTGTCATTCAGTTTTTTCGTGAAAGTGCCAAAAGAGCAGGCATTCAGAAACACGTCTCCACGCATTGTTTACGTCACAGCTTTGCAAGTCATCTGTTTGAATCCGGCTGTGATGTAAAATATATTCAAGCGCTTCTGGGACATCGTGATCCAAAATCAACAGAGGTTTATCTGCATGTAAGCAATAAAACTCTGCTTGGAATTAGGAGTCCATTTGATGAGATGGGCGGTGAATGATTATGGAGAAATCATGTACGATACAAGATGTATTTGAACGGTTTTATCCTTCTTATGAAAAGAGGAATAGCCCTCCTGCTCATCATAGAAAAACAGCTTATCATATCATGAACTGTAAAACAGGCGCTTTTGGTGTAAACATCAGTGTTTGTGAGGACTGCGGATGTATCAGCATTCATAATAACTCCTGCAGAAGCAGATGCTGTCCCATGTGCCAGGAGTTTCCGAAAGAGAAATGGATTGATGCACAAAAAGAGAACGTACTTGATGCACCCTATTATCATGTAGTATTCACAGTTCCTGAGGAATTGAATTCCATCATTTACAGCAACCAGAAGCTGTTGTATGATGCACTGTATCATGCTGCCTCAGCAACCTTGAATGAATTAGCAAAAGACGCAAAGTACCTGGGAGCTAATATAGGGTATATCTGCATTCTTCATACCTGGGGTTCTGCAATGAATTATCATCCTCATATTCATACCATTGTTCTTGGAGGTGGGCTTGATGATGAAAATAAATGGAAAGAAACAGGTGGAAAATTTTTTCTCCCATATGGTGTTATCTCGAAAGTGTTCCGTGGAAAATATCTGGATGAGTTAAAAAGCCTGTGGAATGATTCTAAGCTTAAATTTCATGGTACAGCAGAGAAATATCAGAACAGCTATCGTTTTAAAGAACTTCTTGATAAGTGTTATGAAAAGAACTGGGTCACTTACTGTAAAGAAACTTTCAATGGTGCACAGTCGGTTATCAATTATCTTGGAAAATATACCCACAGGATAGCAATCAGTAATCATCGAATCAAATCCATGACAGATACGACAGTTACATATGTAGTAAAAGACTATAAAAACGAAGGCTGCTGGAAAGAAAAAACAATTTCAGGAGAAGAATTCATCCGTCGATTCATGATGCATGTTCCTCCCAAACGATTTGTCAGAATCCGGCACTATGGTCTGCTATCATGTAGAAACAAGAGAAAAAAGATAACTCACTGCAGAAACCTGCTTGGATGTAAGAAATACATTTCTACATTAAAAAATCTAAATGCAGTAGAAATGATAAGGGTTTTATATCACATCGATGTATGCAAATGTTCTTCTTGTGGAGGGAATATGGTATCACCCCGCAAAGATAAATACAGTTCTTCTTTTCGTGCACATATGAGATGTTAAGATCTACAATTGCATAGAATAAATGACTTCCTCATAGGAGGTTTGTTTGTCATGCCTGAAATTGATTTCTTGAATAAAAAAACTTTTACCAAAACATCCGGTATGATAAACTTAAGGAAAAGAGCAACGATTGAATCCCCATAGCTATCGGCTAAAGGGACGCGACTTTGTTCACCCAGGTAAAATCGAAATTGATGTAAACGAAAGGGCAGTTTTTATCAGAACTCAAGGCTGCTTTTTCGTTTACACCAACTCCGATTGTTTCCTTAACAGTTTGTAAAACTGATGGAATAAAAAAATGTAAAGCTGGGAGCATTAGCTTACGGCTTTTTAAGTTAAAGCAAATAGAAGTAAATAATGGTCAAAAAACAATCGACATCCGACCTCGTACACGTTATAATATAAGTAATCTAATAAGAAAACAGTGTTATCATTACTGCATTGCTAAATGAGAATGGTAGCCATAAATATGAATTCGTAGGAACGGAATGGTTGAACCCTCAGGGTGACAATGTCACTCATTTGTCAGCGAGAGGTGCTTAACTTAGATGATTTTCAGTTTTCTTATTTTGACATGGATTTACAGGAAGGGTAGAAAAATCAATGATTTCATTGACTTATCCTAACTCAAAATAATATAGGTTTCCAACGGGGGCTTGAACTCCTAAGACTCTATTGTAGGTTCGATTCCTATAGGAGACGCTCATTTTTAGCGGTAATGAAGATAGTTTCATTGCCGCTTTTTTCATGCAGAATTGTAATTTCAGTGACAAATTTGTCAGCGAAGCAGGACTGAAAATACTGATTTTGTCAGCGGGAATGGATGCTTGTCACCGATTCACATTTTCTGATTTGTCACACAAAGGGATTAACTACAATGTAGGATGAGCTTTGGGGTGTAAAATTAGGAAAAGAAGTGAAAAAACACTATATTCTTGAAAGCCTTGTTTGTTACGAAACTTTTTAAGCATATTAAGAAATAAAAGAGATTGTGTTTAAAGATGGAAAACTTGTCTGAGACGCAGCGAAGTAAATAAAATGAATAATATAGGAAGTCAGTAGTGCGTGAATAAACTGCTGGCTTCTTTTTTGATAGATACAGTCACTCCCAGAGAGTGTGCAGGATAGTAAAGTAATAATATCAACATGACGATATAGAAAATGCAGGGAAGCATTGTATTTCAAAGAGTTTGAGATACAGTGCTTTTGTGTATTAACAGGGGTAAATGGTTTAATGCTTTTTTTAATCGTATTTCGTGTTAAAAAATTGTATTTGGTGAAGAAATACCGTAATATTTTGTTTCATGTGATATCTTTTATAGGTGAGATTTGAAACAGAATAAAGATTGAGCCGATATATAAATGAGAAAGAAGGTGAGTGCTATGCTGGAAATTGTTGTCTGTGATGACGATATAGCAGATCTTGAGTGTGCAGTGACTATGCTGCATAAGATTTTTACAAGTCAAAAGATTGCTTATCATATTGAGCAATTTGCGTCTGCAAATCAAATGCTTGAAAATATCAGCAACATTGATATCGGAATTTTAGATATTTCGATGGAAGAACTGAATGGTATTAAACTGGGGAGAAAATTAAAGGAAAAATTTCCGGATGTGAAATTAGTGTATATTACGAGTTATGAAGAATATTGTATGCAGGTCATTAACGAAGTTCACGCATTTTCATTTCTATGTAAGCCATTGGAATATGATAAATTGGAAACGCAGATGTTGGAACTACTGGATCAACTGCCGGATACCGGAGCAGAAAAGGATTTTTATAAAGTGACGGACAGCAATGGGAAAGAGTATCTGTCAATCAAATTGAAACTCAGGGACATTTTATATTTTGAATACATAAAAAGATCAAGAAAAGTACTGATAGCGTTGTCTGATATCACATATGAGTATGACTGCATTTTTGAAAAACTGGTTGAAGAACTGCAGCCCTATGATTTTGTTGTGAATTGCAGGGGAAATCTGGTTAATTTAAGGCATATTGAAAAAATAA
>NZ_QTZI01000025.1:5222-6284 GCF_003462605.1 Roseburia sp. OM04-10BH
GGGAAATCTGGTTAATTTAAGGCATATTGAAAAAATAAAAGGCTTTACCATTTATATGGATAATGGAAAAGAACTCCAGATTGCGCAAAAGAGAAGCAGCGATTTTAGAGAAGAAGTAAATAAATTTTTGCAGAAAAATTCATAGGAGAAACGATGAATACGATTTTACTGATATTATGTAATGCTCTTTCCTGTTTTATCATAAGTAACATACTGTTCCAGTTTATGAATGGAAAGTATAAAAGGAGCAGTCAAAATAGATATGCATATATTGTGATCGAGGCTGTCACAGTGATTTTTACAACCTGTATCAATATGCTCAATCATTCCATATTAAATCTAGTAGTCTGGGGCGTTTTGACGGGGATTATAGTATATGTTCTGTATTATGAGGATATAGATAAACCCTTAAGACGTATTATTGAATGTGAAGCATTAGTATTTTGTATGTCTGTCTGTGAATCATTGGGAGTGATTCTTTTACAATGCATTTTGCAAGCCGCAGATATAAAAAATGTGAATGAAACGATGCTTTATTGCCTTGAGGTAACATTTTCAAAGGTGATACTTATTTTTTTGTATTACACATTCATAAACAGGTTTGTGAAAAAAAGTGATGTCCCTTATTCAAAGACACGGTACATCATGTATGGAATTATACTTCTATACAGTCTGATTAACATGAGTGTAATTGTAGAGAATTTTAAAAATGGAGAAGAAAATTATTTGTGTGCAGTCAACATGGGATGTATTGTTCTGGCAGATTTATACCTTTTATATTTTGTAAAAATGGCAGATGAAAAGAACTATTATGAAAAGCAGCTCATCGCTTTAGAGCAACAGGCAAAGGTACAATACGAATACTATTTGACCCAGGCAAAAAAGTATGATCAAACCATTCAGATATTACATGATGTAAATAAGCATATTAAAGCAATCGAAGGGTTATATGGTGCAGAGCAGGAAAAAACGGCAGGAGAATATGCAACAAAGATCAGAGAGTTGTTAAAGCCGCTCATTCCGGTTCAATACACAGAAAATCCAATATTAAACATTCTTCTT
>NZ_QTZI01000026.1:0-3521 GCF_003462605.1 Roseburia sp. OM04-10BH
AGAATACGTGCATTAGAGAAAAAGGAACAGGAAAGCATTGAAGCTACAAAAAAGCTCATAGCACAGCGGAAGGAACTGGAAAAGAGAAAGAAAGCGGAAGAAAGTAAAAAACGAACCCACAGGCTCTGTCAGATTGGAGGAGCGGTGGAATCAGTTCTTGGCTGTCCGATTGAGGAGGAAGATTTACCAAAGTTGATAGGATTCTTAAAAAGGCAGGAAACAAACGGGAAGTTTTTCTCAAAAGCGATGCAGAAAGAATTAGTTACAGACATGGAGGAAGTGTAATGGCGGAGGGAGTGGGTTTTCCATTCCCTTCATTGCCTTTGAATGAAGGGCGCACTTATGGACAACCAGAGGTCGTCCTTATAAGTTTGCCACAAGTGGCAACCGGTCTGCGCTTACGCTTGCCGGGCTCGTTCCGTCGACGGGGCTTTCAGCCAGACCTGCTCATGTCGCAGGGGGCACTCTTGCGCAGAGGGCGTTCCGACAGCTTCACTCCTGCAAAACCAGAAGAAGATGCTGTCGGAAATCAATGCCGGATACGGCAGAAAGGGGGAATCATAACATGGCGATATTTCATTTTACAGTAAAGATTGTCGGACGCAGTAAAGGAAAATCTGTCATATCCGCATCTGCATATCTTAATGGAGATGTGATGAAAAATGAGGAAACAGGCAGGATCAGCTACTACACTTCCAAAAAGGAAGTCGTCTACACCAGTCTGATGATGTGCGAAAATGCACCTCCTGAATGGCTGCATGTACCGGAAGAAAATATAAAAAGGTTTCAACAGTCTATCCGTTATAAAAGAGCGGATGATAAGGAAGCCGCACTGGAAAAGTTTAAAATCACATTTCAGAAACAGCGGTTATGGAATGAGGTATTGAAGATAGAAAAAATGCAGATGCACAGCTTGGACGCTCATTTGAATTTTCCCTGCCGAAAGAATGGAGCAGACAGGAACAGATTGATTATACAACCGAATATATTCAAAAGACTTTCGTGGACGAGGGAATGTGTGCCGACTGGAGCATACACGATAAGGGCGACGGGAACCCACATGTGCATTTACTTGTAACCATGCGACCATTCAATCCAGATCACTCATGGGGCAACAAAGAAGTCAAGGACTGGGATTTTGTCAGAGATACTGACGGAAATATCGTGGTTGATGAATCCCACCCGGACTGGTGGCAGGATAAGAAAAATCCTGACCGGCATGGAATCCGTATTCCGGTACTTGATGAAAACGGAGTACAGAAAGTCGGGGCAAGAAACAGAAAACAATGGAAAAGGGTTCTGACTGACGCTACCGGCTGGAACAATCCAAAGAATTGTGAGTTATGGCGAAGCGAATGGGCAAAGATGTGTAACCGGCATTTATCCATAGACAATCTGATTGACCACCGCTCTTATGAAAGACAGGGCAAATTGAAAGTCCCTACGATTCATGAGGGTGCAGATGCAAGGAAGATTGAGGAAAAATATCTCACCGGGCAGATAAGGAAAGGTTCATGGAAGATCGAGGAAAACCAGATGATAAAAAAACAAAATGCACTGCTGCAAAAGGTAATTGCAACCTTTGGTAAGGTATCCGGTGCATTGTCGATGTGGAGGGAGTGGTTGAATGACATTAGAAGAAAGCAAAGAAGTAATTCCCATGATGGAAGCAATGATTACACAGATAGAGGAACAGCAGAATATCATGGCAGAGATGCTTCAGGAGATACAGGAAAAGGACGAGAAGCTGATGTGCTTTCAGGAGCAGGAAGAACGATTGCAGCAATTAGAGAAAGAATTGTCAGAGCTGCTACAAATCTTACCGGATACAGAAGAACTGTTGATGCTTCTGGAAGAAAAGGCAGACCAGATACAGAAACTCACAGACGAAAATCAGCAATGGCAGGAATTGGCACAGAAATTAAACAGCGAGAACCGGCTATTGCAGAAACAGAACAGCGAATTGTTGAACTTGAACAGCAATTAGAGAAAGGAAGGTCGATTGATGAACGAATTAAGAAACTCAAAGAGCGACGATCAACTGGAAGAGTTGCTTCTGCTGACAGAGCAGATGCAGGAAGAACTCGACCAGAAAGACCGGACTATCAGGGAACTGAAAGTGCAGCTCGACGAATCGCTGACCTTGAACGAGAAGTTAAACAGCGAGAACAAAACAGAGAACATTCAAGCCTTAAAGAACGACTTGAGGAAAACAAAAGAATTGTTGCAGAGCGAGAAAGAGAAAACACACACCGTCCAAGCCATGATAGAGGAATGTCGAGATAAGCAGAGACAGGCAGAACAGGAACGGGATTATGCACTCTCCCATCAGAAAAAAGTAGAGATACCGGTTGAAAAGCCGGTACTCTATCAAAAGTGCGGGAATTGTAAACAGACAGCTTATCTGAAAGCTAAGGAAAAGTATGATATGCAGAGGGAAAAACTGGCAGGCAGATATAAAACAAAAACAGCCATGTATGAAGCATTGATGTTTCTGCTGATATGGTATTCCGTATCAACTACTCTTTTTCAGATGATAAGGTCAAAAATATTTATTTCTGATTGCGTGGTATTCTTTGATACAATCGCAACTTTCACACAGACCATTGCTGGCTGGGTTGTACTGGCAGGAAAGAACGTGGCACAGATTAGTGATGGAATATCCAATCCTGTCGTTGCCGGAATTATAAACTGGCTGATAAGAATATTGATTTGCGGTGGATGTCTGGTGGGTGTGGGAATACTTTTGGCATTTATCGAAATAAAGATTGCAGGGCTATATAAGAAATACTGTTGGGATATGATTACCATAATGGTGATACTTGTAAGTATGGCAATAGCTATCTACTTTGGGGATTGGATAAAGGAAGTATTGCCAATCAATCTGCTATTTCTCTTATTATTCGTGCAACTGGTATATGTTGGAATCAGGTGGTATGTAAAGGGATGGCGGGAAAACAGAGGTTATGTTTAAAAATAAAAAAATTGTCTGAGACGCAGCGAAGTAAATAAAATGAGTAGTATTATAGGAAGTCAGCAGTGCGTGAATAAACTGCTGGCTTCTTTTTTGATAGATACAGTCACTCCCAGAGAGTGTGCAGGATAGTAAAGTAATAATATCAACATGACGATATAGAAAATGCAGGGAACAGGCAAAGGTACAATACGAATACTATTTGACGCAGACAAAAAAATATGATCAAACCGTCCACATATTACATGATGTAAATAAGCATATTAAAGCAATCGAAGGATTATATGGTGCAGAGCAGGGGAATACGGCAGGAGAATATGCAGCGGAAATCAGAGAACTGTTAAAGCCGCTCATTCCGGTTCAATACACAGAAAATCCAATATTAAACATTCTTCTTACCGATAAAGAATCCGTTATGAAGGAAAAAGGTATTTCAGTAACCATAAAGGTGGATAATGTGAATCTGAATTTCCTTGCACCAATCGACATTACAACTATTTTTGGAAATTTATTAGATAATGCGATTGAGGCTGCAGAGAAGCTGGAA
>NZ_QTZI01000026.1:3531-4295 GCF_003462605.1 Roseburia sp. OM04-10BH
AGATAATGCGATTGAGGCAGCAGAGAAGCTGGAAGGAGAGAAATATATTTCGATTAAGATTGGCTCATACCATAAAATGATAGCTGCCAGCATCGAAAATAACTGCGGGGAGGTAAAGTGGAAAAATGGTTTTCCGGTATCAGCGAAAGGAAAAGGCGGTGGAATAGGACTGCTGAATGTTCAGAGCAGTGTAAAAAAATATGATGGAAATTTAATATTGAAAAGTGATGGAAATAAATTTATTGCTGAGTTATTCCTCAATTCATAAAAAGTCTTACTTCGTGCAAAAAAATCGTACTTGGTGCAGAAAAGGTAAAATATCAGAAGGAGTGTGTCGATATAAAAAAATAAAATGGATGATACATATAAAAAATTTAATGATGGGAGGTTTCGCTTATGTCAAGAATTACGGACTACGGTTTTTTATTTCAAACGACATTTGGAACATCAAAAACAAATTTAGTCAACAATATTCAGTTGTCCCAAATGAACAGCAGCTCTGTACAGAAACAATTAAAAGCAGCAGGGATTGACACAAACAGTAAAAAGTATAAAGCAGCATTGAGTGAGATGATGAAGAATGGAAACGGTGCAATGTTTACGAATGTTCAGGCAATTAAGAACCTGATGAGCCAATATGACAAAAATGGAGACTGGATTGATCCGAATACCGGATTAACAGGACTTGCGGTAACGGATGAGAACAGAAACAGTTATAAACATATCATTTCTGTTCCAGAGAGTAGCCGGGAAGAAATGTTTGA
>NZ_QTZI01000026.1:4305-6231 GCF_003462605.1 Roseburia sp. OM04-10BH
TATTCCAGAGAGCAGCCGGGAAGAAATGTTTGAACTGGCAAAGAAAGAATTCTTAAATGAAAATGGTACTCTAAATGGTGATACTACCAAAAGGGAGAGTGTATATAACAATTTATACAGAAAAATGGATAAGGATGACCGCTTATCAGCAGGCTGGACAATGGAACAATATGAACATCAATACAGACAGGCATTTGCAAAAGCCGCAAAAGCTGCTGATCCTACATGGAAAGCGGGTAAACCAATACCGGAGGGTGCATTGGATGGCATTACGAGAGAGTATGTTGAGAGTGGAAAGAAGTCAGTAGATATAAAAATATAGTATGCTTTTGTCGGGTACTTTCTTGTGATTATCCTGTAAAGGCATGGTCTTTGGACCGTTATGGAGAGTGAGTAGATTCCGAATGACAGAGGAATGAAAATAATTGGAGGAAACGAAAATGAGTATAGCAGGAATTAACGGTTATAATTATTCAAATTATTATACAGGAACAAAAAGAAACACTGCGAAAGCGAACGGTATGAATTCCGGTTTGTTATCAAATGTAAGCAGTACATCTTCTAATATTACATTACATATGTCGGGAACAGAAGATAGTGGAAATGCATTAACAGCAGTAGGATTTCCGGATGGCAGTAGTGCATCTGTATATAAATCAGATGCATATGATTCGGCAAACCCAGAATACAGGGTAAGATATTGGGACAAAGAAGGAAATTACACAGATACAAATGTACAGATAAATGATGTTGATCCAAGAAATGCAAGTTATTTGGAAATGCTTGCATATACAACATATAGTGATGTAGAAGGCTTTACGAAAAATGCTTTTGGAGATTTCATGAATGCGGCTGGTGGTGTGAATGGCAACATCACTTATGATTCTGACAGCATAAATGAAAAGAAAGACTATATGAGCATGATTAAAGAATTTATGCAGTTACAATATGATTCGAACAACTTATCAGGTTATCTGTCATATAAGGAATTGTATGATTACATAAATGACAGAACAGAGAGGTGATTCAATTAAATGGAAATATCAAATAATTATAGCACAGCAAAAGTGTGGAACACATCGAATAAAAATGTTTCTAAATCTTCTAAAAAAAACAAATGGAAATTAACGGATTCTTTAAAAGAGAAGATTGTTGATCTGGCAAAAAAAGATGCACAGGACAATGTATATATGGGAAATGCATTTATGAATTTGAGAAAGACGGAAGTAAGCAAAGTAGCCCCGAATAGAGCTGCTTTAATTGGAAAGTTTAGTCAATCAATGAATTCAGGTAATATGTCAGCAATGAAAGAAGTTGAGGAAGCAGACAAAAAATGGCTCTGTATGCTGTTTGGAATACCTTATGAGGCAAAATATCAGGGAACAGGGACAGGCTCGGCAATTCATGTATACAATGAAGAGGGCGAAGAAGTTTTGACCTATACAGGGGGAGTAGGCTGGCAGGAAAAAGAAACAAAAGCAGAGTCACAGGTTCATTCAGCATTAAAAATGACATATTATGAGGCATTTAGTGAGGCGAGAAAAGCACTAAATAGTGAAGAAAAGACTGGTAGTGTAGGTGAAAACATAATATTGCAAGATAATTTTGATATGAAGGCATGAAGTATGCAATTAAAATAACAGTAACTTCTACAGTGTTCATTGCAGATGCACAGGGGCATATAAAGAGAATAATTTGTGGCAGGACTTTAAAGCCGTGACAGTTATTATTGATCCGTCAACAGGTAAGTTAATAGATATAGAAAATTTTAATTATTATTATGATTATGCAGTAGGATCAAATTCTTTGACATTCACCAGACGTTATCCGTCAATGACATTGTATAAATATGGAAATTGAGGTGACAATATGAAAATATCTAATTACATGAATAATACGAATTCAATAATGGAAAAAAATACTGAT
>NZ_QTZI01000027.1:0-5562 GCF_003462605.1 Roseburia sp. OM04-10BH
TTTGCAAGATTCATATGATAATCCCACATATAGCTTCTTACATGCTCTGCTGCCTCTCCGTGTATTTCCGACATGGCAGCAATCTCTACAATGCTGCTTCTTACCGCATCTATCTGCTCTATCCACCGGTCAAGCTGTGCCAGAATCAGTTCCCGAATGCTGGTAATTTCTTCATACTTTACCTGAAATCCCATAACTTTCTCCACTTTTATTATTCTGTTTTTATCCTGTCTGTTATCTATTTTTCCCCTTTTCCATTCGACTTTCAAGGAAAAATATTCGACTTATTTTTGTCTGAAATTCGACTTTTCAGCACCCTATATTCGACTTTTGTGCCACCCTTATTTTTATTATATTTTTTCTTCCAAATTCCTTGTTTTATGCTGTTTTTCTCAAAATTTCCTTTACCGCTTTCCAGCAGATTCAAGGTCGAGCCAAAAATTTTTTAAGTCGAATCATATATAAAAACCGGTTACACTCATGTACGAAGTACGAATTGGTTGTGCATTTTTAACAACTGACAGGAATAAGTTCCTCATGAAAAATCCTCAAAAGTCTTACCCTTCAGATGCTCTCTGGATGGGTAATGCCTTCCAGAAATACAGTGCCGTAGGTCTGCTAATATCATTGGAAGACTGCTTGCAAGACGGATACGCGATATGCAACTGCTCATGAAGCTGATTCATCAGTCTAGATTTACATTCTGCTTTACGTTTCTCATAATACGCTCGAAAAGCTGAATGTCTTGGTATACCCTTTGATGATACCTGTATCATCTGGATTGCCCTGTAACAGAAAAATAGGAAATGCACCATAGCCCATAGCAGCTACGGAACCTCTCCTATTATGTGTTTTTGTTTAGGTAGAATGAGAAATTTTCATCCCCATATTCCTCTGTTGCGTGCTATTGTAACATGTTTTTTTGAAGCATTAAGAAAAATATCAAAAAATTATTACTCTCACATAATTAAAATTATATTGTTTCATAATAATTTTTCTCTAAAATGAAATCATCGGGAAAAATAGGACATACTATCTCTTTTATAATTCCAAAATAATTCATCTCCATTATCTGTAATACCCCAGAGAAACAAACCTGTTTTGCCGTTATAAAAATCAAAAGAAAACTGTTCTGGAAATTCACTTTGCATACTTATATACGCATCTTTCATAACGTTAAACTTCTCTATAGAATTTAAATTTTCATTTTCGGAAAATGGGGATAATATCCACAAAAACTCATTAATCCCTCCTTCTCCATGAAAATCGATAAACCGCTTATAGTCCTCTGGAAAAATAATTCCTATTTTTTCTCTATTTCTTCCCATGCGTTTTTTTTGCACTCTCCTTGTTGAACAGGAAAAAATTCATTAATGTCATGATTCATAAACAAACCTGCTTTCTATTCAATACTGTTTGATATATTGTCATCAAATGTAACCATTGTTTAATTCTCCGTTTTCAAATTTTTCAATAATTTTTTGACGCTCTATACTATCTTCAGATTTGAATTTCTTCCGCAAACTTATTACATCATTTGATTCTTTAATGCTGCTTCTGTCTTTAATTATCCCTTTATTATATAAAATTCCCATAACAGCAGTACTCCTGTTAACCTTATTACTATTATTAATATAAATGTCTACAAGAATGTTATATAATCGCTGACAAGGCTTACAATATGACAAAATTGAAACATATGATATCGTTTCCGGAGATGCATCAATATTTTTTTTAATTATATCTAAATATCCCTCATCTCCCGTAGCCTCATACAATATTTTACCAATTTCAACACTTGCTTCACTTGGTATTTGTAATAAATAAGGACTTTCTTTTAAAGCCTTGATACCATCATATTTTTTTAACTTAGGAAAAAATTGTGCTAATTCTATTTCATTTTTATTAAAAAAAGCATCCCAAATAATATCTTCTACTTCTTCTCGCTCCCAATCATATATTTCTTCCATCACTTCTGGATAATATCCATCCATTTTATCTGAGCCGTTTGCATTCAATTGTTTTATTAAACAATCATAAGCTTTACTATTTTGCATCTATAATTACCTCCTGAATAATAATATCATTTTCTTCGAGGATTGGTTTTTCTATATTTGACCAAAATTACAATATAATTCCGGATAAGTAAAACGCATCGTTCTCATAATATCAATCTTTCCTGAAAACAATGCGTTTTAACCTTATATAAAAAATACTATATTTTAAATATTTTCCCGGTATTATTATCTAAAAAGAATTTCTTTCCATTCTCTTCTACCAATTCTATGTCTGTCCCCACTTCGCAATTGTATATTGCGATAATTGCCGGTTCGATATTGGCAACTGTATTAAAATCACATATGCACATATTATCTGCTTTACTCAAATACTCATCGATATCAATATCCGAAAAAAATCTCCAACCATTGTCAATATTATTTAGCGATTCTTCTCTAACACACCATTTTAATTTTCCTTTATGATCTAAGATATTTTTTGAAACAATGCATCCACCTGCATCAGCAATAAAAGTCACTACTTTACTCATACTTTTTCAACCTCCCTAATAAACTTGCTCTATATGGCAATAGTGCTGCCAGTTCCAATGGTGATTTTCCCCATACATTCTTATGATTAACTAAAATATTTTTCTGTGCAAACCAAATCTGATATAAAGGTTCTAATTCCTCATCTGTATATTTCATGTTAATCAAATATTGTAATGGTACCCTTCCCCTTTTATCTGTTTAAAAGTTTACTACATATTTTCCATTATTTCTACTACTTTTTCCCAGTACCTCCCACTACTAGCCAGTCTCACCTTCCGCTTTTGAAACCGATTTTTATATCTGAAATACCTCATGTGGAGACATAATACATATTATTCAAAAACAATTTGAACCGTATTTTCATTCATGTTTCTCTGAACTTCCTGTATTATACTCTCAATTTGCTCTTCTAGAAGTTCTTCATGCTCATGTGGTGGCTCCCAAAATTTCATTGTATCTCTATATGCCACAAACTTTTTGCCTACAAGCATTTCTCCTTCTGCTCTTACAACATATCCGTTCTCCAAATCAATTTTTACATAATTCATACTACCTGTTATTTTCATGTTTTTCTACCTCTCGAAAATAATTTTTCAATCATCTCCACAGCATCTAGTTCTATGAAAACAATACGTTTGCATCTTTAAAGAAACTATGTTCCGTTGTGATTTCAGATATTCTTATACAAAGTCATTATTAAATATAGTCTTTCATAATGTTCCAAACCCTTTTTACTTCGTCATTATATTTCTCATTCAACTGATTTTTCAATTGAACATCTGCATCATAAATGATGAAATCGCCTAACCCACCTCTTGCAACAAACAATTTATTATAACTTTCTATCAAGTATTTCATTTTTTCACCATTGCTCTCATCCGAGTCAATACAATTAACTTGTCCCATAAGAATTCTTAATATCCCGTTATATTGTCCATATCCATATTTTTGTACCATTTTTCCAATCTCTATATACGCCTCTCGCAACTGCAAAAACTCTTCATTTCCTATCATTCTTCTATTTCCAATCTATTGTAATGTTCATTTTTTAATTCTCGAACTTTATCACACCACTCACTATCAAGGAGACAAAAATTACAATATAATTCCAGATAAGCAAAACGCATCATTCTCATAACATCAATCTTTCCTGAAAACAATGCGTTTTAACATTAACATCTACATCTACTTTTTTCCCTCGCTTATAGCTTTTGCCCATTGATTTTCTATTTTCTTATATTGACTCAAATTAACATCTTTTGATGGAGATACTATATTATCCAAATTTGGTGAACCGCCAAACCTATCTCCTGCTAAGTGTCCCGCATAATCTCCTGCAATTTTTCCTGGAGTGTTTGGGTTATGTTTTAGCCGACCATTTCGTTTCGTTAATTGTAGATTATCAGTATTCCAATTGGATATTCTTCCATTAGCATCTGTTTCGTAATTATACTTAAATTCACCTGTCTGATAGCTAATATTGGGTTTTAAATTTCCAGCTTCATCAAAAGGATTATCTGTAAAGACTTTTTGTGCTGTGTTTCTACCACTCTCCCCAACATTCCCCAGTTGCTGTTTTCTAAGTTCCAACAGCTCCTCCGGGTTTACTTTCTTTAATGCAAGTGCTTCGTCTACCTTTCCGATTCCTCTTATTTCTGCCTCTGTGAGCCCTTCCTTGCTTCCATTCTCAAGAAAATCAAGATATTTCTGGACATCTTCCTTTGACATTCCTTCTGCAAAAGAACCGTGTAATCCACTTACATTTGCCATGGAATCTATCTCGTTGAGCGTTCCATATGTTGCCATTCCGGTTAGTGAACCAACTACAAAGCCTGCCAGTGGACTGGTAAATTTCTTCTGTCATGCTCTTTTCCATGTAGCTGCTGGCTGCCATGGCATCACTCACTGCAACTCTAATTCTTTTTTTAAGTGTTCCAATTCAGAATCTCTCATATCACATACACATATTTCAATAATATCATCTGTTTCTGACAATCCAAAATACACTTTGTCCATTTTTATATAATGTGAACTTTTTTTGTCTGATAATATTATTCTGCTACCATTAGAATACAAAATAGTTTTAAAAACAGGGCATTCTATATCATCACTATGAAAAATTATCTTTCCATCTTCAAAATTTTCCACCACTAGCTTATCCGTAGTTTCTGAATACTCCTTGCAAAGCAGTAGCGTTATTCTTTTTAATAACTTACTCTTTATACCCACTGTAAATTCCAATGAAGAAGTTTTATCTTTTGAATACGAAATATATTCAACCGCTTCCTTATCCTTATTAAATATAATCTTCAAAGGAATATATTCTTCCAATTCCATATCTATTATATCTTGCATATTCTTGTACCTCCTAATGCCATCCATTAAACTGTGCATGTTTTATTACTGGCAACTGTCCTGCTTGTCTTGACTGAGCAAATATAAATTTCCAATTACCTTCCGTAATCTTTTCTCCATAAACAATTCCTGATTTAGTTGCCTCCTGAAGCGAACCATAAAAATCACTCATAATTTCTTGTGTATAAAGATTAGGATTTGTATATGCTGTGCCATTTCCCGTAGTAATCCCCTTATAAACTTCTTCATACATATGTTCAGTTGCATTTCCATGCACCCACATTTTTTCTCCATTAACCTCTATCTCAAATGATTTTGGAATATTAGTATACGGATACTTTTCTTGAGTTGGGGTAATATTATCCCATACAGTACCCGTCTTACTACCACTCTCTCCAACATTCCCCAACTGCTGCGGTCTTTTTACATTATTTACTACTTCCAGCTCTGCCTCACTGAGCGTTCCATATGTTGCCATTCCAGTTAGTGAACCAACTACAAAGCCTGCCAGTGGACTGTTGGTTGCTTCTGTCATGCTCTTTTCCACATAGCTGCTGGCTGCCACCGTCAGTCCCTGCTTTGCATACTCTGTTACTACAGCCCTTCCTATGGATGTTCCTGCACTTACTGCTGCATTTGCTGCCATTCCTCCGGTCAG
>NZ_QTZI01000028.1:0-2990 GCF_003462605.1 Roseburia sp. OM04-10BH
CTGGACAATGGAACAATATGAACATCAATACAGACAGGCATTTGCAGAAGCTGCAAAAGTCGCAGATCCTACATGGAGAGCTGGTAAACCAATACCGGCTGGCGCATTGGATGGCATTACGAGAGAGTATGTTGAGAGTGGCAAGAAATCAGTAGATATAAAAATATAGTATGTTTTTTATGTGGAATATATTTCATTTTTGAAGGAGGTTGCTAATATGAGAATATCAGAAAAAGCTAAAAAGACGGTTTCAAGAAAAACGTTTATGGCAGTTGTTGTAAGTATGATGGTTTGTTTGCTTTTTGTAACACCAGTATTTGCAGCTTCAAGTTTTTATAGTAAGACAACTACTAAGCTGAATGCTATTAATGGAGGAAAATCAACAACCAGCAGGTTGGTGGAGTGACTTGGTTGACAATAATCCACCATCAGGATCAATTGATGGAAACTATGCAACATCTGTTACAGTACATTGGGTAAGTGGTATTTCTTATGTAAATGCTAGTTGCACTACAATGACACAGATGACATTGGATTATTTAGTTCCTTTCGGAATAATAGTGGGCTAAATATTTAGAAAGATAAATAAATTACGGATGGTATTTTTATACCATCCGTGGATTCCAAGAGGTGACGATAAGATGGGACACTATGTACATTATATAGGTGGCGGAATAGTAGATAGTAAAATATATGAGACAGGAAATGCAGCAAAAAGTTTTAAATCGCCGATGAAAGAATTAAATGAGCAAACGGTGTTAATAGAAAATGCCAAAACAAATAAGAATGATAGTTATCATCAGCATACGAAATACGATGATCAGGTAGATCGCTATTACAGTACATATGATATAGGAACATTGTTGCATAATAATGAAAGTTATTTAGAGGGAACAATCGATTCAAAATATGATGTAGATTACTATTCTTTTTCTTATCCGCAAAAAAGTTTTTACTCTAAAATGGGTATATCTTCAGAGATAACGATTTCATTGGAAAGCAAGAATAGTCAGGCATATAATTTAGTATTGTACGATTTATATGGCAATCAGATTGGAATAGCGACAGATGATGGACATGGTAATAAACAGCTTACGGTACCTAATTGGGACTGCGTTACATCAGATTATGTGATCAGAGTAGAAAATTCCAATATGACATCGGATTCCGGGGAAGGTTCCTATAGAATAAAAATTACGGAAACGAAAAACAGGGATACTTCAAGTAGTAATGTGCAGCACTCACAAGAAATAGCAAATGCAGATAATTCAGAAGAAAAAAATGCAATAAAGCAGAAATATGAAAAAACATATCAAAGCGAAATTGACAAATTACATCAGATGCAATTTGAAGCGTTGCCGGAAGATGAAAAATATTCGGGAACGGATAGTGTAGAAGAATTATTAAATAAGATGAAAAAGGGGGAGCAGTTAAGTGTGTCGGAAATGGCATATGTGAAAATATTTGCCAATTTATCTGATTATGAGAGAGCAGAGAAGTCGAATTATATAAAAAACGATTTTTATGCAGAAATAGAAAGAATAGCAAATGAAAAAGGAATTGAACTGCCAGATACATCATGGAAAATTGAAATAGATGTATCTGGAACTATTACGATTAACGGGGACATTACAGAAGAAAACAAAGAACAGATAAAAAATATGATATCGGAAAATTTTGCTGATGATATGTGGGAAAAATATATTCAGACAGCAGATATTTCTAACACACAATATAGATTAGTAAATGCTTACTATGAAGTGGAACAGTTCATTCAGAAAGCAACAAATGGACAGTATTCATTTGACGATATAAACGTAGATGACAATGGGAAGATTACCGGACTTCCAGAGAAAATGTGTAAAATAATGAACTCCCAGGAAGCCAATGCGAAATATGAGGAAATACGAGATAATATCTATATGCTGACGGATTATAAAAATCAATATGGATTGGAGGATATTCTTGCATTTAAGGCAGGGTATAATATTTCGGACTCTGAGGTAAGTACTGTGGGTACATCTGGCAATAATAGTGTTATGGATAATGCAGGATACTATAAAAATATGAAAACTATAATATAATGATAGAACCTAATAGAAATGGCGGGTTTAAAAGACATGAATCAGTTGATTACATATCAGTATGAAGCTGATAGTATGGACAGACAATGGTATTCTATACTGTAGCAATATAATTTGGGGGGAAAATATAGGAAATGTGCCGTCAAGATGATGGCACATTTTCTATATATATGATATTTATTTAGAGCCTATTTAGATAATATGCAGAGTACTTTATATTTATTTAATGGAAAAATAAAAATTACCGATATAGTAGGAAGATAGGAAGAAGGTGAGTAATATGCTGGAAATTGCTGTTTGTGATGACGATATAGCAGATCTTGAGTGTGCAGTGAATATGCTGCATAAGATTTTTACAAGTCAAAAGATTGCTTATCATATAGAGAAATTTATGTCTGCAAATCAAATGCTTGAAAATATCAGTCGTATTGATATCGGAATTTTAGATATTTCGATGGAAGAACTGAATGGTATTAAACTGGGGAGAAAATTAAAGGAAAAATTTCCGGATGTGAAATTAGTGTATATTACGAGTTATGAAGAATATTGTATGCAGGTCATTAACGAAGTTCATGCATTTTCATTTCTATGTAAACCACTGGAATATGATAAATTGGAAATGCAGATGTTGGAACTACTGGATCAACTGCCGGATACCGGAGCAGAAAAGGATTTTTATAAAGTGACGGACAGCAATGGGAAAGAGTATCTGTCAATCAAATTGAAACTCAGGGACATTTTATATTTTGAATACATAAAAAGATCAAGAAAAGTACTGATAGCGTTGTCTGATATCACATATGAGTATGACTGCATTTTTGAAAAACTGGTTGAAGAACTGCAGCCCTATGATTTTGTTGTGAATTGCAGGGGAAATCTGGTTAATTTAAGGCATATTGAAAAAAT
>NZ_QTZI01000028.1:3000-3845 GCF_003462605.1 Roseburia sp. OM04-10BH
AGGAAATCTGGTTAATTTAAGGCATATTGAAAAAATAAAGGGTTTTATTATTTATATGGATAATGGAAAAGAACTCCAGATTGCGCAAAAGAGAAGCAGCGATTTTAGAGAAGAAGTAAATAAATTTTTGCAGAAAAATTCATAGGAGAAACGATGAATACGATTTTACTGATATTATGTAATGCTCTTTCCTGTTTTATCATAAGTACCATACTGTTCCAGTTTATGAATGGAAAGTATAAAAAGAGTAGTCAAAGTAGATATGTATATATTGTGGTTGAGACTGTCACAGTGATTTTTACAACCTGTATCAATATGCTCAATCATTCCATATTAAATTTGGTGGTCTGGGGCGTGTTGACGGGGATAATAGCATATGCTCTGTATTATGAGGATATGGATAAACCGTTAAGACGCATCATTGAATGTGAGGCATTGGTATTTTGCATGTCTGTTTGTGAA
Source organism: Roseburia sp. OM04-10BH (assembly GCF_003462605.1). NCBI lineage: Bacteria > Bacillati > Bacillota > Clostridia > Lachnospirales > Lachnospiraceae > Roseburia > Roseburia sp. OM04-10BH. Next base: position 3,463 of record NZ_QTZI01000028.1, read on the forward strand.
TCATTAGGAGTGATTCTTTTACAATGTATTTTGCAGGCAGCAGATATAAAAAATGTGAATGAAACAATGCTTTACTGCCTTGAGGTAACATTTTCAAAAGTAATACTTATTTTTTTGTATTATACATTCATAAACAGGTTTGTGAAAAAGAGCGATATTCCTTATGCAAAGACAAGGTACATCATGTATGGAATTATACTCCTATACAATCTGATTAACATGGGTGTAATTGTAGAGAATTTTAAAAATGGAGAAGAAAATTATTTATGTGCAGTCAATATGGGGTGTATTGTTCTGGCAGATCTATACCTTTTATATTTTGTTAAAATGGCAGATGAAAAGAACTATTATGAAAAGCAGCTCATCGCTTTAGAGCAACAGGC
>NZ_QTZI01000029.1:0-3783 GCF_003462605.1 Roseburia sp. OM04-10BH
TCCCTGATACTGACCGGAGGAATGGCAGCAAATGCAGCAGTAAGTGCAGGAACATCCATCGGCAGGGCAGTAGTAACAGAGTATGCAAAGCAGGGACTGACGGTGGCAGCGAGCAGCTATGTGGACAAGAGAATGACAGAAGCAACCAACAGTCCACTGGCAGGCTTTGTAGTTGGATCACTAACCGGAATGGCAACATATGGAACGCTCAGTGAGACAGAGCTGGAAGTAGTAAATAATGTAAAAAGACCGCAGCAGTTGGGAAATGTTGGGGAGAGTGGTACTTCTTTAACAAAGAGACCATCTTGGAGACAAGCTGAATTAGATGCAGCAAAAGATTTCCCAGATTATTTAGAACAAAAATCATTCATAAAGGGAAAGGAAGTTCCATATGGAACAAAAGGAAGTGTTAGACCGGACTTGTATAAGGATGGATTCAGTATAGATGTAAAGAATTATCAAATTGAAACTGCATCTGGTAGAAGCAACTTGGCAAGAAATATTGAAAAACAATATTATCAAAGAATAGGTAATTTACCAGAGGGAACAGAACAGTCAGTATTAATTGATATACGAGGTCAAAATATATCGCAAAATAATCTTAATGCTTTATATAATGATATTGTGGAACGAACAAGTAATGGAATAAAAGTGAGATTTAAGGAAAGTTAAAGGAGTATATGATATGGCAGTTGGATTTAAAGTTGGTTTTTTATGGTATCAAATAGGTAGTGGAGATTTTTTACATTGTTTTTTTTCGACAGTTGCTGTAAATTTAGAGAATAATAGTTGGGGAAGTAGATTTCCGCTGATAATGAATCAATTGTATCAGGGAAGTCTTGAGAGTGAAAATGTAAGTAAAGCGTTAATAGAATTGAATACAATTAAAGAAGAATTAAGGAAAATATCACCTAATAAAGTAATTTGGGATATAGATGATATTAAAAAACTGCCACCATGGGGCGATAATATTAGTAAGGACATAACTGATTTATCAAATTATTTTGTGACGAGTGATGGTGAAGATTTTTTAACATTGTTTAAACATGCCTTAGAGAAAAGTCAGGAGTTAGGATTACCAATAGAGATAGAGTCGTTATAGATGAAAATGGTTTTATAAGTAACAAAACTATCAGAAAACTTGATTAATATAAAATTCAGATGGTTATAATAGACAGGCAATTAGAAAATGATATGTAAAAAATGTAAAGGAAAAATGAAATGAAGTATCGAAGGTGCTACGCAAGGCTGGAGATAGGTTTGGCGGTTCACCAAATTTGGATAATATAGTATCTCAATCAAAAGATGTTAATTTGAGTCAATATAAGAAAATAGAAAATCAATGGGCAAAAGCTATAAGCGAGGGAAAAAAGTAAAGGTAGATGTTAAGGTTAAAACGCATTGTTTTCAGGAAAGATTGATATTATGAGAACGATGCGTTTTGCTTATCTGGAATTATATTGTAATTTTGGTCTCCTTGATAGTGAGTGGTGTGATAAAGTTCGAGAATTAAAAAATGAACATTACAATAGATTGGAAATAGAAGAATGATAGGAAATGAAGAGTTTTTGCAGTTGCGAGAGGTGGGTTAGGCGATTTCATCATTTATGATGCAGATGTTCAATTAAAAAATCAGTTGAATGAGAAATATAATGACGAAGTAAAAAGAGTTTGGAACATTATGAAAGACTATATTTAATATTGACTTCGTATAAGAATATCTGAAATCACAACGGAATATAGTTCCTGCTCTTGCTGTGTAAACTTCAAATAATCAGCATCCTGCATGTCAAAGGAAGATGCCCAGAAATATCTTGATTTTCTTGAGAATGGAAGCAAGGAAGGGCTCACAGAGGCAGAAATAAGAGGAATCGGAAAGGTAGACGAAGCACTTGCATTAAAGAAAGTAAACCCGGAGGAGCTGTTGGAACTTAGAAAACAGCAGCTGGGGAATGTAGGGGAGAGTGGTAGAAAGACTAATTTTGATAATGAAATACCTAGAAGTGGGGCTGAATGGAATGAATATTTAAAGGAAAAGTATGGTGCAGATAATGTACATTGGAATATTAATTCTGTTGATGATATTTTTAGGGATCCAACACGTTTGAAAGGATATTGCTGATGAATTGCAGAAGGTTCTTGGAAATGATTGGACAAGAGGTGTATATGGAAGCAATGGTGGCGGTTGGAAATTAATGAATGGTGATGTTTCTATATTTTATCATCCAGGCGGAGGCAAACATGGAGGTTCATATTATGGAATATCATCTGGGGCTACTGGAAAAATAAAGGTAGTAAATCCTGAAACTTATATCCCGCTGAAAGGTGATAGAGCAACTATAATTTATGATTAGAGGTATTGAGATGATAATTTCATTAGAAGAAAGATATGAAAACTTTAAAAAAACAATTCAAGAATGTGGAAGTTATTTGTTGACAGAAAGTGATGATACAATTAAACATAATCTATTTGAGGAATTTTCGATAGATGCGATTAGTTTTCTACATGAAGATACATTAAATCTTCTTTTGGATGAAGGTATGATTAATGATGATATACTAGAAAAAAGCATAGAGTTAAGAAATTCATTTATACAATTAGAAAAAAATGTAGAGTTGCTTAGTGTAGAAGCGGTAAGAACAGTTGAAGAATGGAAAAGATTATTAAGAACATCGGATGAAATAAGAAAGTTACTTTATTGGTAAGGTGATTAATTTTCTAGGTGAAAAGCTAGTTAATAACTGTGCAGAAGTATTTGCAACTAATAATGCATTGTTAGGTGGAGCCGATATTGATAATATATTTTTAAATACAAGAAATTTTGGAGTGAAGAATATGATCCACTTTGTGATAATTGTAAAATAACTTTTGAGAATTTTAAGTTGCAAAAAAATAAATAGGATATTATGTAGAAACAATCGGTAATATCACAGACGAAGCAGTACAAAAATATATAAAAGAGCAAGCAGAGGAATCGAGAAAAGAAGATTCAAGAAGTACCGCTTTATAGCGGACCAGTAAAAATGATTGCGACACCGCCCTTTTGGGCGAGCGGTAACATAGCTCTTTGGAGGGCTTATAACAAACCATCAGTTGAACTGGTGGTTGCTGACTTAGAAAAATAACGAAATAAAAAACGAAATAGCAGCGGTATTTAAAAACGAATTAAATTTTATTTGGTACACAATCGAATGGTGGAGGTAGTAAGGCATATTAATGTGCATATAAGTGTAAGAAATAGTAACAGGAATAACATTTACAGAATAGGAATGGCATCATTATGCTGATAAAATTAGATACCAATGTTTATACATCAAAGGTAAATTCTTTTTCAACGGTATCCGGTGAGGTAGAAGGAAAATAGCTTACAGTTCCGAATTTAAATGTATCAATGGACGCCATGACAGCGTACCGGGCGGGCTTTTCACAGTTAATTGGTCTGATGAGTTATTATTAGAGCCTCCTGACGCAGGATGTCGGGAAGCTTTTCACACTGCGTGATGAACTGGTTGATGCAGAAGCTTCTTTGATGAAAATGATAAAGACAAAATAGGGAGAGTGGAGAAAGTTATGGGATTTCAGGTAAAATATGAAGAAATTACCAGCATTCGGGAACTGATTCTGGCACAGATTGACTGGTGGATAGAACAGATAGATGCGGTAAGAAGAGTATTGTAGAGATTGCTATCATGTCGGAGATGCATGGAGGGACAGGAGGAGAACATTCAGGGAGCAAGATCAGACTTTGATGTGGTAGCAGAGGAAGTGGCGGATATTGAGAG
>NZ_QTZI01000003.1:0-273643 GCF_003462605.1 Roseburia sp. OM04-10BH
TGCAATACTAAGTTCCAGTTTTTGGGTGAATGGACTGGAATTTAATTTTCCAATTCACCGGAGAGTAATTTATACAAATGGATTACAATGGAAATTTTATAGAGTAGATAAAGAACCGGTAAAGGTAATTGTTTTAGGGCGTATAGACCCTCATAATCAGGATTCTGTAATCTGGGAACCGGTAGATAACTGGTATAAACTGATGAGCTTTTTAGAGGACTGGAATTGGAAATCATAAGATAGGGTTGCCATAGAATAAAACACAAAAAGACAGGCATATCACACAACGTATAGCTATTAGTGTGATATGCCTTTTCTAGTCCCCTAGAAATTACTGTCATTCCATCCCCAGTCCTCGGTCGGGAAGTAAGCAACATAGATTCGCTTCTTCGGAATACCAAGCTCATTTTCTAAGAGCGTGCAGACCTTCCTTGTCATAAGATTCATCTGTGGCTTGGTCGGATAGCCGTAGCATTTCACTTCTACATAAGCAATGTCTTTGGTGCTTCCTAGAAAGCAAAGAGAAGCATTCCCCTCGAACCCGGTCATCACCCAGTTTTCACCTTTGCCGAGACAGTCTCTGGTGATGATGCAGAGCTCCTTGGACAGGGCATCTTTTTTTGCAATATCTAAAGTCGCAGTAGTTTTCATGTTAATAAATGGCATTTGAAAATCCTCCTTGCAAATTGATAAGTTAATTGGTTCATTAAATACCTACCTCAAGTCTACTGTACCAGTCCCCATCTGACAAGAAAAAGATTTGTATAATAACAACAAATCATATCAAAAGAACAGAATATAACCACAGTTTATAAAAACTATGAGAAACTATAATGGTAAAATTTATTGAATTCTTCGGATAAATAAGCTATGATATAGGATAATGAGCATTACCATAATCAGTAGTTATGAAATTGGGATGCATGCAATAGGAAAAGAAAGAAGGATTTACCCATGAATTATAATGTTGGAGTAATTGCCGGTGACGGAATCGGACCGGAGATTGTAAGCGAAGCAAGAAAGGTGTTAGATGCCATTGGAGCAAAATTCGGACACACCTTTACATATGACGAGATACTGATGGGCGGTTGTTCTATCGATGCAACCGGTGTACCGCTGACCGATGATGCCATTGCGCATGCAAAAGCGGCAGATGCAGTTCTGATGGGTTCCATCGGAGGAAATACAGCAACATCCCCTTGGTACAAATTAGAGCCATCCCTTCGCCCGGAGGCAGGTCTTTTGAAATTAAGAAAAGCATTGAACCTTTTTGCTAACTTAAGACCGGCATACCTTTATGAAGAATTAAAGGAAGCATGTCCACTGCGTGATGATATTATCGGAGACGGATTTGACATGATGATTATGCGTGAGCTGACCGGCGGACTTTATTTCGGAGAGAGAAAGACAGAAGAAGTGGACGGTGTGATGACGGCAACCGATACTTTGACATATAACGAAAATGAAATCCGCAGAATTGCAAAACGTGGATTTGACATTGCCATGAAACGCCGCAGGAAAGTAACCAGCGTGGATAAGGCAAACGTACTGGATTCCTCCAGACTCTGGAGAAAGATTGTAGAAGAAGTAGCAAAGGACTATCCGGAAGTAACATATGAGCATATGCTGGTAGATAACTGTGCCATGCAGTTGGTAAAAGACCCGAAGCAGTTCGATGTAATTTTAACTGAGAATATGTTTGGAGATATTTTATCCGATGAAGCAAGTATGGTAACCGGTTCTATCGGAATGTTATCCTCTGCAAGCTTAAATGATACGAAATTCGGTCTTTATGAGCCAAGCGGCGGTTCTGCACCGGATATCGCAGGAAAAGGAATTGCAAACCCAATTGCAACCATTTTAAGTGCAGCGATGATGTTAAGATATTCCTTTGATCTCGATAAAGAAGCAGATGCCATTGAAAATGCCGTAAAGAAGGTATTAAAGGCAGGCTATCGTACCATTGACATTATGCCACAGGAAGAAGCAAAGAAAGCAACCGTAACCCAGGTAGGAACAGCCAGAATGGGTGACTTAATCGTAGAGAATCTGTAAGAGATAAGAAATTTTCAGACAGAACAATAAAAAAGAGAGGAAGAACGAAGATGAAGAGTGATAATGTAAAAGCCGGAATGCAGCAGGCTCCGCACAGAAGTCTTTTTAACGCTTTGGGATTTACCGAAGAAGAAATGAAGAAACCAATGGTTGGTATCGTAAGTTCTTATAATGAAATCGTACCGGGCCATATGAATCTGGATAAAATTGTAAACGCTGTAAAATTAGGTGTTGCAGAAGCAGGTGGAGTACCGGTTGTATTCCCCGCAATTGCAGTTTGTGATGGAATTGCCATGGGACATATCGGAATGAAATATTCCCTGGTAACAAGAGACTTAATTGCAGATTCCACAGAGTGTATGGCATTAGCCCATCAGTTTGATGCACTGGTTATGGTGCCAAACTGTGATAAGAACGTACCGGGACTTCTGATGGCAGCAGCAAGAATTAATGTCCCTACCGTATTTGTTTCCGGTGGTCCGATGTTAGCAGGTCATGTAAAGGGACGTAAGAGAAGTTTATCTTCCATGTTTGAGGCAGTAGGCTCCTATGCAGCAGGTACAATGACAGAGGAAGAAGTAAGAGAATACGAAGAGAAAGTATGTCCGACCTGCGGCTCCTGTTCCGGTATGTATACCGCAAACTCCATGAACTGTCTGACCGAGGCACTTGGTATGGGCTTACGTGGAAACGGAACTATTCCTGCTGTATATTCCGAGCGTATCAAATTAGCAAAACATGCCGGAATGGCAGTTATGGATATGTATCGGAAAGATATCCGTCCAAGAGATATTATGACAAAGGATGCTATTTTAAATGCACTAACCGTAGATATGGCGTTAGGCTGCTCTACCAACAGTATGCTTCATCTGCCTGCAATCGCACATGAAGTAGGATTTGATTTTGATATTTCCTTTGCAAATCCAATCAGTGAGAAGACTCCGAACCTCTGCCACCTGGCACCGGCAGGCCCAACCTATATGGAAGACTTAAATGAAGCCGGCGGTGTCTATGCTGTCATGAAAGAATTAGCAGATGCAGGACTTTTACATACAGACTGTATGACCGTAACCGGTAAGACCGTAGGCGAGAATATCAAAGATGCAGTCAATAAGAATCCGGAAGTTATCCGTCCACTGGATAATCCATACAGTAAGACCGGTGGTCTTGCCGTATTAAAAGGAAATCTTGCTCCGGACGGCGGTGTTGTAAAACGTTCCGCAGTCGTAGAAGAGATGATGGTTCATGAAGGACCGGCAAGAGTATTTGACTGTGAGGAAGATGCCATTGCTGCAATCAAAGGTGGAAAAATTGTTGCCGGTGATGTAGTCGTGATCCGTTACGAAGGACCAAAAGGCGGCCCTGGTATGCGTGAGATGTTAAATCCGACTTCTGCAATCGCAGGTATGGGACTTGGTTCTTCCGTAGCATTGATTACAGACGGACGTTTCTCCGGCGCAAGCCGTGGAGCTTCCATCGGTCATGTTTCACCGGAAGCAGCCGTAGGCGGACCAATCGCATTGGTAGAAGAAGGCGATATCATTAAGATTAACATTCCGGAAATGAAGTTAGAGCTTGCAGTATCCGATGAAGAACTGGCAGCCCGTAAAGCAAAATGGCAGCCAAGAGAACCGAAGGTAACAACCGGATATCTGGCACGTTATGCTTCCATGGTTACTTCAGGAAACCGCGGTGCAATTTTACAGATTCCAGGTACCGGGGAAGAAAAATAAGAACCGGTAATCTGTAAATATACAGCAGAAAGATAAGTTGGAAAGAGAGGAAATTTCAATGCTCTTAACAGGTGCTGAAATCGTAATAGAATGTTTGAAAGAGCAGGGCGTGGATACGGTATTTGGTTATCCGGGCGGTGCAATTTTAAATGTATATGATGAGTTATATAAACATAGTAATGAAATAAAACATATTTTAACTTCCCATGAGCAGGGAGCTTCCCATGCGGCAGACGGATATGCAAGAAGCACCGGAAAAGTAGGTGTGTGCTTTGCCACCAGCGGACCGGGTGCAACTAATCTGGTAACCGGAATCGCAACCGCATATATGGATTCTGTTCCAATGGTAGCAATTACCTGTAATGTCAATGTGCCGCTTCTTGGCAAAGACAGTTTCCAGGAAATTGATATCGCAGGAATTACCATGCCGATTACCAAGCACAACTTTATTGTAAAAGATGTCAATGATCTGGCAGATACCATCCGCCGGGCATTCCGCATTGCAAAAAAAGGAAGACCGGGTCCTGTTCTTGTGGATATTCCAAAGGATGTCACTGCCAACAAGGCAGAATATAAAGCACAGCGTATTGAACCGGTACTGCGTGTGACAGAAACCATCCGGGAGGAAGACTTAGAAGAAGCAGCAGCTTTGATTCAGAAAGCGAAAAAACCATATATCTTTGTGGGCGGCGGTGCCGTAATTTCCGACTGTTCGGATGAATTGAGAGAATTTGTGGATAAGGTGGATGCACCGGTTTGTGATACCCTGATGGGAAAAGGTGCATTTAACGGAACGGATGAACGTTATACCGGAATGCTTGGAATGCATGGAACCAAGACTTCCAATCTTGGAGTCAGCGAGTGCGATCTTCTGATTGCAGTAGGTGTCCGTTTCTCAGACCGTGTGCTTGGAAATGCTAAGAAATTTGCCCATCATGCAAAAATCTTACAGTTTGATGTGGATGCGGCAGAGATTAATAAAAATATCATGGTAACAAACAGCGTGATTGGTGATTTAAAGAAGATTCTTGCAAGAATCAATCCGATGTTATCTCCGATGGAGCATAAAGAGTGGATGGAGCACATCATGGAATACAAGAAAGAATATCCATTGATCTATCATCCGGAAGGATTAAGCGGTCCGTTCGTAATCGAAGAAATCTATCGTCAGACCAACGGAGATGCTATCATGGTAACGGAGGTCGGACAGCATCAGATGTGGGCAGCACAGTATTATAAATACAAACAGCCGCGAACACTTCTGACATCCGGTGGACTTGGAACCATGGGTTATGGACTGGGGGCAGCAATCGGTGCGCAGATAGCAAATCCGGATAAACAGGTTATCAATATTGCCGGTGACGGATGTTTCCGTATGAATATGAATGAGATTGCAACAGCAGTCCGTCAGAAGCTTCCGTTAATCGAAGTTATCATCAATAACCATGTGCTTGGAATGGTAAGACAGTGGCAGACACTTTTCTATGAGAAGCATTATTCTGCAACTGTTTTAGACGATGGAGTAGATTTTGTAAAACTGGCAGAAGCCATGGGAGCAACGGGATATCGTGCAACCAGTCAGGCAGAATTTGTCGATATTTTGAAAAAAGCACTTGCAAGTAGTACACCAGTTGTTATAGACTGTATAATTGATAGTGATGATAAGGTGTGGCCAATGGTAGCACCGGGGGCAGCTATATCTGAGGTGTTTACCGAGGAAGATTTAAAATAATAAGCCATTACATATAGAAAGATATGTGTAAGAAGTGAGGAGGAATTAGAAAATGAGCAGAGTATATAATTTTTCTGCAGGTCCGGCAGTATTACCGGAAGAAGTTTTACAGGAAGCAGCAGATGAGATGTTAGACTACAGAGGATGTGGAATGTCCGTAATGGAGATGAGTCATCGTTCCAAAGTATATGACAACATCATCAAAGAGGCAGAAGCTGATTTAAGAGACTTAATGAATATCCCGGATAATTACAAGGTATTATTCTTACAGGGTGGAGCTTCCCAGCAGTTTGCTGCAATTCCAATGAACCTGATGAAAAATAAGAAAGCTGCATACATTGTAACTGGACAGTGGGCTAAGAAAGCTTACCAGGAAGCAAAAATGTATGGGGATGCAGTAGAAGTAGCATCTTCAGCAGATAAGACCTTCTCTTATATTCCGGATTGTTCAGATCTGGATATTCCGGAAGATGCAGATTATGTATATATCTGTGAAAACAATACAATTTATGGAACCAAGTTCAAAGAACTTCCAAATACCAAAGGACATACACTTGTTGCAGACGTATCTTCCTGCTTCTTATCAGAACCGGTTGATGTAACCAAATACGGAGTAATCTACGGCGGCGTTCAGAAGAACATTGGACCTGCAGGTGTTGTAATCGTAATCATTCGTGAAGACTTAATTACAGATGATGTTCTTCCGGGAACACCTACCATGTTAAAATACAAGACTCAGGCAGATGCTGATTCTCTTTACAATACACCACCATGCTACGGCATTTATATCTGTGGTAAAGTATTCAAATGGTTAAAGAAGATGGGCGGACTCGAAGTTATGAAACAGCGTAACGAAGAGAAAGCTAAGATTCTTTATGATTTCTTAGATCAGAGCAAGTTATTCAAGGGAACTGTAGTTCCAAAAGACCGTTCTCTTATGAACGTACCATTTGTTACCGGTGATGCTGACTTAGATGCAAAATTCGTCAAAGAAGCAACCGAAGCCGGTTTTGTAAACTTAAAGGGACACAGAACCGTTGGCGGTATGCGTGCCAGCATTTATAATGCAATGCCAAAAGAGGGCGTTGAGAAGCTGGTGGCATTTATGAAGAAGTTTGAGGAGGAGAACGCATAATGTTTAACTATACATGTTTAAATCCAATCGCTGGTGTAGGCTTAGACCTTTTGTCAGATGAATATAACAAAGTAGAAGATATTAAAGATGCACAGGCAGTCTTAGTAAGAAGTGCAGCAATGCATGATATGGAACTTCCAAAGACTTTAGAAGTTGTTGCAAGAGCCGGTGCAGGTGTAAATAATATCCCATTGGATAAATGTGCAGAAGCAGGTATCGTAGTATTCAATACACCGGGTGCAAACGCAAATGGTGTAAAGGAACTGGTATTTGCAGGAATGTTATTGGCAGCCCGTGACGTAGTCGGTGGAATCGAATGGGTAAAAGGCGAGGAAGGCAATGCAGATGTTGCAAAACTTGCTGAGAAACAGAAGAAGAACTTTGCCGGAAGCGAAATTGCAGGAAAGAAGCTTGGCGTTATCGGACTTGGTGCCATCGGTGTTAAAGTAGCAAATGCTGCAACACATCTTGGAATGGAAGTATACGGATATGACCCATACATTTCTGTAAATGCTGCATGGAGCTTATCACGCAATGTAAATCATGTAAATGCTGTAGAAGAAATTTACAAGAACTGTGATTATATCACAATTCATGTTCCGCTTTTAGATTCTACCAAGAAAATGATTAATGCAGAAGCAATTGCAATGATGAAACCTACCACTGTAGTATTGAACTTTGCAAGAGACTTACTGGTTGATGAAGAGGCAATGGTAGCAGCATTAGAGGAAGGAAAGATTGCAAAATATGTCAGCGACTTCCCAAATCCAACCACAGTTGGAAAGAAAGGCTGTATCGTAACTCCTCATATTGGAGCTTCTACCGAAGAATCCGAAGATAACTGTGCAGTAATGGCAGTAAAAGAGATTCGTGATTTCTTAGAGAATGGAAATATTACACATTCTGTAAACTATCCGGACTGCAATATGGGCGAGTGCAAGAGTGCAGGAAGACTGTTACTGTTACACCGTAACGTAAAGGGAATGATTAGCAGCTATACTTCTATTTTAGGAGATGCAAATATCAACATTTCTGATATGACTAATAAGAGCCGTGGCGATTATGCATGTACACTGCTTGATGTGGATGCACCTGTTACTAAAGAAGTAGAAGAGAAACTTCAGACCTTAGATGGTGTATTAAAGGTTCGTATTGTAAAATAATAAATGCAGGTGAGAAAAAGATAATATATGGACTGCCCGGTTACGCCGCGACAGTCCATTTCTCTTACGCAGGAAACTCACAAAGCGTGTTTTTCGCAATTACGCAGGAAGGAGAAAACAATGGCAGATATCAGACCATTTTTATGTATCAGACCAAGAGAGGATGAGGCGGCAGAGATTGCAGCGCTTCCGTATGATGTATATAACAGAGAAGAAGCAAAGAAAGCGGTAGAAGGACATGACAAAAGCTTTCTTCGCATTGACCGTGCCGAGACACAGTTTGATGATTCCGTAGACACTTATGCACCGGAGGTATATAAGAAAGCCCATGACATGCTCTGGGATATGGTAGCAGAAGGTGATTTCGTAAAAGAAGAGAAACCGTGCTATTATATTTACGAACTGACCATGGACGGAAGGGTGCAGACCGGTATTACAGCCTGTGCTTCGATTGATGATTATCAGAATCAGGTCATTAAAAAACATGAGAATACCAGAGCAGATAAAGAGCAGGACAGAATCAACCATGTAAATATCTGTGATGCACAGACCGGACCGATTTTCTTAGCATACCGTTCCAATGATGTCATCAATGCAGTGGTAGAGAAGGTAAAGAAGACAGCACCTCTTTATGATTTTGTGGCAGAGGATGGAATCGGACATCGTGTATACAGAATTGTAGAGGCAGAAGATATTGCGGCTATCGAGGAAGCATTTGCAAAGATAAAAGAAATCTATATCGCAGACGGTCATCACCGTGCAGCATCCGCGGTAAAGGTAGGACTGATGCGGAGAGCAGAGCATCCGGATTATGACGGAACTGAGGAATTTAACTATTTCTTATCCGTATTATTCCCGGATGACCAGCTTATGATTATGGATTATAACCGTGTGGTAAAAGACTTAAATGGAATGACAGAAGAGGAATTCCTTGGAAAGATGAACGACCTGTTTGAAGTGGGCACGCCACAGAAGGAAGCGGTTCATCCAACGGAAAAAGGAAGTTTCAGCATGTACCTTGGGGATAACTGGTATGCCTGCCGGATGAAAGAAGCGGATTTAAGCAGTGACCCGGTAGATGGGCTGGACGTATCAATTTTACAGAATGTGTTACTGCATCCGGTACTTGGCATTGAAGACCCAAAGACCGATAAGCGGATTGATTTCGTAGGTGGAATCCGTGGACTGGAGGAATTGGAGCGCAGAGTACATAGTGACTGTAAAGTGGCATTTGCCATGTATCCGACCAGCATCGGAGAGCTGTTTGCAGTAGCAGATGCCGGAAGACTGATGCCGCCGAAATCCACCTGGTTTGAGCCAAAACTTCGCAGTGGATTATTTGTTCATGCACTTTCATAATAACTTTCATAAATAACTGGAGGATATTAAAATGGGATTTTATCTGACCGCATTAGAAGCCGGCACAGAGGGCATTACAGCGGAAGAAGTCAGCGATACTATTGAACAGATGAAGAAACCGGGCGTGGTACGTACTTACCTGGAGGGGCTGGTGCCGGATTTACTGGCGTTTCTCTTTCAGGTGGTGATTGCTTGCGTGGTATATGCCATTGGCGTAAAGTTAATCAAACTTTTCCGGAAACTCGTCCGGAAATGGCTGGATAAAAAGGATGCTGACAAGGGTGTAAAACAGTTTATGGATGCACTGGTCAAGTGCATTGGATATTTCTTCTTGATTGTAATCATTCTTTCGCTTTTTGGAATTGCAACCACATCTGTAATGGCAATTGCAGGTTCTGCAGGACTGACGGTAGGCCTGGCACTGCAGGGAAGCTTAGCCAACTTTGCCGGCGGCGTATTAATACTGATGTTAAAACCGTTTAAAGTGGGGGATTATATTGTAGAAGACAGCCATGGCAACGAAGGAACGGTAACAGAGATTTCGATTTTCTACACCAAGTTAAAGAGTGTTGACAATAAGATTATCGTAATTCCAAATGGAATCTTAGCCAACAGCAGCCTTACCAATGTAACCTACAGTGAGAAACGCAGGATTGACCTGGAAGTAGGGGTGTCCTATTCGGCGGATTTAAAGAAGACGAAGGCTGTGATAGAGCAGTTGCTTCTTTCCGAAGAACGCCGGCTTAAGGACGAGGCGGTGCAGGTCTTTGTATCGGAATTGGGAGACAGCAGTGTTACCATTGGTGCAAGAGTGTGGGTGCCGACTGATTTATACTGGGATATCCGCTGGGCACTGACTGAGGAGATGAAAAATGCCCTGGATGAAAATGGAATCGAAATTCCATTCCCGCAGCTTGATGTCAACGTAAAGAATCCGGTATAAAATCGGACAAAAAAGTGAAAAAGTTTGACAAATATTGGAAAATATGCTACTGTTAGCCATGTAGTCGTGCACAATTTTGTGCAACTTTTTAGATTTATTGTGTATTAGGAGGAAAAAGAAATGCAGGGAACTGTAAAATGGTTTAACGCAAAGAAGGGTTATGGATTTATCTCAGATGCAGAAGGAAATGATGTATTCGTTCATTTCTCCGCATTAAATATGGATGGATTCAAAGAGCTTAAAGATGGAGAAGCAGTTGAATTTGAGGTAGTAGAAGGAGAAAAAGGACCTCAGGCAGCTAACGTAGTTCGCTTAGGTTAATTCGTATAGAGTTGAATATGAAATAAGCGCAGAGCAGGAAGATGGATATCCGTCTTCCTGTTTTTAGGTTTATCAGGTGTAAATGTAAAAAAAATGTGTTATACTGATAAAGACTGTGAGTCAGATTATGAGAACATGGAGGATAAAACATTTGAATTTAGCAGCGTTAACAGCATATGAATTAATCAAAGAAGAAAATCTGACAGACATCCATGCAAAGGGATATCTGCTTCGACATAAAAAGAGTGGAGCTAAAATCAGCCTTATTTCCAATGATGATGAAAATAAGGTCTTTTATATTGGATTCCGTACTCCGGTAGAGGACAGCACCGGCGTACCACATATCATTGAGCATACGGTATTGTGCGGTTCGGACAAGTTCCCGGTGAAGGACCCGTTTGTGGAACTGGTGAAGGGTTCTTTAAATACATTCTTAAATGCCATGACTTACCCGGACAAGACCGTTTATCCGGTGGCAAGCTGCAATGATAAAGATTTTGCTAATCTGATGGATGTATACTTAGACGCTGTGTTCCATCCGAATATCTATAAGAAAGAAGAAATCTTCAAACAGGAAGGCTGGCACTATGAATTAGAGGATAGAGATGCACCGGTTACCATCAATGGAGTGGTATACAATGAGATGAAGGGCGCATTTTCTTCTCCGGAGGGTGTCTTAGACCGTGTAGTATTAAATTCCCTGTTCCCGGATACCACATACAGCAATGAGTCCGGCGGTGACCCGGAAGTAATTCCGGAGCTTACTTATGAGCAGTACCTTGATTTCCACCGGAAATTTTATCATCCATGTAATTCTTATATTTACCTTTATGGAAATATGGATATGGACGAAAAACTGGAGTTTCTCGATAAAGAATATTTAAGCCATTATGATAAAATCGAAGTAGATTCCGCAATTCAGCTGCAGGCTCCTTTTGAAAAGCCGGTAACCATCAGCAAGCCATATTCCATTGCATCTTCCGAAAGCTTAGAGGACAATGCATATCTTTCCTATAATGTGGCAATCGGAACGAATCTTGAGAGTGAACTGACTCTGGCATTTGATGTCTTGGATTATGCACTATTAAGTGCACCGGGAGCACCGTTGAAGCAGGCACTTATTGATGCAGGAATCGGAAAAGATATCATGGGCGGATTTGATAACAGCACCTTACAGCCAATTTTTTCTGTGGTGGCAAAGAATGCTAATAAAGAAGACGAAGAGAAGTTTGTAGGAATTATCGAAGATACTTTAAAGAAAATCGTCAAAGACGGTCTCAATAGAAAATCCCTGTTAGCAGGAATCAACAGTGAAGAATTCAAGTTCCGTGAAGCAGATTACGGTAATTTCCCGAAGGGATTAATTTATGGATTATCCTGTATGGACAGCTGGCTTTATGATGATGACGAACCATTCTTATATCTTAAAATATTAGACGTATTTGCAGCATTAAAGGAAAAGATTGAAACAGGATATTTTGAAGAACTGATTCAGAAATATCTTTTGGATAACAGCCATAAATCCTATGTATCCATTGAACCGGAAAAAGGCTTAAATGCCAGGCTGGAAAAAGAATTAGAAGAGAAACTGGCAGCTTATAAGAATGGCTTATCAGAAGAAGAGATTGATAAGTTAGTAGAGGATACAAAGCATTTAAAACTGTATCAGGAAGAGCCGTCACCAAAGGAAGACCTGATGAAGATTCCGATGTTAAAACGGCAGGACATGAAGCGTGAAGCACAGCCGCTGGTATATGAAAAGGTAAGCTGCAATGGCATCGAAACCATTCATACCAACATTTATTCCAATGGCATTCATTATCTGAATCTGATGTTTGATATCAGTGATATTACAGAAGAAGAACTGCCATACCTTGGGGTGTTAAAAGCTGTACTTGGTTATATGGATACAGAGCATTATAATTATGCAGACTTAGCAAATGAGATTAATCTTATGACCGGCGGTATCTCTTCCCAGATTAATATTTATGCGGATACTAAGAAAAAAGACAGTTTCCATGCAAAATACGAAGTACGTTCCAAGATTCTTTATCAGAATCTGGAAGAGGGGCTTAGACTTCTTTCTGAGATTCTGATGGGCACACAGATTACAGATGAAAAACGTCTCTATGAGATTTTAGCGCGTATCAAATCGAGACTGCAGATGTCCTTAAGCTCTGCCGGACATTCCGTATCTGCCATGCGGGCAATGTCTTATTTCTCACCGGTAGCCCGATTCAATGATCTGGTTGGCGGAATTGCACTGTACCGGACGATTGCAGAATTAGAAGAACATTTTGAAGAAAAGAAGCAGTTCTTAATGGATAAATTAAGAAGCCTTACAGAGAAAATATTTGTAAAGAACAGACTGTTGATTTCCCTGACGGCAGACGCAGAAGGATATCAGCTGTTAGAAGAAAAATTCCCGCAGTTCTTAACTGTTTTACCGGATGGAGAGAAAGAGGGAGAAGCAGTTGCCTTCCATTGTGAGAAAAAGAATGAAGGCTTCTTGGATGCATCCAAAGTACAGTATGTATCCAGAGCCGGAAATTATTTATCGAAAGGATATTCCTATACCGGAGCACTTCGTATCTTAAAAGTAATTTTAAGCTATGATTACCTTTGGATTAATGTCCGGGTAAAGGGTGGTGCATATGGCTGCATGAGCGGATTTATGCGGAACGGAGATGCATATTTCACTTCTTACCGTGACCCGAACCTTAAGAGCACCAATGAGATTTACGAAGGTATCCCGGCATATTTAAGAGCTTTTGATGCAGATGAACGTGATATGACAAAATATATCATCGGAACAGTAAGCGATATGGATACCCCGTTGAATCCGGCTGCCAAGGGCATGCGTTCCGTAAGTGCTTATCTTACCAATATTTCTTATGAGGAATTACAGCGTGAGAGAAATGAAGTTTTAGATGCACAGCCGGAAAATATCAAAAATCTCGCAGTGCTTATTGAAGCAGTACTCGCACAGGATGCTTTGTGTGTCATCGGTGCAGAGGAAAATGTAGAAGCAGAAAAAGATATGTTCTTAGAAGTAAAGAATCTTTATTAAAAGCTGTGGGTAATAGTCCCGCAGCATACATAAGAAGGAGTAAGTATGACGGAAAATTTTAAATCAGGCTTTGTAACACTGATTGGACGGCCGAATGTAGGAAAGTCCACCTTGATGAATCATCTGATTGGACAGAAGATTGCAATTACATCCAATAAACCGCAGACTACCAGAAACCGTATCCAGACTATTTATACGGATGAAAACAGAGGACAGATTATTTTTGTGGATACACCTGGTATCCATAAGGCAAAGAATAAGCTGGGCGAATTTATGGTAAATGTGGCAGAACACACATTAAATGAAGTGGATGTCATTTTATGGCTGGTGGAACCGAGTGATTTTATCGGCGCAGGAGAGCAGCATATTATTGAGAAATTAAAGACCGTAAAGACACCGGTTATTCTGGTTATCAATAAATTAGATACCTTGGATAACAAGGATAAAATGCTGGAGTACATTGACACTTATCGTAAAGTTTATGACTTTGCGGAAATCGTACCGGCATCTGCACTACGGGGAGAAAATACGGATGTTATCATTGATTTGATTTTTAAATATCTGCCGTATGGTCCGATGTTCTATGATGAGGATACCATTACCGACCAGCCGGAGCGTCAGATTGTGGCAGAGCTGATTCGTGAAAAAGCCTTACATGCTTTAAATGAAGAAATTCCTCATGGAATTGCCGTTTCTATTGACCAGATGAAGAAACGCAAAGGCAGGAAAATGTTTGATATTGATGCCACGATTATCTGTGAGCGGGATTCCCACAAGGGAATTATTATCGGCAAGCAGGGAGCCATGTTAAAGAAGATTGGTACCAATGCCAGATATGAAATTGAACACCTCTTAGATGCCAAGGTTAATTTGAAACTTTGGGTAAAAGTGAAAAAAGACTGGCGTGACAGCGATTATATGATTAAGAACTTCGGATACCGGGAAGAGGAATTCTAAATATTGACAGTATTATCTTAAGTGCTTCTGGAAAACCTAATTTCATACAAGTATGAAGAAAGGGCAGGAAGGAAGCATATGGTAAGAGCAAGCTGGAATCATTTTACTTTGACCGGAAGAGTAGATGATTATCTTAAGTTTAAGGAACAGGAAAAAGAGGAACAGGATGGATTGGGCAGCCTGAAAGAGAAAGTAAGAGGTGAACAGGACCGTGGGCACAAACGTGATGGTTACGGGTATGGTGCTTACCGCAATGCCAATCAGTGAATATGACAAACGAATTACGATACTGACCCTGGAGAGGGGAAAGATTACGGCGTTTGCCAGAGGTGCAAGAAGACCGAACAGTACACTGCTGGCAGCCTGCAATCCCTTTTCCTTCGGACAGTTTGAAGTCTATGAGGGCCGTACCTCCTACAATGTGGTGCGGGCAGAAATTAAAAATTATTTTACCGAACTCACCACAGATTTGAATGATACATACTATGGATTTTATTTTCTTGAGATGGCAGAATATTATGCCCAGGAAAACAGTGATGACCGGGAAATGCTAAAGCTGCTTTACCAGTCCTTAAAGGCACTTGGAAAGAAGAATTTTGATAACCGGCTGGTCCGCGTGATTTATGAATTGAAAATGATGGTGCTAAATGGAGTATATCCGAATCTTTTTTCCTGCCAGAAATGTGGAAGAAAGGAACCGATGCAGTTTTTCAGTGTGCAGCGTGCCGGACTTCTTTGCGATTCCTGCAGCGAAACCGAGCATGGCAGACGGTTAGATGCATCTACCATTTATACGATGCAGTATATTATTACCACGGAATCAGCAAAGCTTTTTCATTTTGCAGTATCAGAAAAAGTGTTGTTTGAACTGATTCGGACGGTGAAGGAATTTCGGGAAAAATATGCACCCCATACATTTAAATCAGAGCAATTTTTAGAAGGGCTTTTCTGATTTATGGAGAAGCCGGGCATTTTGCCTGAGGTAACGCTTGAAATACCAAACCGAAAATAGTATAATTGTTGAGATTATGAGATATAGGGATTTGGAGGTTCGTATGAAGAAGAAGATAAGTGCACTCCTTGTAATGCTGTTAGTCTGTGGAATATTTGGCGGCTGCGGTGCTACAAAAGATGCAGATACCACAACGCTCTTTCCGGAGAAAAAGGGTGGAATCACAGAAGTTGCAGTAGGCGACTTTGACAAAGACAATTATGATGAGAATGAGTTAGAACAGTATGTAAAGGATTCCATCAAAGAATATGAAGACAATGATGGCGCCGGGACAGTAAAATTAAAAAATCTTTCCGTAAAAGACGGAGTCGCAAAGCTTGGTATGCATTACAGTGACAGCACAGCATATTCTGCATTTGTGGGAGATACCGTATTTACCGGAACGGTGGTACAGGCAATTGCTGCCGGATATGATTTTAATACAGATTTCGTAGCGGTAACAGATGGAGCTGCCGGAGATGCAGCGGACAGCAAAGATGTCATGAAAAATGATGACTATCATGTTATCGTATTAAGCAAGGGTGTAGATGTTACGGTTGATGGAACACTGCAGTATGTTTCATCCGGGGTAACCGTCAAGGATAAGAACACCGCAACTGTGGATGACATTCCTGCTGGTGAGACAGCAGAAGCAAGATATATTATTTATAAATAGAATGCGAGGAAGAATTTTATGGAAAAATCAATGGAAAAAATTGTAGCTTTAGCAAAGGCAAGAGGTTTTGTATATCCGGGTTCCGAGATTTACGGTGGACTGGCAAATACATGGGATTACGGTAACCTTGGTGTAGAATTAAAGAATAATGTGAAACGTGCCTGGTGGCAGAAATTCGTACAGGAAAATCCATACAACGTTGGTGTAGACTGTGCCATTCTTATGAACCCGCAGACATGGGTAGCTTCAGGACATTTAGGCGGATTTTCAGACCCTCTTATGGATTGTAAAGAGTGTCATGAACGTTTCCGTGCAGATAAGATTATTGAAGATTATGCAGAAGAGCATGGCATTACATTAGAGACTTCTGTAGATGGCTGGACTCAGGAAGAAATGATGAACTTCATCAAAGATAACAGTGTTCCATGTCCATCCTGTGGAAAACATAACTTTACAGATATCCGTCAGTTCAACCTGATGTTCAAGACCTTCCAGGGTGTAACTGAGGATGCAAAGAATACGGTATATTTAAGACCGGAAACAGCACAGGGTATTTTCGTTAACTTCAAAAACGTGCAGAGAACATCCCGTAAGAAAGTACCTTTCGGCATTGCACAGATTGGAAAATCTTTCCGTAACGAGATTACTCCTGGTAACTTTACTTTCCGTACCAGAGAGTTTGAACAGATGGAGCTGGAGTTCTTCTGTGAGCCGGGTACCGACCTTGAGTGGTTCCAGTACTGGAGAACTTTCTGCCATAACTGGCTGTTAAGCCTTGGCATGAAAGATGAAGAATTACGTCTTCGTGATCATGATCCGGCAGAGCTTGCATTTTACAGTAAAGCAACTACCGACTTTGAATTCTTATTCCCATTCGGATGGGGCGAACTGTGGGGAATTGCAGACCGTACCGACTATGACCTGACACAGCATCAGAATACATCCGGCCAGGATATGTCTTACTTTGATGATACCAAGAATGAAAAATACATTCCATACGTTATTGAACCGTCTCTTGGAGCAGACCGTGTGGTACTTGCATTCCTTTGTGCAGCATATGACGAAGAGAACATCGGAACAGAAGAGAAACCGGATATGAGAACCGTTCTTCATTTCCATCCGGCACTTGCACCGGTTAAGATTGGTGTGCTTCCGCTTTCCAAGAAATTAAATGAAGGTGCAGAGAAAGTATTTACACAGCTTTCCAAGAAATACAACTGCGAATTTGATGACAGAGGAAATATCGGTAAGCGCTATCGTCGTCAGGATGAAATCGGAACTCCATTCTGTGTAACTTACGATTTTGAATCTGAAACAGACGGAGCAGTTACGGTACGTGACCGTGATACCATGGAGCAGGAGCGTATCAAAATCGAAGATTTGGATACATATTTTGCAGAAAAATTCACTTTCTAAATCAAACACCTGATTTTTAACAGAACAGAGTGGTCTGATTTCGAAAAAATGGTTGCGAAACTATAAAATTATGATAAAATAAATATGTGCGCTTGTGGACAAGTGGCACGCGTAATGGGTGACATTGTGGATATCAATTGTTGTTGATAACAGACGATGTTCGCATATCAATAAACCAAAGTAAATTTATTAGGAGGAATTCAAAATGGCAAACAAATGGGTTTACATGTTCAGTGAAGGAAACATGTCCATGCGTAATCTCCTTGGTGGAAAAGGTGCTAACCTTGCCGAGATGACTGATATCGGTCTTCCAGTACCACAGGGATTCACAATCACAACAGAGGCTTGTACTCAGTATTATGAGGATGGCCGCAAGATTAACGACGAAATCATGGCACAGGCTATGGAAGGCGTTAAGAAAATGGAAGAGATTAACGGAAAGAAATTCGGAGACCTCAAGAATCCATTACTTGTTTCTGTTCGTTCTGGTGCTAGAGCATCTATGCCAGGTATGATGGACACCATCTTAAACCTTGGACTGAATGACGAAGTAGTTGCAGCAATGATCGCTGGAAACCCAGATCCTAAATTCGAGCGTTTCGTATATGACTCTTACAGACGTTTTATCCAGATGTTCTCTGACGTTGTTATGGAAGTTGGTAAGAAATATTTCGAGCAGCTCATCGATAAGATGAAAGCAGACAGAGGAGTTAAGTTCGACGTTGAACTTACAGCCGCTGACTTAAAAGAATTAGCAGAGCAGTTCAAAGCTGAGTACAAGAACCAGTTAGGAACCGATTTCCCATCTGATCCTGTAGAGCAGTTAAAATTAGCTATTGAAGCTGTATTCCGTTCATGGGATAACCCACGTGCAAACGTATATCGTCGTGATAACGATATCCCATATTCCTGGGGAACAGCTGTTAACGTAATGCCTATGGTATTCGGTAACTTAAATGATGAGTCTGGTACAGGTGTTGCATTTACCCGTGATCCTGCTACAGGCGAGAAGAAATTAATGGGTGAGTTCTTAATCAATGCTCAGGGTGAGGACGTAGTTGCTGGTGTTCGTACACCTATGCCAATCGCTCAGATGGAGCAGGAATTCCCAGAAGCATATGCTGAGTTCATCAAGGTTTGTGAGACTCTTGAGAATCACTACCATGACATGCAGGATATGGAGTTTACAGTAGAGAACAAGAAGTTATACATGCTTCAGTGCCGTAATGGTAAGAGAACTGCTCCAGCAGCTCTTAAGATTGCATGTGACCTTGTTGATGAAGGACATAAGACAGAAGAAGAAGCAGTAGCTATGATCGATCCTCGTAACTTAGATACACTTCTTCATCCACAGTTTGATGCAGCAGCATTAAAAGCAGCTACACCAATCGGAAAAGGTTTAGGAGCTTCTCCTGGAGCAGCTTGTGGTAAGATCGTCTTCACAGCAGAAGATGCAGAAGCTTGGAACGCTCGTGGAGAGAAAGTTGTACTTGTTCGTCTTGAGACATCTCCAGAAGACATCACAGGTATGAAAGCTTCCCAGGGTATCTTAACTGTTCGTGGTGGTATGACATCTCACGCAGCCGTAGTTGCCCGTGGTATGGGTACATGCTGTGTATCTGGATGTGGCGATATCGCTATGGACGAAGAGAATAAGAAATTCACTCTTGCTGGAAAAGAATTCCATGAGGGAGATTTCATCTCTATCGATGGTACAACAGGTAACATCTACGATGGCGAAATCAAGACAGTTGACGCTACCATCGCTGGTGAGTTCGGCCGTGTTATGGCTTGGGCTGACAAATATAGAAAACTTAAAGTTCGTACAAATGCAGATACTCCTGCAGATGCTAAGAAAGCTCGTGAGCTTGGAGCAGAAGGTATCGGACTTTGCCGTACAGAGCATATGTTCTTCGAAGAAGACAGAATTGCAGCATTCCGTGAGATGATTTGTTCTGACACTGTAGAAGAAAGAGAAGCAGCTCTTGAGAAGATTCTTCCATATCAGCAGGGAGACTTCAAAGCTCTTTATGAAGCACTGGAAGGATGCCCGGTTACTATTCGTTTCCTGGATCCACCTCTTCATGAGTTCGTTCCTACAGAGGAAGCTGACATTAAGAAATTAGCAGATGCTCAGGGCAAAACTGTTGAGCAGATTAAGACAATCATCGATGGACTTCATGAGTTCAACCCAATGATGGGTCACAGAGGATGCCGTCTTGCTGTAACATATCCTGAAATTGCTAAGATGCAGACAAAAGCTGTTATCCGTGCAGCAATCGAAGTTCAGAAAGAGCATGCAGATTGGAATGTGAAACCTGAAATCATGATTCCATTAGTATGTGAAGTTGAAGAACTTAAATACGTTAAGAAAGTAGTTGTTGAGACAGCAGACGCTGAGATCGCAGCTGCAGGCGTTAAATTAGAGTACGAAGTTGGTACTATGATCGAGATTCCTAGAGCTGCTCTTACAGCTGATGAAATCGCTAAAGAAGCTGACTTCTTCTGCTTCGGTACTAACGACTTAACTCAGATGACATTTGGATTCTCCCGTGACGATGCTGGTAAGTTCTTAGATGCTTACTATGACAAGAAGATCTTCGAGAACGATCCATTTGCTAAGTTAGACCAGACTGGTGTTGGTAAACTTATGGATATGGCACTGAAACTTGGTAAGCCAGTTAATCCGAACCTTCATGTTGGTATCTGTGGAGAGCACGGTGGAGATCCTTCATCTGTTGAATTCTGCCACAAGATTGGTCTTGACTATGTATCATGTTCACCATTCCGTGTACCAATCGCTAGATTAGCAGCAGCTCAGGCAGCAATCGCTAACAAATAATTATTGGACAGGAACAATATAATATACAGCATATCTCATATATCGTGGGAATGCTGTATATGCAGGATAAGCCTCACCGTATGGTGAGGCTTATCTATCTTGTGAAATGGTACTTATATTGTATAGTATTTTTGTATTGCATAGCATTTTTATATTGCATAGTGCTTTTTAGCTTGTGCAGCATGATTGTTATATGACCTTATATTTCGCTTGCTGCCAGGTTCTTATTCTTCTGGCAGGATGATAACAGAATATTCTTATTACGAATCCATTCGCTTATTTGTTGAAAAATCTTAAGTTTCTTTATCAAATTCCATTTAATTACAAAATTCAGTTAAGGCATAATATTCAAGTAATTATATTTTGAAAGTAATCATATCATTTAGTTTAATTATATTATTTAGTTTAATCATATTATATGGTCAAATCATATTGTTTGGTTTAATCATATTATATAGTCAAATCATATTGTTTAGTCTAATCATACTAATTCAGTTCTTTTAAAGTTTCTAGTATGAAAAAATCTCCATTTATATCAAAAAAATCCCTGAAAAATGAAAAAAATCATACTAAACAGTAGAATCTATTTTTTTAGTATGAAGAAAGCTGAAAAAGTGTTGAAAAAATCATACTAGATATATGCTGCAAGAAAAAGAAGTATGATTATGGCATAAGGCAGACTATCATGCGAAGTATGTGACAATAGGAATCATTGTTTAAATATGAAAATATAAGAGCTATAAAAACTATAAGAGCTGTAAAGAATACAAGAATTGTAAAAGCTATAAGAACTGTAAAGAATACAAGAACTGTAAAGAATATAAGAACTTTAAATCTTATAAAAGAAAGGAATAATGCTTATGAAAAATTGGATACAAAATGAAATAAATGAATTGCAGAAGATACTCAATGATATAAAGCATTTTGAAGAGAAAGCACCAAGTGGTACGCTGAGAATTCATAATAAAAATGGAAAAACGTATTATTACAGGCAGATGAAAGATGAAGAAGGGAAGATGATACAACAATATCTTCCACTAAGAGAAATGAATTTTATTCGTATTCTGGCACAGAAGAGCTATTGCAAAAAGCTTAAGACCAAAGCAGAGAGAAATTTAAAAATACTTCAGCAGGTGGAGGCTGATTATGATATAGGATGGATGAGAGAGATTTATGAGGAGCAGGAATACCAGAGGAAGAAGTTGATCACACCATATCTAAAACCGGAAGAAGTTGTTTTGAAGGAATGGGAAGAGGAAAAATATGAGCAGAATATAGAATATCCGGAGAATTTACGATATGAGACGGAGCATGGGGAACTGGTGCGTTCCAAGTCAGAAGTGCTTATAGCTAATATGCTGCATCAGAAAAAAGACATTCTGCTATATAAGTATGAACGCCCATTAAAGTTAAAAAAGAAAGGAAAAGAGATAGAAATATATCCGGATTTTACAATTTTAAATAAGGAAACCGGGCGGATTCTTTATTGGGAACATGCTGGAATGATGGATAATATATCTTATGTAGGAAATTTTATCCGAAAGCAGAATTTATATATAGAAAATTATCTTATGCCGGGGCGGGATGTTATTTTTACTTATGAATCTTCGGAAAGTCCATTTGATATTTCAGGTGTAAAGAAGATGATACATATGATGATTGATGAAACAGAATAATATGCTGTCAGATTGGATATATGATGTGAATATATTCCTTGCATCTTTGTCTCATTTGTATTATAATTAATAACACAAATGAGACAAAGAAAATTTAGAAAGGAAGTTTTCAGATGGTCATATCGATTGATGAGACAGCGGAAGTGCCGATTTACCAGCAGATTCGTAATCAGATTGTACTGGGAATTTCGGATGGCAGGTTAAAGCCAGGTGAGCAGCTTCCAACGGTCCGGGCTTTGGCAGGAGAGATAGGAATCAATTCTATGACAGTAAATAAGGCATATGCATTATTAAAGCAGGAAGGATATATTTATACCGACCGGCGGAATGGCGCTCATGTGCGGAATGAATTTACTGAGACAAAGGAACTGCAGGAGAAATCCAAAATAATATTACAACAGGTGATTTCCGAGGCAAAGATATGTGGCATAACGCAGGAAGAATTTTTAGCATTATGCAGGAATATGTATAAGGGGTGATGAAGATGTTTCTTAATATTATATTTTTTGCAACATTGTATCCGGTATTATTTATTGTATATGTGGTAATGGCGCTGCAAAGCGGACAGAAGAATGGAAGTATTTTTGGTGTAAATATGAAACCGGAATGGTTCGAAGAGGATGAAGTAAAGGCAATTCAGAAGCGGTTTAAAAGAGAAATGAGATGGTATGGGCTGCTGCTTGCGGTAATTCCTTTTAGCAGTCTTTTGACACCGTATTTTTCCATCCAGATGACGATCTGGCTGGTATGGATGTTTGGAGCAATTATATTACTGATGCTGCCATTGGTCTTTGCCAATAGCCGGCTGAAAGAATGGAAGCGGCAAAAGGGATACTATGAGACACAGTCAACAGAGCGATATGTGGAACTAAAGAATGCGGGAGCCATTCGGTGCATACATTTTTTCCAATTCTTTCTTCCGCTTGCCATAGGCATTATAGGCGCAGCTTTAGCACTGCCGGTTTATAAAATGGTTGGAATATCCTGTCTGATTGGAGCTGCCTGTGGATTCATTTATTTTCTGGTCGCAGTTATTATGGACAGACAGCCAATACAGGTCATCAGTTCAGATAGTGACATTAATATCAATTATAGCAGGGCAAAGAAAAATATCTGGAAAAATTTCTGGCTTTGCTGTATCTGGATGAATACCATATTGATATTATTTCTTCTGGCAATTTCATTCGTAGATAAGAAGGTAGAAAGCATAATGCTTATTGCCATGATAGTGTATGCAGTTTTCCTGCTGGTGATATGCATTCCGGTATTTATCAGACTGGGAAAAGTGGAAAAGGCTTATGCAGGCAAACATGATTTAAGCAACGGAACAGAAGATGATAGAAACTGGATAGGCGGTGTTCTTTATTATAATCCTAATGATCCGCATACGATGGTAGATAAAAAAGTCGGCATTGGAACAACTGTAAATATGGCGTCAAAAGCTGGAAAAGCAACAATGCTATTTACAGCACTGGTATTTCTTACTATTCCAATTTTATGTGCCTGGGTGATTGCAGAAGAGTTTACACCGATTCATCTGGAAATAGAAAATGGCAATCTTTGTGCAGAGCATATCCGCACCGATTATGAGCTTCCGCTGGATACCATAGAAGAGGTGGAAATGGTGACAGAACTTCCGCGCAGGTCTAAGATAAATGGAACAGGAATGGATAATCTTGAGAAAGGAACATTTAAGATTTATGAGCAGGGAGAATGTCAGGAGTTTTTAAATCCGCAGAATAAGAAATTTCTGCATTTTTCGGCAAATGGAAAACAATATTATATGAGCGGAGTGGATGATGCACAGACAGAAGAAATTTATAAGGAAATTCTGAGCAGATAGAAAGAGATTGAAAATAGAAAATTGAAAAAATAGGAAAGATTGAAAACGGCCGGCAGGAAAAACACATAAGAAAGGAATGTGTTTTTCCTGCCGGCGGTCTGTATTCAAAAGTGAAATTAGTTTTTCTTTCGTATATGAATTTCCGGAATCGCAACATTATCAAAGCTGACACTGGAAGTCTGTTCATCGGAAGATTCAGATGGAAAGGCAGCAGTGGTATTTTCTGCTGTATCCGGAGTGGAAGATGTCTTGTGCACCTCTGGAATGGCAACATTATCATAAGTCAGATCATAATTTTTCTTTTCACGTTCTTTTCTTGCATTCTTGATTTTATTTTTAAAATGAAACATAAGGTGCTCCTTTATTTACAAAATATTAATAAAAAATGTAATTACAAGGCTGTTGATGAAATCGGCAAAGAGACTTCCCACCAGTGGAATCAGAAGGTATGCTTTGACGGATGGAACATAGCGGTCACAGAGAGCCTGCATATTTGCCATGGCATTTGGTGTGGCACCCATACCGAATCCGCAGGTACCTGCAACAAGGACTGCTGCATCGTAATCCCGTCCCATAATATTGAACTCAATAAAGTAAGTAAATACAGCAATCAGAATGACCTGTGAGCTTAATAAAATGATAAGCGGAAGTGCCAGAGAAGCCAGTTCCCATAATTTTAAAGTAATCATAGCCATACCAAGAAATAATGACAGGGAAATACCACCCAGGTCATTAATTTCTCCCATATGGATCGTGGCATTGCCATGGGAGTATTCCACAATATTACGAATCAGTGCGGCTGCTAACATGGCACCAATATAAATTGGAAAAGTCAGTCCTGTTTTTGTTAGAAAATAGGAAAAAATAGTACCAAGTCCAATGGCAAGGATAAGCTGGAAAACAGCGGAAGCATACATGTTGGTATGGCGTTCGTGTTTTTTCTCATCTTCCACTAAGAGGCTGTCATCTTCGGAAGCAACAGTAGAGAGAAGATTTTTCTTTTCTACCAGGCGTTTTCCTAAAGGACCGCCAATCAGACTTCCTGTAATCAGACCGAAGGTAGCAGCAGCCGTACAGATGGTAGTGGCACCATGGATATTGAAATCCTCCAGTACCGGTCCAAAAGCACCTGCTGTACCATGTCCGCCCACCATTGGAATGGAACCGGTACACATACCGATTAATGGATTTAATCCTAATAGTTTGGATAATCCAACGGCAAGAAAGTTCTGGGTAATAATAAGGGCAATGACCAGTCCTAAAAATACTGCCATGGATTTCCCACCACTTTTTAAGACTTTTAAGTTAGCCTGAAATCCTACGGAAGTAAAGAAGAATACCATACATACTTCCCGCAGGGTATCATCAAAGGAAAATTCTGCAACTCCGGTGCTGTAACAGATACAGGTGAAAATCGCAAAGAGCAGACCGCCGATAACGGGTGCCGGAATACAGAATTTTTCCAGAAAATGTATTCTTTTTCGTAAAAAACTTCCCAGCATGAGTACCAGCACAGCAACAGCTAAGGTCTGGTACATATCTAAATGTATATTCATAGTGTTCCTTTCTAGTTTGGTGTATTGCTTTCGGAAGAAAGCGTAATACCCTGTTTCTCATAATAGGCAACAGCACCCGGATGGAATGGAATCGGTATGCCATCAGTAGCATAAGTTTCATCTAATTGCAGGTTTAAAGAAGTTGCATACTGTAAATCCTTCGCATGGGAAAAAAGCCATTTCGTTAAGTGTTCTACTGTATCAGTAGAGAGCCTGTCGGAAGCAAGGAGAACCGCTTTGACACCAAGGGTATGGATATCTTCCGTCTGTCCGGTGTAAGTATTGGCAGGAATGGTATATTCACTATAGGATGGATAAGCAGACAGCAATTTATTCCTGCATTTCTCATCAATATCCAAAAGACGGATATCACATTCTTTGGCTAATTCTTCGATTACAGTTGTCTGGATACCGGCAGTACAGAAAAATGCATCGATTTTTCCATTGATAAGCTGGTCAGCAGCATCGGTATAATCGAGGTTTACTGTTTTCACCAGTTCAGTGGTAAGTCCGCTCATGGTCAGAATCTGGTTAGCGTTCTGTTCAGTACCGGAATCCTCCGCACCGATGCTGACGGTTTTGCCCTGTAAATCATCCAGCGTCTGAATATTGGAGTCTGCACGGATGACAATCTGACAGGCTTCCGTATATAGCCCGGCAATAGCGGAATATCCCTGACAAGGATCTCCCTCAAAAATTCCACTGCCTTCATAGGCGGAGGCAATCAGGTCAGACTGGGCTAATCCAAGTTCGATATATCCACCGGAGAGCAGCCTTAGATTGGCAGCAGAGCCTGCGGTTGTCTTAACTTCAAACTGATAGGTATCATCCTCCGAGGAGGCAAGCCCGGTAAAGGTATTGGCAAAGGTATAGTAGATTCCACCTATGTCAGCGGCACCAAAGCGGATGGTTTTCTGATAACCACTGCATCCACTCACAAAAAGCAGCGCAAGACATAGAAGAAGACGGAATGGTTTTTTCATATATAAAATCCTTTCTTTTTAAAATTTAATCCCAGTAAAGTATTTTACAATAATTTTTTCAGAAAAGGAAGAGCGAAAAATTAGTGAGAAAAAATATCGTTAATCCTATATTTTTTTAGAAAAAAAGAGATTATAATGTGATGGAATGAAATGAAGGAGGAAGGATTTATGCAGAAAATAACAGTAAAAGTAGATGGTATGCAGTGTGGAATGTGTGAGGCACATGTAAATGATGCAGTGCGGGCAGCATTTCCGGTAAAGAAAGTAACTTCATCCCACAGTAAAAAAGAGACCGTAATTATTACCGATACCGATATTCCGGAGGAAAAAATCAAAGAAGTGATTAAAAACAGTGGATATGATGCGTTAGAAGTAACAAAAGAACCCTATGAGAAGAAGGGATTATTTTCAGCACTCCGCAAATAAACAGAATATCTTAAGAAAAATAATATATATTATCGGCATAGTATGTTAAAATGAGAAATCTGAAATAATAGGAAAAGAGGACAACGAAATGTTATTGGATTTTGTAGAAATGCTGAAGGTTATTTTTCTTGGAATTGTAGAAGGAATTACAGAATGGCTTCCAATCAGCAGCACAGGACATATGCTTTTAGTGGATGAATTTATCAGGCTTGATATGACAGATTCATTCAAAGAGATGTTTTTCGTGGTGATACAGTTGGGAGCTATTCTTGCGGTAGTGCTTTTGTTCTGGAAGAAAATGTTCCCGTTTCAGTTTAAAGACAAGACACAGCCGGTCATCCGGAAAGATATTTTTTCTTTATGGTTTAAGGTTGTAGCTGCCTGCATACCGGGAGCTGTGGTAACGCTTTTGTTTGATGATTATGTGGATGCACATTTTCATACACCGCTTGTGATTGCTGCTGCATTGATTTTCTATGGTTTTGCGTTTATTCTGATTGAAAACTGGAATAAAAAGCGGAAAGTAAGGGTGGAAAGCTTAAATGATATTACTTATCAGACAGCATTTTTTATCGGACTTTTTCAGGTACTTGCAATTATTCCGGGAACCTCCCGTTCCGGTGCAACCATTATCGGAGCACTTTTAATCGGAGTATCCCGTGTGGCTGCAGCAGAGTTTACATTTTTCCTGGCTGTGCCGGTTATGTTTGGCTGGAGCCTGATCAAACTTATTAAGTTCGGCTTTGCGTTTTCTGCTCAGGAACTTTGTGTCTTAGGCTTAGGTTGCGTGGTAGCATTTGCGGTATCTGTAGTAGTCATTCGTTTTCTGATGGGCTATATCAAAAAACACGATTTTAAAGTATTTGGCTGGTACCGGATTATTCTTGGAGCCATTGTTTTAGGCTATTTTGCACTATAGGAACCGCTTAAGAAAATGAGAGATTCTTCCGATATAAAGAATGGAACAGATTGTTTTAAGCAAAAGGATTTGCTTATAGATATTTTCAAGGAGGAATTTTTATGAACACAAACGCAGTAAATCAGGTGGCAGAAAACGTTTCTGGTTATACGGAATCGGAAAAGAGCAGCAAAGTCTCCGGAAAAACCATTGGAGAGCCAAAGCTTTCGGATAAGGCGAAAGAGTATTATGAGAAGCTGAAAAAGAAATTTAGCACGATGGATTTCATTCTGGTATCCAAGGATATGAAAGAGACAGCAAAAGCCAATGCAGGACAGTATGCCAATGCCAACAAAATGGTGGTTCTAATTGATGAAGAGAAGATTGAGCGGATGGCAGAAGATGAGTCTTACCGGAAACAGTACGAGGGAATCATAGCCAATGCATCCAGTCAGCTTGCAACCATGCAGAGTCGGTTTGCTAATGGACAGAGTGGTGTGAAGGCATATGGCATTCAGGTAAATGATGGCGGCAATGCATCATTTTTTGCAGTTGTAGATAAGTCTTTATCTCTTCAGAAGAAACGTATCGAAAAGAAACAGGAAGAAAACCGTGCAGAACGTAAGAAAGCTCAGAAGGAAGCTTATGAGAAACGAATGAATAAGAAGGATGAAGATACATCTTCCGTTAAGAAATCGGACAGGACTGACAGCACGGATAAAACTGGTAAGAGTGAAGATCTGGTAATGGTTACTGCTGGTTCGTTGGAAGAACTGGAAAAGAAAATCCAGGATATGTTATATGACAGCATGAGCGATTATGTATTTACACCACAGGAAAAACAGGTTGGCTGGAATGTAGATTTTCGTGGATAATAAATAAAAGGCAGGATACAATATGGAAAAGAGTCCCTATCTATTGCACTCCGGGCAGTCCTGACTTTCTTAATCCACTGGGAAATCAAAGTGGAGAAAAAGGACTGCCTGGAGTAGAGGTACGATTCGTATGCTGACGTTCCGGAAGGGAATGGATAAACTGGCGTGGTGTCATGCCATAGCGTTTTTTAAATTCCCGGTAGAAGTAGGAAAGGCTGCTGAAACCGGCAGTTATGGCGGCATCTGTAATGGAAAGCTCCTGCTGTTCTAAGAGGTCGGCAGCCTTTTGCAGGCGCAGGCTCTTGATATAATCTAAGCATGACATTCCGACATATTTCTTAAAAAAGCGCATGAAATGGCATTCGCTGAAATAGCAGGAGGATGCCAGGCTTTCAATAGAAATATTTTCGGTATAATGTAATCCGATATATTCTAAGACACCCTTAATCTTCTGGGTATGTTCGCTTTGAAGCTGTGGCTGCTCAGAACTTTTGCTGCAGTACGGAAGTAGAAGGGTAAGAAGCTTTAACAGCAGGGATTTTAACATCAGTTCATATCCCGGCTGGGCAGCGGAATAACAGCTGCTGATTTCATAGAACAATGCGAGGGCATCCGGGTAGACCGGGTGCTCTTTTACTATATGAAAAGGGGGAATCAGCTGCTGCTTGGCAAGGGGCATCAGATATCGCATGGCACAGATATCTGCAGAGGATGCACCAAGGAAATCAAGGTGAAAGACATATGTTTCCGAATGCATATGCCCGGCAGGTAATATGGCAATGGAATGCAGAGCCAGAGGAGGAATGAAAACGAAATCTCCAGGCATAGCCTGAAAGCTTTCAAGGTCAACCTGATACGTACAGACACCGCTGGTAATCAGGGTAAATTCAGCCTCTTCATGCCAGTGTGGCGTAACAATGGGATACCGTTCCTGCAACGTAGTAAGATATTTCTTTAATGGAAAAATTCGTTCGCCATGAACGGCCTTTTCTTTTTGTTCCAGAGGGAGTTGTTTTTTATCTTTCATGGGAATCTCCTTTTAATGTTGCTTATTTAAACAGCATTTATCCTGATTTTTTATACAAACAAAATGAAAGAAATGGAATTTTGGATGCAGACGATGGAAGGTAGGTCTGATGCAAAACAGTGCATTTCTAAAATACATTTTTTCTTTCTATGATAAAAACAGTCTTTCCAATGTTTGACAAGATATCTGTACCGTTCGCCGAAGTATGGATGCATGATAAGGATTGTTAGGCGCACTTAGAATTTCATACAGCAATAGCCAACGCTGGCACAGGGACGTGCCGGCGAGGCGCATATGAACATGGATGTGAATTTGCGCCGGTTGGCAGATAAAATAATATTAATACTGAAATTCTTAGTGCGCCTTACTATCTTTATGCAGCATCCACACTCGACGGACGGTGCAGATATCCTCGTCAAAGCAAGCGGAAAGACAGTTTATAATCAAGAAAAAATGTATCTAAGAAATGCTGCTATTTTGTATCCTATAACCTACTTTCCACCGTCTGCATCTGAAATCCATAATCATATCGTTTATTTTGTTTTACATAAAAGAGCAGGATTGTGCAATAAAAACGCAAATATCACGGAAGAAACTTCCTAAAACTTTGTATATAATAACAGTATCATACAAAGAACGAAGTGTAAATACAGGAATAATGGAAATATGGAGGATGAGAACATGAAGAAAAAATGGTGGCATGACAAGGTGGCATATCAGATTTATCCAAAGAGCTTTCAGGACAGCAACGGAGATGGAATCGGTGATTTGAGAGGAATCATATCCAGACTGGATTATTTAAAGGAACTGGGTATCGATATCGTATGGCTTTCACCGATTTATAAATCCCCATTTGTAGACCAGGGATATGATATTTCAGATTATTATAATATTGCTGAAGAATTCGGAACCATGGAAGAGTTTGATGAGTTGCTTGCGGAAGCAAAGAAACGTGATATGTATATCGTAATGGATCTGGTGGTAAATCATTGCTCCGACCAGCATGAGTGGTTTCGGAAAGCACTGGCAGACCCGGATGGAGAGTATGCAGATTATTTCTATTTTGTGAAAGGAAAAGATGGCAAGGCTCCAAGTAATTACCGTTCCTATTTTGGCGGAAGTACCTGGGAGAAGGTGCCAAACAGTGATAAATACTATCTTCATATGTTCGCCAAAGAGCAGCCGGATTTAAACTGGGAGAATCCGGTAGTACGTCAGAAAATCTATGAAATGGTGAACTGGTGGTTAGACAAAGGCGTGGCAGGATTCCGTATAGATGCAATTATCAATATCAAGAAAGATATTAACTTCCCGTCCTTTGAGCCGGATGGACCGGATGGACTTGCAACCTGTATCAAGATGGTGGAAGCAGTAAATGGAGTAGGAGATTTCTTAGAGGAATTAAAGCATGAGACCTTTGAGAAGCACGATGCCTTTACAGTAGGAGAAGTCTTTAATATGAAGGAAGATGAACTCTTGGAATTTATCGGAGAGGATGGACATTTCTCTACGATGTTTGATTTCAGCGCCCATGTGCTTACTTTTGGTGAGCATGGCTGGTACGACCAGAAACCATTACGTTTTGAGGAATGGCGGAAAGTAATTTTCGATTCCCAGCAGGAATTACAGGGAAAATGCTTTAAGGCAAACATTATTGAAAATCATGATGAACCAAGAGGAGCAACTCATTATCTGCCGGAGCATGCCAGAAATGATGCAGGAAAGAAGATGCTTGGAACCGTATCCGTTCTTTTGCGTGGAATTCCATTTATCTATCAGGGACAGGAAATCGGGATGACCAACTGCAAACGAAATGATATTTCAGAATATGATGACATCAGCACCATCGACCAGTATCAGGAGGCGTTGCGTGCAGGACTCAGTGAAGAAGAAGCCTTGAAATGCTGCTATGAGAACAGCCGTGATAATGCCAGAACACCAATGCAGTGGTCCGATGGAAAAAATGGCGGATTTACAGATGGAACTCCATGGCTTGCCATGAATCCGAATTACATGGAAATCAACGTAGCAGCCCAGGAACATAAGGCAGATTCTGTATTGGCTTATTATAGGAAATTAATTGCACTGCGTAAGGCAAAAGAATACAAAGATACTTTCACTTATGGTATTTTTAAACCAAAATATGAAAATGCAGATGACATATTTGCTTTTGAACGGGTAAATGAAGAAAGCGGTCAGAAGCTTTTGATTCTTGCAAACTTTGGAACAGAAGAGCATACCATCACATTAGAGCAAAGAATTGCCAAGGTATTGTTAACCAATGAAGGCCGCCAGGAAGCAATCAATGCTGAGGCAGCCTTAAATGGAACAATTACATTAGACAGCTGTGAAACCGTTGTCTTAGAATTAGAAAAGTAAGATTTGTGGAAGCAATTTAATCTGGAAATTTATTCCATAATCTTGCCATCAACAGAGATGGTAACAACCTGCCATGGAATCATTTTCCCGCTTTGCTTTAAGGCATTCTGGACAGCCATTACAATGCCGCCGCAGCACGGAACCTCCATGCGCACAATACTGATATCTCTGATATTGTTATTGCGGATAATTTCAGTAAGCTTTTCACTGTAATCCACATCATCCAGTTTGGGACATCCAATCAGGGTGATGTGGTTTTTTATGAATTTTTCATGGAAATTGCCATAGGCAAAAGCTGTACAGTCTGCAGCAATCAGCAGTCTTGCATTGTCAAAATACGGAGCATTTGTAGGTGCTAATTTAATCTGAACCGGCCACTGGGTAAGCTGGCTTTCCGGTGCGTTTCCTGCTGTGACTGCGTTGGATGCAGTATCGGATGCGGTATTAGAGCCTGCAGAAGTATTTTCCGTGTTTTTACGCTGCATGGAGCGCATCCGGCTGCCCGGACATCCGCTGAAAGCCGGAGCTGCGTGATTGGCTGAAACTGCAGGTTTTACCGAAGCTGCTTCACGGTTCTTTAAGTGCTCTTTTACAGCGGCTTCGTCATAAGCTGCGGCTTCCCTCTGTACAAAGGTAATAGCACCGGTAGGACATGCCGGAAGACAGTCACCTAACCCATCGCAGTAATCCTCTCTTAAAAGCTGGGCTTTTCCATCGACCATGCCGATGGCACCTTCGTGGCAGGCGGATGCACATAAACCGCATCCATTACATTTTTCTTTATCAATATGAATTATTTTACGAATCATTTTAGATTCCTCCTCGTTGATTTTGTATGGTCAGTATACTATAATAGCAATAAATAATCGGTTGGAAAAACAACGGAGGTTATAAAATGAAAAAATTTCCTGTAGAAATGAAAAATTCACCTTTTTTTGAAGGAATTGAGGAAACAGAAGAGGAGAAAGTCTTAAAGGGATTAGATGCCCATGAGATGACTTATGATAAAGAAAATTATATTCTGCACTGCGGAGAGCAGGTAAAAGAAATGGGGCTGCTGGTTTCTGGCGGACTTTTGATTGTGCAGGAGGATTTCTGGGGAAACCGGAATCTGGTTGCAAAGATAGGTCCAGGGGATGTTTTTGCAGAGACCTTTGCCTGTATGCAGAGGCGGAATATTAATGTAAATGTGATTGCAGAAGAGGCGGCAGATGTGCTGTGGCTGAACGTTCAGAATATATTGAATGCAGATGGAGAAACGGAAGGCTGGAAGCTGGTTCTGCTTCGGAATTTATTAGAGAATATGGCAGAAAAGAATCTTCGCTTTAATGAAAAATTAACCCATATGGGAAAACGCAATACCAGGGAAAAGTTATTGTCCTATCTGTCAGCAGAGGCACAGAAGCATGGAACATCAGAGTTTGATATTCCATTTTCCAGACAGCAGTTAGCAGATTATCTTTCTGTGGAACGGAGTGCGATGTCAACGGAGCTTGGAAAATTAAGAGATGAGGGACGGCTTTCTTTCCGGAAGAATCATTTTTGCCTGAACAGAGATGCATATTTGTAATAGAAGAAAATGCACTCTTGAGAAATTGTACTGAATTCAAAACTTGATTTTTATTTAAAAGAGGGTACAATAATATGCAGTTAAAATAATACATAGAAAAAGAGGAGAGAAAGATATGTTTGGTTTTGGTCAACTGATTGATATTTTAAAGAAAAGCCCAAAGAAAATTGTGTTTACAGAGGGAAATGACCCAAGAATTTTAGAGGCAGCATCCCGCCTGCTGGCAAGTAATTTCTTAAGCCCGATTCTGGTTGGAAATGAGGCTGAGATTCAGAAAGCAGCAGAGGAGAGCGGATTTAATATTCGTGGAGCCAAAATTATCGATCCATTACATTTTGAAAAATTTGATGAAATGGTTACCATGTTCTGTGATTTAAGAAAGAGCAAAGGCGTAACACCGGAGCAGGCAAAAGGAATTCTTTCACAGGCTAATTATTTCGGAACCATGTTAGTAAAAATGGGATATGCTGATGCACTGTTAGGTGGAGCAACCTATTCTACAGCAGATACTGTTCGTCCAGCATTACAGTTAATTAAGACAAAACCGGGTAACAGCATTGTATCATCCTGCTTTATTCTGGTACGTCCTTCTGCAACCGGCGAGAATGAAGTACTGGCAATGGCTGACTGTGCAATCAACATTCATCCGACAGAAGATGAACTGGTTGAAATTGCCGGAGAAGCAGCAGAGTGTGCAAAGATATTCGGTGTAGATCCAAAGGTGGCATTCTTAAGCTATTCTACATTAGGCTCCGGAAAGGGCGAGGATGTAGATAAGATGCGTAATGCTGCAAACAAGACAAGAGAAAAATATCCGGAGCTTCCAATCGAGGGAGAGCTTCAGTTTGATGCAGCGGTATCTCCAAGAGTTGCACGTACCAAATGTCCGGAATCCAAAGTGGCAGGACATGCAAATACCTTTATTTTCCCGGATATCAATGCCGGAAATATCGGATATAAGATTGCACAGCGTCTTGGTAACTTCGATGCATATGGTCCGATTCTTCTTGGATTGAATGCACCAATCAATGACTTATCCCGCGGATGTAATGCGTCAGAAGTATATTCCATGGCAATTATTACAGCTGCATTAGCTTAAACTGTTAGAATGAAAAGGTGACGGTATGCATAACGAATTAACACAAAGTGATATCAAGAAGATGGAAGAAGAAATTGAATATCGGAAATTAGTGGTACGAAAGAATGCAATCCGTGCTGTACAGGAAGCAAGAGAACAGGGTGACTTAAGTGAAAACTTCGAGTATTATGCCGCCAAGAAAGATAAGAATAAAAACGAAAGCAGAATTCGTTATTTAGAGCGCATGATTCGTACTGCAGTCGTTGTATCAGATGATTCTAAGGAAGACGAGGCAGGTATCAATAATACGGTGACGGTTTATATTGAAGAAGATGATATGGAAGAATCCTTCAAATTGGTGACCACCATGCGTGGAAATTCGCTGAAAGGATTAATCAGTATTGAATCTCCTATGGGGAAAGCAGTGCTTGGTCATAAGGTAGGAGACCGTGTCAGTGTGAAGGTAAATGACGATTACAGTTATGATGTTATAATCCGTAAAATTGAAAATACCGGAGAAGAGAACGAGAAAATCCGAAGCTTCTAAAAGATAATAAGAATAAGAATAAGAACTGGAAAACGGTTTAAAAAGGCGAGAAGAGGTCTGTAAAAGGTGATGCTTTTGCAGGCTTCTTTTTTTACGTTACAGGAAATTGCTTTCCTGTAACGTAAAAAACGCTCTGCGAGGATGTACCAAGGTGTATCCTGTTTTGTATATTTTGCACAAATTGTGAAATGGATTTTTGTGAATGAAAATGACGGAATATGATTGACTATGACGGTTTTTGAACGTATAATAAAACCATAGAAAGCAGAAAATAGAAAAAAGGAATGGGAGGGATGATATGCTGACAGAGGAAAGATATGGAAAAATCCTTTCCCTGCTGGAAGAACAGGGCAGTGTTAAAGTAACTGAGCTGATGCAGCTTTTCGATGCTTCCGAGTCAACGGTACGAAGAGATTTGAATACTTTAGACGAAAATGGAAAGCTTTTGAAGGTTCATGGCGGTGCAATTTTAAGAGGAACAGTTTTTCATACACAGGATGATGATGTGCCACTTCGAAGAAACATGCATCGTGATGAGAAGGCAGCTATAGCGAAGTATGCAGCATCCTTAATTACAGCAGATGATTTTATTTATCTGGATGCAGGAACTACAACAGACTGCATGATTGATTTTATGGATGTGAAGCCATCCTGTGTGGTAACCAACGCAGTAGCCCATGCAAAACGGCTCTCTGAACTGGGATGTGAGGTTTATATCATCGGCGGAGAGTTCAAGGCATCCACAGAAGCGGTGGTAGGTGCTGAGGCAGTGGAGTCCTTGGATAAATATAACTTTACAAAAGGCTTCTTCGGAACCAATGGAATTAATGTAGAAAAAGGATATACCACACCAGATGTGAAAGAGGCTATGGTAAAGAAGAAAGCAATGGCAAATTGCAGACAGTGTTATATCCTGGGAGATAAGAGTAAATTTGCACAGATATCCAGTGTGACATTTGCACCATTTGCTTCAGCAGATGTGATTACAACAGGTCTTACCTTAGAGTCTTATCGGAAGTATAAAAATATAAAGGAGGTGGAAGAATGATTTATACCGTAACTTTTAATCCGTCACTGGATTATGTGGTGGATGTAAAAACCTTCAAAACCGGTCAGGTAAATCGGACGGAACAGGAGAAAATGTTCCCGGGAGGAAAGGGAATCAACGTGTCCATCGTATTGAAGCATCTGGGAATAAAGAGTACCGCATGGGGCTTTTTAGCTGGCTTTACCGGAGAAGAAATCAGCAAGCGTCTGGATGAAGAGGGGGTAAATACCGATTTCATTCAGGTAGAGGAAGGAATATCAAGAATTAATGTGAAGCTTCGGTCCACAGAAGAAACAGAAATCAATGGCCAGGGACCGATGATCCGCAGCACAGATATCGGGAAGCTTTATGCTAAATTAGATACCTTAAAAACCGGAGATGTGCTGGTACTGGCAGGAAGTATACCGGATATTATGCCGCAGTCCATATATATGGATATCATGAAATACCTGGAAGGAAAGGATGTCATGATTGCTGTAGATGCAACCAGAGAACTTCTGGCAAATGTACTTCCGCTTCATCCATTCCTGATTAAACCGAATAATCATGAATTAGGACAGTTATTTGGTGTGACAATCAGCAGCAAAGAGGATGTAAAGAAATACGCAGCGAAGCTGCAGGAGCAGGGTGCAAGAAATGTACTTGTTTCCATGGCAGGTGACGGGGCTGTGCTTTTGACAGAAGAGGGAAAAGCTTTTGAGAGCGAAGCTCCGAAGGGTAAAGTAAAGAATTCCGTAGGAGCAGGAGATTCCATGGTGGCAGGTTTCCTGGCAGGATATTTAAAGAATAAGGATTATGCGCAGGCGTTTAAGATGGGAGTCTGTACCGGAAGCGCCAGTGCATTTTCAGAAGAACTTGCAACGAAAGAAGAAGTAGAACAATTATTAAAGAATCATGCATTTCCATTTTAAGAAAAAGGAGGAAGGTATATGAGAATCAGAGATTTGCTGGCACCGGAAAGCATTCAGTTGAATGGTTCAGCAACCGGAAAGGAAGATGTATTAAACCAGATGGTTTCCCTGATGGTAAAGAGTGGAAAAATTACAGATGAAGAGACTTACCGGAAAGGAGTCTTTGCAAGAGAGGAAGAGAGTACCACAGGAATTGGAGAGGGCATTGCAATTCCTCATTGCAAATCAGCAGCCGTAAAGAAACCGGGATTAAGTGCAATGGTATTAAAGGATGGGGTAGATTTTGATGCCTTAGATGGAGAGAAAGTTCATTTAATATTCTTAATTGCAGCACCGGATACAGAAGATAATGTACATCTTGATGTATTAAGCCGTCTGTCTGTTCTTCTGATGGATGAGAATTTCACCAACGGATTAAAACAGGCAGCTTCGGTAGAGGAATTCTTAAAAGTCATTGATGAAGCAGAGTCTGAGAAGGAAGAAAAGGAAGAACAGAAGGAAGCAGAAATAAAGGAACCGGAAGTAAATCAGAAAAAGATTCTTGCAGTAACCGGATGTCCGACTGGAATTGCCCATACATACATGGCAGCAGAAAGTCTGGAAAAGAAGGCAGCAGAATTAGGTTGCTTTATTAAGGTGGAAACAAGAGGCTCCGGCGGAGCAAAAAATGTGCTTACTGCAAAAGAAATTGAAGAGGCAGACTGTATTATTGTAGCAGCCGATACCAAAGTCCCGATGGATCGTTTTGCCGGAAAACCGGTTATCATCTGTCAGGTTTCCGATGGAATCAGTAAAGCAGATAAATTAATACAGCGCGCTATGGCAAAGGATGCACCAATTTATAAAGGCAGCGGCGAAGCATCAGAAAGTGAAAGCATGGGTGGAGAAAGTTTTGGACACAAAGTTTACAAGCATCTGATGAATGGTGTTTCCCATATGCTTCCGTTTGTTGTCGGTGGTGGTATTATGATTGCCATTGCATTCTTAATCGACAGCTTTGGTGTAGACCTTGCATCACTTCCTACGGATGAGCGTGCTAATTTTGGTACAATTCTTCCGGCAGCAGCATTCTTTAAGTCCATTGGAGGACTGGCATTTGGCTTTATGCTTCCTGTACTGGCTGGCTATATTGCCATGAGTATTGCAGACCGTCCGGGACTGGTAGTAGGTTTCGTTGGAGGAGCAATTGCAGCAAATGGAAAATCAGGTTTCCTTGGAGCCTTAGTAGCCGGATTTGCCGCAGGTCTTATCATCCAGTTATTAAAGAAAATCTTTGACAAACTGCCAAAAGGCCTGGATGGATTGAAACCGGTTCTACTGTATCCGCTGCTTGGTGTATTGTTAATAGGTGCATTGATGACCTTTATCATCGAACCACCGGTCGGAGCTTTGAATATTGCAATTAATACAGGACTGGCACATATGAATGGTGTAAGCTCGGTATTACTGGGAGCATTGGTAGCTGGAATGATGGCTGTGGATATGGGTGGTCCTTTAAATAAGGCAGCATATGTATTTGGAACTGCATCCATTGCCGCTGGAAACTATAATATTATGGCAGCCGTTATGATTGGAGGTATGGTACCACCAATTGCCATTGCACTTGGAACCTTATTTTTCAAAAATAAATTTACAGCAGAAGAAAGAAAAGCCGGACCGACAAACTTTATTATGGGATTATCCTTTATTACAGAAGGTGCAATACCGTTTGCAGCAGCGGATCCGCTGCGCGTGATTCCAGCCTGTGTGGTAGGTTCTGCAATTGCAGGAGCAATGTCTATGGCATTTAACTGTACACTGATGGCACCACATGGTGGAATCTTCGTATTCTTAGTAATGGGTAATGCAATCTGGTATCTTTTATCATTGATTGTAGGTTCAGCAGTATCTTGTCTGCTTTTGGGATTGTTAAAAAAGAAGATTGTATGATATAATAAATGATGTACTCACGAATAGTGAGCATAAGCGAGTCAAAATACTTGCAAATTAAAACTATGGTATAAAAAACGGGAAAAAATATAACTTTTTAGGAGGAAGAACATGAAGGAATTTACTTACACAATCACAGATGAGCAGGGAATCCATGCAAGACCGGCAGGATTACTGGTAAAGGAAGCTGCAGGATTTGCAAGTGCAATTACCATTGAAAAGGATGGTAAGAAAGTAGATGCAAAGAGAATCCTTGGCGTTATGGGGCTGGGTGCTAAGAAAGGTGCAGAAATCACACTTCGTGCTGAAGGTGAAGATGAAGATGCAGCAATTGAAAAATTAAGTGCATTCTTACAGGAGAATCTGTAAAGCCAGGAAGAATATTTAAGCTGAAGTGCATTTCGGAAAAGGTGTTCACAGCGATGAAAAGGGACCTGTCACTTATGATAAGTGGCAGGTCCTTTTATGATGATTTGTATTGTTTTAAAATTCCTTAGTTATTTGAGATAAATGTTAATTCATCAGAGGAATAGAATGTCTCATAAGAATCATAATCACGTACTTCAAATTTAATAGAAGCATTGGTTACATCATCAATAGATGTAATATCATCATTTGCTTCAATTGACATAAAGGTACCGGTTCCAGGAAGAAGATATCCATATCCGTAATCATCCTGCATAAAGTCATTGATTGAGAAATCATCGGATTCAGCAACACAGGTTTTATCTGTAGTGTTCTCAATATAGAATACAAATACAAGTGTATCATCCCAACCGGTTGTTGTGCCGACATAATATGCATTGATGCCATTAGAGGAATCTAATGCAACTGCACCCGGAACAGAGGAAATAGAGAATGGGGTATAGGAATCGGAAAGATTGATATCCTGTACAACACCATCATCAATCAAAGTATCATAAGTATCAGAATCATAGAAGCTTACCTGAAGTTTAATATTATCGATGCTGTCAAAACCGGTTAAAGTGAAATCATCAGAAGAAATGCTAAGTTCTTCGTTGCTTTTTTTGCCGGCAGCGACGTCACCTGAAATATAACCATACATGGTTACACCATTGATTGCACAATAATCAACATTGATTCCAAGGTCGTTAGAAGTATTGTTTTCAACAGTAACTTTAATTTCCGGAATTACAGAATCATCATAGTAGCTGTATACAATACTGGTAGCTGTAATGGTAACATCATTAGCTGAGTATAATACAACATTATCTAAAGGAACTTCTTTGTCATCGCCATAGCTGTAATCACTGTCATCATAGTCATCACTATCATCTGAATCGGAATCAAAATCAAAGTCATCAAGATCAGATGTGATACCACTGTTGTCAAAAAGTTCTTTTCCAGCATTGCTTAAGGTTTTAGAAACATTGATAACTGCATATACAATAACACCGATAGAAAAGATGGTTGCCAGAATGGAAATGATTAATCCGGCAATTGCTGCACCACGAAGGTCACGGTTCTTACCCATTCCAAGAATGGAAAGAATGATAGCAGCGATACCAAGAATGATTCCGATAATTGGAACAAACCATCCGAAAGGTAAAGCAGCGATACCAAGAATCAGACCAAGGACACCAAAAACACAGGATTTTTTCGGCGCA
Source organism: Roseburia sp. OM04-10BH (assembly GCF_003462605.1). Taxonomy (NCBI): domain Bacteria; kingdom Bacillati; phylum Bacillota; class Clostridia; order Lachnospirales; family Lachnospiraceae; genus Roseburia; species Roseburia sp. OM04-10BH. The sequence continues at coordinate 40,768 of NZ_QTZI01000003.1, forward strand.
TCACCGTTGATATTGTAGGAAGGTGCTGCATTGTAGCTGTTTCCATTATAGGTGTTTCCATTGTTAAATGCCTGCTGTCCGTAATTTGGCTGATTGTAAGCAGACTGATTATAGTCGTTCTGATTAAAGCTGTTTGGACTATAATCGTTCTGGTTGAATGCCTGCTGCTGATTTGCATTTGGTGCATCATAGGTCTGAGGACCATTGTCCGGCTGGTTGTAAATCTGCTGCTCAGGAGCCGGCTGACCATAGTTCATCTGAGCATTGTTGTCTGGGCTGGGAGTTCCGGCAGGTTCATTTCCGGAAAAACCATTTGGGTTGTCGTTTACATTTTCTCCATTTAAATTATACATAACTTTCTCCTTTTCATATATTATGTGAATGGTTACACTCTACTAAGGTATCATATTAAAGTCAGCTTGACAATGTTTTTCTTTTTTTTGCGTTTTTTTACAGAAAAAAATCAAAAATTTATAAAAATACATTGACATCATCACTTTACAGTGATAAACTATGCTCAATTAATGAACTGAATAAATAAAATCAGTGAGCAAAAGTAGTACGGTAAATGATTTCTTTACAGAGAGCCGGCGTTGGTGGAAGCCGGTAAGATAGTTTATTCGGAATGGATTTGTCAGATGCAAAGTGAACAATAGTAGCGGATGCCGTTTTCCCACGTTACAGGGACGAGGATATCGAAGGAGACTTCTGTATCCAAGAGGTTATGTTTGAATTAGTGGCGGATATTTTCTGATTGAAAATATCCGCTTTTTTAGTTACTTACAGGTAAAAAGCAGACATAGCGAAGATGGGTGGCACCACGCGATAAGCGTCCCTGACTGGAAAAGAACATTTTCCGGTCAGGGACTTTTTCTTTGCACGAGCAGCATTTATAAAGCCGGTTTATAGGAGGATGATTATGGTAAGAAACAGAAAAGTATTCAAAAAAACAGTGAGCATTGTCAATGAAAAATCAACAGACATGTACGAAAGTCTGGTAGGAGATAAAAAAGGCTTCCTGTTAGAAAGTTACGATAAGAATTATGACCGCTATACTTTCTTTGGCATGGAGCCGGAAGAAATTGTAACATCAAGAGGAAATGCACTGGTGATTACAAAAGCAGATGGCACAGAGGAAGTAAGAGAAGGAAATCCGCTGGAGCGTCTGAAAGAATATTACAGTGAATTTCATATCGAAAAAGAAGACGAAGAGCTGTCCTTCTCCGGCGGACTGGTTGGAAATCTTGGATATGATTTCGTAAGATATTCTGAAGTGCTTCCGGACAATAACCCGGATGAAATCGGAATCGAAACCATACAGATGATGTTGATGACTTCTTTCCTTATGGTAGACCATGTAGCAGAAACACTGACTGCTGTAGTATTAGAAGAGCCTTCGGAAGAAGGAAGAGAGCAGGCAATGGAAAAGGCAGGACAGATGATAAAGAAAGCCATGGAGAAGAAGGAATGCAAACGGAACTTCTACCACGATGGAAAAATTATTAAGAAGTCAGACAGTATCGAAGAATATGGCGAAAAGGTAGAGAAAATCAAACATTATATCAGAGAAGGTCATGTGTTCCAGACCGTATTGTCACAGCGCTGGACGATTGAAACCAGACAGACCGGTTTTGAATTATATAAGGAATTAAGAGAATTAAATCCTTCTCCATATCTTTATTATTTTAATTACGGAACCTTTGAAGTAATCGGAAGTTCACCTGAGATGATTGTAAAGAAGCAGGGAAATAAAGTGTTCACCTGTCCGATTGCAGGAACCCGGAAGAGAGGAAAAGATGAAGCAGAAGACAAACGGCTACGGGATGAACTACTTTCCGATGAAAAAGAGCGGGCAGAACATGTTATGTTAGTAGACCTTGCAAGAAATGATATGGGAAGAATCAGTGAATTTGGAACCGTAAAGGTAACACAGTTTATGGAAGTACAGAATTATTCCCATGTAATGCATATTGTTTCCCAGGTAGAGGGACGCAAGAAAGGAGAATCTCATCCATTAGATTTGGTGGCATCCTTCCTTCCGGCAGGAACCTTAAGCGGAGCACCAAAGATTCGGGCCATGGAAATCATTGATGAATTAGAAAGTGTACGAAGAGGCTTGTATGGTGGAGCAACCGGTTATATTGATTTCGGTGGAGACATGGATTTCTGTATTACAATCCGGACCATGGTAAAGAAAGGAAATGAGGTATACCTTCAGGCAGGAGCCGGAATCGTAGCAGATTCCGTACCGGAAAATGAATATTATGAATGCTGCAATAAAGTAATGGCATTGGCAAAGACTTTGGTTGAGGAGGAGAACTTATGATACTGCTGATTGATAACTACGATTCATTTACCTATAACCTGTATCAGTATATAGGAACTTTTACGAAGGACATTATCGTAAAACGGAATGACAAGATTACAATAGAAGAAATCCGCACCATAAACCCGGAACGCATCATTCTTTCTCCGGGACCAAAAGCACCGAAGGATGCCGGCATCTGTATGGATGTGGTGAAGGAATTTTATAAGACAATTCCAATCCTTGGCATCTGCTTAGGACATCAGTGTATCGGGGAAGCCTTTGGCGGCGTAGTGAGCTATGCAAAGGAATTATATCATGGAAAACAGTCCCTGATTGCCCATGACGGCACAGGAATCTTTCAGGGAATTGAAAGCCCGATTCAGGTGGCAAGATATCATTCCCTGGCTGTTCAGAAAGATAGTCTTCCGGCGTGTCTTGTGGTAACGGCGGAGACAGAGAATGGCGAAATCATGGCAATGCGCCATAAAGATTATCCGGTAGCTGGATTACAGTTCCATCCGGAATCCATTTATACACAGCATGGGAAGCGTATGATAGAGAATTTCTTAAACGGGAGGATATAGAACATGATATTAGATGAAATTGTTGCAGATAAAAGAGAGCAGCTTTTTCGGGATAAGCAGAAAACAGATCTGACCGTGATGCGGACATTAGCGGAAGAGAAGTTAAGAGAAGAGGCGGAAAAGAAAGAAAAGATAAGAAGCTTTTATCAGAATCTTGCCAAAGATGGACTTTCCATTATCGGAGAATTTAAAAATGCATCCCCAAGCCTTGGAAAGATAGAAAGCAGGATTACATTGGAAGAGCGGATGGAAGATTATACCGCTTCTGTGGATGCGGTATCCTGCCTGACAGAGGAGAAGCATTTCCTTGGAAATACTGATTATTTCCGGAAAGTAAGAAATCTGACTCCGCTTCCAATGTTACGGAAAGATTTTATGATTGAAGAATATCAGTTTTATGAAGCAAAAGCCATTGATGCAGATGCGGTATTACTGATAGCAGCAATCTTAGATGACAAGGAAATGTATGACTTTTATCAGCTTGCAAAGGAATTAAAGTTAGATGTACTGGTGGAAACCCATGATGAATGGGAAATGGAACGGGCATTGAAGCTGGATGCAGACATCATTGGAATCAACAACCGTAATCTTAAAGATTTTACCATTTCGCTGGAACGAACCAAAACACTTTCTAAGATGGTGCCAAAGGATAAACTCTTAATCGCAGAAAGCGGAATTGTAAGAGATGATGATGTGGCATATCTTGCAGATTGCGGTGTCAGCGGATTCTTAATCGGAAGAGCATTTATGGAACATGAAAATCCCAAGGCGCTGGCAGCCCACTGGAAACAGGTTTATAAGGAAGCCGCAAAGTAAGGAGAAATGGCATGACAAAGATTAAGATTTGTGGCATCACAAGAGAATCTGAGACAGAAGTGCTGAACCGGATGCAGGTAGATTATGCAGGCTTTGTATTCTTTGAAAAAAGCAAACGAAACGTTTCGATAGAACAGGCAAAAGAAATTAAGAAACATTTGAATCCTTCTATTAAAACTGTGGCAGTTACAGTAAATCCCGCACCGGATTTGATAGATGAAATTATAGAAGCGGGTTTTGATATTCTGCAGATACATAAGATGCAGGAATTCCCTGAAAATCTTAAAATTCCGGTCTGGGTAGCATATCAGGTGCGAAGCAGGGAAGAAGCAGAAGAAATAAATGTTCCGGATGGTACTTCCGGCATTTTATTAGACGCACCGGAATATGGCAGTGGAAAGACTTTTTCCTGGCAGGATTTTCCGATGAAAAAAAGAAGGGAATGGCAGGAAAGAAGGATACCATTTATTTTAGCCGGCGGCTTAAGCAGTGAAAATGTAGAAGAAGGTATCCGGTTATTTGAACCTGATGTAGTAGATGTCAGTTCTTCGGTAGAAGGAGAACATGGAAAAGATTATAAAAAAGTAGAAGCATTTGTAAGAAAGGTGAGAGAACATGAATAAGAAGAGTTATTATGGAGCATTTGGTGGACAGTATGTAGCAGAATCATTGATGAATACTTTAAAAGAGTTGGATGATGCTTTTGAAAAGTATACAAAGGATGAAGAATTTTTAAAGGAAGTGGACTATTATCTGAAACAATATGTAGGCAGAGAGACACCACTTTACTTTGCAAGCCGCTTAAGTGAAGCATACGGAACAAAGATATATTTAAAGAGAGAAGATTTAAATCATACCGGAGCCCACAAGATTAACAATGTAATCGGTCAGATTCTTCTGGCTAAGAGAATGGGAAAGACCAAAGTAATCGCAGAGACCGGAGCAGGACAGCATGGCGTGGCAACTGCAACCGGAGCAGCTCTTTTTAATATGGAATGTACCGTATATATGGGAGCGGAGGATATGAAACGTCAGTCACTGAATGTAATGCGTATGGAAATGCTGGGAGCTAAAGTAGTGCCGGTTACATCCGGAAGTAATACCTTAAAGGATGCTACTAATGAGGCAATTCGTACCTGGGCAAAAACCGCAGAGGATACCTTTTATGTAATCGGTTCCGCTGTTGGACCGTATCCTTATCCGAAGATGGTAAAATATTTCCAGAGCGTCATCAGCAAAGAAGCAAAGAAACAGATTTTAGAGCAGGAAGGAAGACTGCCTGATGTGGTTATGGCATGTGTTGGCGGAGGTTCTAATTCTATCGGAATGTTTGCAGATTTTATTGAAGAAAAGGATGTAAAACTGATTGGTGTAGAAGCTGCCGGAAAGGGAATTGAGACAGGGGAGCATGCCAGTGCCATGGCATTGGGCGAGCCTGGCGTATTACATGGTATGCGTTCCTATTTATTACAGGATGAGGATGGAAATGTGCAGCTTGCCCATTCCATTTCCGCAGGACTGGATTATCCGGGGGTTGGACCGGAGCATGCCTATCTTAAGGACAGCGGCAGAGCAGAATATGTTGCAATCAAGGATGATGAAGCCATGGATGCATTAATGGAGCTTTGTAAATTAGAGGGTATCATACCGGCAATCGAAAGTGCCCATGCAGTGGCATATGCAAAGAAGCAGGCGAAGAAAATGAAGCCGGATGATATTATGGTGGTTTGCCTTTCCGGAAGAGGCGACAAGGATGTAAATACAATTGCAGATTATCTTGCAGGAAAGGGTTATTTAAATTAGGAGGTGCAGCATGAACAGAATCGAAGAAAAATTAGCACAGTTAAAAGAACAGAACAAAAAAGCATTTATTACATATATGACAGCAGGAATGCCGGACTTTGATAAAATGCAGGAGATTATCCGCACACAGGAGCAGGCGGGGACAGACATCATCGAGCTTGGAATTCCATTTTCAGACCCGGTAGCAGACGGTCCGGTTATTCAGGATGCTTCCTATCATGCCATCTTAAAAGGTGTGAATTTAAAGAAAGTATTAGAAGCCATGAAAAAGCTTCGCAGTGCAAAAATTGAGATTCCAATTGTATTTATGATGTATTACAATACCATACTTCACTATGGTGTGGAAGCCTTTGTGGATGCATGTATTGAAAGCGGAGTAGACGGACTGATTATTCCGGATCTGCCATTAGAGGAACAGGATGAGATAAAGGAATTTTTACAGAAGGAAAATGCACCGATTCTTATCCAACTGGTATCTCCGGTTTCGAAAGACAGAATTCCTGAGATTTTAAAGGATGCAAGAGGATTTGTTTACTGCGTATCTTCCATGGGTGTAACCGGACAGGAAGCAACCTTCCATAAGAGTGTAATTGATTATCTTGGCAGTGTAAAAGAAGTATCAAAGATTCCTGTTATGATGGGCTTTGGTATCCGTACTGCAGAGGATGTTGCACCGATGAAAAATATTATCGACGGAGCAATTGTAGGCTCACATTTCATCAGACTGATGGAAGAAAATGATTATGATTTACAGACAATTGGAACTTATTGTGGCACATTTAAAAAAGAACTGAATCAGTAAAGGAGAAATTTACGATGAAAGAATATATTGAACTGGTTGCAGAAGGAAAAGATTTAACAGAAGAACAGGCAAAAGCAGCAATGGAAATCTTATTAAGCGGGGAAGCATCCCAGGCACAGATTGGTGCTTTTTTAATGGGACTCCGTATGAAAGGTGAGACATTAGATGAATTAACCGGGTTTGCAGGAGTGCTCAGGGATAAGGCAGATACTATTTCACCGAAGGTTTCTAATTATGTGGATCTGGTTGGAACCGGTGGAGACTGTACTTATACTTTTAATGTGTCTACCACTTCTGCATTTGTCGTTGCAGCAGCCGGACTCCCGGTAGCAAAGCATGGCAATCGTTCCATTTCTTCAAAGAGCGGAGCCGGTGATGTATTAGAGGCACTGGGCGTAAATATTATGGCAGAGCCTGCAAATGTAGAAGCCTGCGTGGAGAAAGCCGGAATCGGATTTATGTTTGCACAGCTCTTTAACAAATCCATGAAATATGTAGGTCAGGCAAGAAAGGAAATGGGTGTGCGTACTGTGTTCAATATTTTAGGACCTCTTGCCAATCCTTCCAGAGCAAAAAATATGGTGGTAGGTGTTTATGATGCAGCCCTGACAGAAAAAATTGCCCTTGCCATGAGCAGGCTTGGCGTTGAACGTGCCTTTGTAGTAAGCGGCAAAGACAATATGGATGAAATCACAACAACAACTGAGACCGTAATATCTGAAATCAAGGATGGAAAAGTAAATACATTTACCATAACACCGGAGCAGTTTGGTTTAAAACGTGCTTCCTTAGAAGAACTGCGTGGTGGCGATGGAACAGAAAACGCCGCTATCACAAAGAAAATTCTCTCCGGAGAAGAAAAAGGCGCAAAACGCGACATCGTATTACTGAATGCCGGAGCAACCCTGTATGTTGGTGGAGCAGCATCCACCATTGAAGATGGAATCACCCTTGCAAAAGAAGCAATCGACAGTGGAAAAGCAGCAGGGAAGTTATCAGAGCTGGTGAAGGTATCAAACGAAGCGTAAAAACAGAAATAAAGCTGCACCGTAAAAACGGAATGTTAACCTTTTGCAAATATAGGTTGACAATATAAGCCAGAATACCATATAATACCCTATGGATAAAATCTATAGGGTATTTTTAGGCGATTGTGAAAAGAAATACCAATATTACCAATAAAATATTCAGATATTCAAAGGACTATATTTTATCCGGCACCAGATGTCAGCAATTCTTAGCGGCATGTTTTCCTTGAATGCAGACTGTCTTTCCGTTGCTTTGACTTAGATAGCGGCACTGTCCGTTGAATACGGATGCAGCCGAACGTCTGCAAGGGGCACTAAGAATTTCGGAACATATATGGATTCGTCTGGCAACCGGCGCATATTTACATCCATGTTCAGATGCGCCTCGCTGGCACATCCCTGTGCCAGCGTTGCCGGGTGACAGACGAAATTCCAAGTGCCCCTAACAGTCATTCTAATGCATCCGTACCTTCAACGGACAGCACCGCTATCTTGTCAAACATTGGAAAGACTGTTTTCATAGCAAAAAGGAAAACATGCTGTTTAGAATTGCGGCATCTGGTGGCTTAAAAGATATGTCCTTTGAATAGCTGAAATTTTAGTGAATGATAGGGTATTTCCTTTCATAATCGCCTGAAAAAAACACAATGATAGGAGCATTATTATGGAAAAAAGAAAAATAACAACACAGCAGATGGCACTGGTAGCAATCATGACAGCGCTGACCTGTATCCTGGCACCATTTTCATTGCCGATTGGTCCGGTACCAATTTCCCTTACCAATCTGGTTATTTACTTCTCATTGTATTTACTGGGTTGGAAGCTTGGAACGTTAAGCTACGTCATTTACCTTCTGATTGGACTGGTTGGTGTACCGGTATTTTCAGGATTTACCGCAGGACCGGCGAAACTTTTTGGCCCAACCGGTGGATATTTAATCGGATTTATTCCAATGGCAATCATTGCCGGTATTGTAATTGATAAATATACTGAGAAATGGCTCTTATGTCTGCTGGCAATGATTGTTGGAACGATTGTCTGCTATGCATTAGGAACAGCATGGCTTGCTTATGAAGCGAAGATGGACATGATGGCAGCATTATGGGCTGGTGTAATTCCTTTTATTCCTGGTGACCTGGTGAAAATGGCACTGGCAATTTTAATTGCACCAAAAATCAGAGCTCAGGTATGCAGGGCAAGATAATTTTTCATAGTCTTTAGAGCAGTTTTTTCCAGACGGCTGACCTGAGCCTGGGAAATATGAATCTCATCAGCAATCTCCATCTGGGTTTTGCCTTCAAAGAACCGTAGCTTAACGATATGATTTTCTCTGTCGTTGAGCCGGTTCATTGCATCGGAGAGGGCAAGCCCTTCCACCCAGTTATCTTCTTTATTCTTTTTATCACTAATCTGATCCATCACATAGAGTGTATCACCACCATCCGTATAGACCGGGTCATAAAGACTGACCGGACTTTGAATGGCATCTAGGGCATAGACGATTTCCTCTTTGGTAAGTCCGGCTTCTTTTGCAATTTCCTGTAAAGTAGGCTCCTGCATGGAATTCTTCATCAGGATTTCTTTGGCATGAATGGCTTTATAGGCAGTATCCCGCAGGGAACGGCTGACACGGATGCTGTTGTTATCCCGCAGATAGCGGCGGATTTCGCCAATAATCATAGGGACGGCATAGGTGGAAAATTTTACCCCCAGTGTATCATCAAAATTGTCAATGGACTTAATCAGTCCGATACATCCAATCTGAAAGAGGTCATCAATATTTTCCTGATTTCCGGAAAAACGTTTAATCACACTTAAGACCAGACGAAGATTCCCTTTGATATATGTTTCCCTTGCAGTCATATCCCCCTGTTTGATTCTGGCAAATAGAGCAGCCTTTTCTTCTTCCTTTAGGATTGGAAGCTTTGCGGTATTTACACCGCAGATTTCAACTTTGTAGACGGACATGATGCGTACCTCCGGGTTAAAATGTTTTTGCAGCCATTGGCTGATACAGAAAGGATGTCCTTATTTACATAAAAATATGCCGAAAACAATAAAAATTTAATAATTTTTCATCTTGAAAAACGAATGAGTGAAAGCTATGATATACATAAAGAGAAAAAATGGAAGTGGAATAATATGCAGGATGCAATAGATAAGAGAAATGAAAGAGATCGAATTGCTCATAGTATTGTGAAACGCTGGAATGTTCATTACATGTCGGAAGAAGAGATTTTAGCCGCACGCAAGAAACAGCAGGATGAACAGCGGGCACAGGAGATTCTTGATCGTCTTGCAAGAGTGGCTGCAGAGGAAGAAGAAAAAAAGCAGCGTGAGATTGATGCGGCAGTAAGGCAGCAGATTGAGGAAGAAAGAGCACGTTTACAGAAAGAAGAAGCAGATGAAACGATTTCAGATGATAAGTTATCTGCTATTTTAGGAGAAAAGAGTCCTGAACGAAAAGAAACACCGCAGGCAGCGGAAGTGTCACAGGAGGTGGAAACACCGCAGGTGGTGGAGAAACAGACAGACAGTGGAGAACAAGTGCCTGAGGTCATAGAAGCGACCGTTGAAACAGAACAGGAATAAGTCGGGTTCTAACGGACAATATCTCATTCATATATTGTAATAAGAAGTAAAACTGGAGCATAAGTATGGATGATGCCTTGCTGTTACAGAAGTATCATGGATTAGGAAATGATTATCTTGTACTCGACCCGAATAAGAATAAGATACATTTATTGGAACGTCATATTGTAAAGCTATGCAGAAGAAATATTGGTGCAGGAGCTGATGGCATTTTATATGGACCGATATGGCAGGATGAGAAGCTTTATGTAAAGATATTTAACCCGGATGGAAGTGAAGCAGAGCGCAGCGGAAATGGTGTTCGGATTTTTGCAAAATATTTATTAGATGCCGGATATATCAGACACAGACCGTTTAGCCTTTATACCAAGGCAGGCGAAGTAAGGATTGATTTTTTAAATGAAGACGGAAGTCTTATGAAAGTAAATATGGGAATACCACAATTTACCGGAGGGGTACTTGCTTATGTAGGTACGCCTCCGGAAATTATAAACAGGCCTCTGGTTTTTCATGACCATCCTTACCGGGCAACCTGTGTTTCCATGGGAAATCCGAACTGCGTGATTCATTTAGATGAAATCAGTAAAGAAAAGGCAATGGAATTAGGACCTTATGTGGAAAATGCATCTTATTTTCCAAACCGGATTAATATGCAGCTTTGTAAAGTAATGGATAGAGGTCATATCCGGGTGGAAATCTATGAGCGGGGAGCCGGATATACCTTAGCTTCCGGAACCGGAGCCTGTGCAGCAGCGGCAGCATCCCATAAGCTGGGACTGGTGGATGACAGAATTGAAGTCACGATGCCGGGTGGGCAGTTACTGATAGAAATCGGAGAGGATGGCAGCGTGTTCCTTACCGGAGAGGTGCAGAAAATCGGAACAATTCTGATGGCAGAACACTTTCTGGCGTAGTTGACAACTGCTTGCCTTTGAGTATAAAATGGAAAAATAGAATGCTCAGAAAGGAACATGAGAAAGAATGAGAAAGATACTGGATTTAATAACAGATGAGATGGTGAAAGCATTTGAAGCAGCCGGACTTGATGCAAAATATGCAAAAGTAACTGTTTCAAACAGACCGGACTTATGTGAATATCAGTGCAACGGCGCTATGGCTGCTGCAAAAGAATATAAGAAAGCACCGATTATGATTGCGGAGGAAGTAGTAGCACAGCTTAAGGATAACGCAATGTTTGAATCCGTAGAAGCTGTAAAACCTGGCTTCCTTAACTTAAAGCTGAATAATGAATTTGTGGCTTCCTATATCAGTAAGATGCAGGAGGATACAGAGCGTTTAGGCTGTGATAAGGTGGAACATCCAAAGACCATCATGATTGACTATGGCGGACCAAACGTTGCAAAACCACTTCATGTAGGACATTTACGTTCTGCTATTATCGGTGAAAGCATCAAACGTATTGGTAAATTCATGGGACACAATATGATTGGTGATGTGCATCTGGGAGACTGGGGTCTTCAGATGGGACTGATTATTACTGAGTTAAAGCTTCGTAAACCGGAACTTTGCTATTTTGATGAAAATTATGAGGGAGAATATCCGGTTGAGCCTCCATTTACCATTTCCGAGCTGGAAGAAATTTATCCGACAGCCAGCGGAAAATCCAAAGAGGATGCAGCTTATAAAGAAGCTGCCATGCAGGCAACTTATGAATTGCAGCATGGGAGAAGAGGCTATCAGGCATTACTTTCCCATATTTTAAATGTATCTGTAACGGATTTAAAGAAGAATTATGCTAATTTAAATGTATCTTTTGAATTATGGAAGGGTGAGTCTGACGCACAGCCATATATCCCGGACATGGTACAGAAGATGAAGGATGACGGTTATGCATATATCAGTGATGGTGCACTGGTAGTAGATGTCAAAGAAGAGACTGATACGAAAGAAATCCCGCCATGTATGATTTTAAAATCCGATGGGGCTTCTCTTTATAACACAACAGACCTTGCTACGATTGTATGGCGTATGAAAGACTATCATCCGGATAAAATTATCTATGTAGTGGATAAACGTCAGGAGCTGTATTTTACACAGGTGTTCCGTTGTGCCAGAAAGACACATCTTGTGGATGATGATACAGAGCTTCAGTTTTTAGGTTTTGGTACCATGAATGGAAAAGACGGAAAACCATTTAAGACCAGAGAGGGTGGTGTCATGCGGTTAGAGACACTGCTTTCCAGCATCAATGATGAGATGTACCGCAAGATTACAGAGAACCGTACGGTAGAAGAAGCGGAAGCAAAGGCAACCGCAAAAGTAGTTGCACTTTCTGCAGTAAAATACGGAGACCTTTCCAATCAGGCTTCCAAGGATTATATTTTTGATATCGACCGTTTTACTTCATTTGAAGGAAATACAGGCCCATATATTCTTTATACGATTGTCCGGATCAAATCCATTCTGAACAAATATAAAGAAGCAGGAAAAGAAGCAGGAACAGCAGCAATTCTTCCGGCACATTCCGAAAGCGAGAAGGCATTGATGTTAGAGCTGACCCGTTTCAATGCCATGATGGAAAATGCCTACGAAGAGACAGCACCACATAAGGTATGTTCTTATATCTATGACCTGGCAAATGCATTGAATCATTTTTATCATGAGACAAAGATTATGGCAGAAGAAGACGAGGCAGTGCAGGCTTCCTATGTTCGTTTATTAACACTGACCAGGCGGACATTAGAGGTTTGTATCGATGTATTAGGTTTCTCTGCACCAGACAGAATGTAAAGGAAAATATATGATTGACAATAGAATGGGTGCCATCTTTGATTTAGATGGCACTCTTTTAGACTCCATGGGAGTATGGCGGAAAATTGATGAGGATTTTCTTGGCAAAAGAGGATTTGTTGTGCCGGATGATTATCTGGTAGCAATTACTTCAAAGAACTTTGATGCGGCAGCAGAATATACCAAAGAGCGTTTTAATCTGCCGGAGTCCGAAGAAGAGATTATCAAAGAATGGTTTGATATGGCGATTGAAGCTTATACCAATGAAGTAAAGTTGAAAGCTGGTGTTATAGATTACCTGAAGCAATTAAAGGCAGAAGGAATTAAGATTGCAGCAGCAACTTCTTCCGATGAGAGGCTGTTTCGTCCCTGTCTTACCCATTGCGGCATCATGAAATATTTTGATGCATTTACAGTGACGCAGGAAGTGAGACGGGGAAAGGGATTCCCGGATGTGTACCAGCTTGCAGCAGAAAAGCTTTCTTTGAAACCGGAGCAGTGTGTGGTATATGAAGATATTTTAAAAGGTGTGGAAGGTGCAAAGATGGATGATTTCTATGTGGTAGGTGTGGAAGATATCCATTCCTCCTATGAGAAAAATGAAATCATGCAGCTATCTGACCGCTATATCCTAAGCTTTGAAGAATTATTAGATTAATTCCGTCACACAAAAAACACAGTTTGACCGCATTTTTATCACAAAAACATCGTCTTTTTAACACAACTTTCTCATAAACTTTCTGAGGTGAGATGTTATAAGGAGGAAGAGACGTGATAGAGATTAGTCATTTGACGAAAAAATACGGGACGCATGTAGCGGTAGATGATTTGAATCTTACCATTGAGCCGGGAAGAATTTATGGCTTCTTAGGACCGAATGGTGCAGGCAAATCAACTACAATGAACATGATTACCGGATATCTGGGGGTAACAGAGGGAACTATTAAAATCAATGGATTTGATATTTTGGCACAGCCGGAGGAAGCAAAGAAATGTATTGGCTATTTGCCAGAGCTGCCACCTTTATACATGGATATGACGGTAGAAGAATATCTTTTGTTTGCAGCAGAACTTAAGAAGATTCCAAAGGAGAACCGGAAACCATATGTAGAAGATGCCATGGCAACCACAAAGATTACTGATATGAAAGGCAGACTGATTAAAAATCTGTCCAAAGGATACCGGCAGAGAGTCGGACTGGCACAGGCAATTTTAGGTTATCCGGAAGTTATTATCTTAGATGAGCCTACAGTAGGCTTAGACCCGAAACAGATTATTGAAATCCGTGATCTGATTCAGAGTCTTGGCAAGAAGCATACTGTAATTTTAAGTTCCCATATCCTTTCGGAAGTCCGGGCAGTATGTGATTACATATTTATTATTTCCCATGGAAAATTAGTTGCATCGGAAGAAACAGAAGAACTGGTAGAGCGGATGTCCGGTGGACAGGTAATCGAGCTTAAGTTAAAAGCTGAAGAAGAAAAAATAAAAGAAGTTTTTGCAGATGCAGAACATATTACTGCAGTAGAAACGAAAGAACTGCCAGAGGATGGAGTTACTGAGGTGACTGTAACGGCAGAAAAAAATAAAGATGTCAGAGAAGAGATTTTTCATATTTGTGCAGAAAGTGATATGCCGATTTTGGAAATGATAAACGGTGGTAAATCGCTGGAAGATATCTTTCTTGAACTTACTTCAAAGGAGGAAGAATAATGCGTGCAATATGGAAAAGAGAATTAAAATCTTATTTTCAGACAGTGACAGGATGGATTTTTATTGCAGCAACACTGGCACTGTTTGGCCTTTATTTTTATGTATACAATATGTATTATGGTTCGACAGATATCAGCAGTACTTTATCAGCAGTAACGTTTCTGTTTCTGGTTACTGTGCCGATTCTTACGATGCGTACCCTGGCAGAGGAGCGGAAGAATAAGACAGACCAGCTGATTTTAACTTCGCCGGTATCAGTAGAAAAAGTGGTTCTGGCAAAATATCTCGCCACCGGAACCGTATTTACCATCAGTGCAGCGGTTATGTGTCTGGCACCGTTAATTATGTCAGCATATGGAAACGTTGCTTTTGCAAAGAGCTATGTGGGAGTACTGGGTTTCTGGTTATATGGTATGACCTGTATTGCCATTGGAACCTTTGTATCTTCACTGACAGAAAGTATTGTAATTTCTGCAGTATTAACCTTTGTATTTCTCTTTGTGGGATATCTGATGACCGGAATTACCAATCTGATTTCACAGAATGGAAATATGATTACAAAGATTTTAGGATGTTATGATTTGACAAAACACATGGATATGCTGATGCAGGGAATTCTTGATGTATCAGGCATTGTATATTATATTTCCATGATTATCCTGTTTTTGTTCCTGACGGTACAGTCCATACAGAAGCGTCGCTGGAGTATGAGCAGTAAGAAATTAAAGCTTGGCGTATTCAGTTCTGCCATGGTTGTGATCGGAATCGTGGTTACAGTCGCAGTAAACCTTGTAGTAAATGCATTGCCATCTTCCATTACGTCTATTGATTTGACAGCACAGAAGATGTATTCCATTTCTGATGATACAAAAGAGATTCTTCATAATCTGGATGAGGATGTCACTATTTATGTTCTGGAAGCGGAAGGAAATATGGATGATACCCTTGCAACGACATTAAAGCGTTATGAAGGCGAATCTTCCCATATTTCGGTAGAATATAAAGACCCCTCCGTTTATCCGAATTTTTACCGGGATTATACGGATGATACATCTATCACCAGAAAGAGTCTGATTGTAGAAAGCAGTAAACGTTCCAAAGTAATTAATTACAGCAATATTTATGAGACCAGTATAGATTACAGTACTTATAGCAGCCAGACTACAGGTTATGATGGAGAGGGACAGCTTACCAGTGCCATTTCCTATGTCACATCGAATGAAATGCCGGTTATGTACGAACTGCAGGGACATGGTGAGACAGCATTGAACGGTAATTTTAAAGATGCTGTTGAGAAAGCAAATGTCACTTTAAACAGCCTCAACCTGATGCAGGCAGACAGCATTCCGGAAGATGCACAGGCACTTATTATCAATGGACCGACCTCTGATTTTTCATCCGATGATGCGTCAAAAGTAATTGATTATATCAATAAAGGTGGAAAACTTTTTGTAACGCTATCTTATACAGATGCTGATATGAGTAATTTTTATTCGGTTTTAAATGAGTTTGGCATTACTGCAGTAGATGGAATGGTGATGGAGAGCAATACCGGTTCTTATTATCAGGCACCATATTATCTTTTACCAAATGTAGAAAGCAGTGCGCTGACTTCCGGTGTGGATGGCTATGTATTTACACCGTATGCAGTAGGTCTTACCTATAATACCGATACCGGAAATGTAACCTATACACCTTTACTTACCACTTCGGATGCAGCGTACAGTAAGACAGATGCTACAAGCTCCTTAGAGCAGACGGAGGATGATATTGCAGGACCGTTTACCGTGGGATTAAAAGCAGAAAAAACGCTGGATGATGCAAGTGCTGATATATTGGTATATTCTTCCATGAGTATGTTTACGGATGATGCAGACAGTATGGTATCCGGAAATAATTTATCCGTATTTTCAAAATCCATTGCAAGCTATATTCCGGAAGACAGCGGTTCAGCAGTTGTGATTCCGGTCAAAGAATATGACAGCAGTACTCTGACCGTACCGGCTTCGGTTGTCATTGCATCAGCTGTAATCGGCATTGCAGTAATTCCGTTATTGCTTCTTGCAATCGGTATCGTAATCTGGATGAGAAGGAGAAAGAAGTAATGAAGAAACAGAAAAAACAGTTGATTGCTTTATGCGTCCTGCTTCTTATCTGTATTGTTGCATGGGTTGGCCTGACGAAGTGGAATAAGAGCCAGGAACAGAAAAAACAGGAAGAGGAAGAAGCATCCAAAGTTATGGTGACAGATGTTAACACAGAAGATGTAAATGCATTTTCTTATCAATATAATAATGAGACACTGTCTTTTGTAAAAGAAGATGATACATGGTATTATGAGGCAGATAAAAGCATTGCATTAGACCAGGATGCCGTGGAAACATTGGTTACCACCGTAGCACAGCTTACAGCAGACCAGGAAATCAGGGATTATGAGGACTTATCAGAGTATGGGCTTGAAACGCCGTCAAATACCATTACCCTGACGACAGGGGATGGAACAACAACACTTCTGATCGGAAATAAAAATGACATGCTGAGCCAGTATTATGTAAAGACAGATCAGTCTGACAGTATTTATCTGGCAGGAAGTGCAGTATATACCACTTATCAGAAAGGAATCGCGGATCTTACAGTAACGGAGAGTACTGAGGAATCGGCGACTGAACAGCCGGAAGAGACAGAAGAAGCTGATACTCTACAAGACGGGGATACGGAAAACACAACCGAAATTGCGGAATAAAAGGATTGACAAGTAAAATATCCGTTGGTAAAATATATGAGAAAGTGTGGAAGAGAAATAGTAATCATTGGAAGCCTTCAGAGAGAAAACGGCAGGTGAGAGTTTTTGACGGAAGATGATGAACCAGTCTTGGAGCTGCATATCCAAGCAGAAGTGAAGGTATGTCGGGTTCTCCCGTTACAGAGAGAAGGCATAAGAAGATGTGCCGGAGTGCAGGAGCAGTCCTGAATTTAGGTGGTACCACGGATGAAACATTCGCCCTAAGCTAAATCATAGCTTAGGGCTTTTATATTGCTTTAAGCAGATGAGTTGCAAGAATAGAAAAAGGAGATAAGAAAATGAAACTGGAAAAATTAGTTGGTGACCGGTTTAAAGAGAGACCGGCAGATTGTGTGATTGACAGTCATGCACTTATGGTAAAAGGTGGATACATCAAATATGTGGCAAATGGTATCTATTCTTCATTCCTGCCATTAAAGAGAATTACACGTAAGATTGAGCAGATTCTTCGTGAAGAGATGGACAAGGTAGACGGACAGGAAGTTCAGTTCCCGGTTGTTATGCCTGCATCTATCTGGGAAGAATCCGGAAGATATGAAAGCATCGGAGACGAGCTGCTTCGTTTCACAGACAGAAACGGTGCCAGGATGGTACTTGGTATGACCCATGAAGAAGCAGCCGTACAGCTGGTTCGTGAGTATGCACAGAGCTATACCAAATATCCTTTTATGATTTATCAGATTCAGACCAAATTCCGTGATGAAGCAAGACCTCGTGCCGGATTAATCCGTGTGAGAGAATTTACCATGAAGGATGCATATTCCTTCCATACCAGCCAGGAAGATTTGGAACAGTATTATCAGAGAGTACACAAGGCATATGAGCGTATTTTTGAAAGAGCCGGTATTCCGGAAGTGGTATCCGTTGCATCTGATTCCGGTATGATGGGTGGAAGTCTTTCCCATGAGTTCATGCTTCTTACTCCGATTGGAGAAGATTCCATTGTACTTTGTGATGATTGTGGATACAAAGCAAATATGGAAGCTGCAGAAAATATTTCTGACATTCCAAGAGCCGCAGAATCAGCAGAACTGGAAAAGGTTCATACACCAAATATCCATACCATTGAAGATATCTGTGAATTCTTTGGCGATAAGACAAACAACTCCTGTAAAGCAGTTGTTTATCAGAAAAATTCAGATGACAGCTATGTGGTTGTATTTATCCGTGGCGATCTGGAAATCAATGAGACCAAGCTTGTTAATTATCTTGGAGATCAGATTCATGCTGCTGTTATTACAGAAGAGTGCGGATTAAATGCAGGCTATATCGGACCAGTTGGCTTACATATCAATGCACCTCATGTGGTTTTATATGATAAGTCTCTGGAAGGAAGAAATAACTTATCCTGCGGAGCAAATGAAGAGGAATACCACTTCAAAGGACTTGATATGGAGCGTGATGTAAAAGACGCAGAATATCATGATTTTGCTAAGGTATACGAAGGTGGAATCTGCCCGAAATGTGGTAAGAAGACCGTCCGTATTTCTAAAGGTATTGAAGTGGGAAATATCTTCCAGCTCGGAACCAAATATACCAAGTCCATGAAGATGACTTATGTAGATAAAGATGGTGAGAGACAGACTCCAATCATGGGCTGCTATGGAATCGGTGTCGGAAGACTTGCTGCTGCTGTATGTGAAGCCCATCATGATGAGTATGGTCCAATCTGGCCAAAGGAAATTGCTCCATGGCAGGTCCACCTTTGTGCAGTAAGACCGGACAATGAAGAAGTAAAGGCTTTTGCTGATGATTTATATGAGAAAATGCAGAATGCCGGTATTGAAGTTATCTATGATGACCGTACCGTAAGTGCCGGCGTTATGTTTGCCGATGCAGACCTTCTTGGAATTCCACTTCGTGTTATCGTAAGTCCTAGAAATATGAAGCAGGGAATCGTAGAAGTGACATCCCGTGATAAGACCTTAAAGGAACAGGTTCCGGTAGAAAACGTATTTGAAGAGATTCAGAAATACTTATAAGAAGAGATTAAAAATAGCATATTGTGAATGATATGAGAAGAACTCCTGCCGGTTGGAAAACAATCAGCAGAAGTTCTTTTTGTGCGAATAGCGAGAAAAATCGCATGCCTGCATGCAGATTTGGCAAGCACCGCGATAACTCGAGAAACTCGCAAAGCGTGTTTCTCGTAGTTAGTGCGTCTGTTTATTAATATAGCTTGTCTTAAATTTTGAATACATAATCTTCTGGCTGCGGTACAGTCCGTAATAGCCGGAGAGCATATAACTGAATGCAATCGCAAGAAGCAGGAACGGCATTGCAGCAAAGCCGAACATTTCAAAGCTGATCAGCAAAGAAGTAATCGGGCTGTTGGTGACACCACAGAAAATGGCGGCCATACCGATGGCGGCACATAAGGTTGGGGAGAAACCGGTCAACGTTCCAAAGAGACAGCCGAAGCTTGCACCGATAAAGAAAGTAGGAACAATTTCGCCACCTTTGAAGCCGGCACCAAGAGTCAGGGCAGTAAAAATAATTTTTAAAAGAAAAGCTTCCGGTGCCACTGTGCCGTCAAAGCATTTGGAAATAATATTAACGCCGGTTCCGTTGTAATCCTGATTACCTGCCAGAAGGGTGAGGAGAATAATGATGCAGCCGCCTGCCGCAGCACGAAGGTAAGGATTTTTGATAAATTTACGGTAAATGGTTTCACTGTAATGTAAGGAAATACAGAACAGGATACTGACCAATGCACATAAAACGGCAAGAATCGTTACGGTAACTGCAGAAGAAATTCCGAATTCCGGAATGTCTGAAATAGCAAAGGACGGCGGCGCAATCTGAAAGTGTAATGCCAGACCATGTGCTACTAAAGCAGAGATAACGCATGGCACTAATGCAGAATAGTGCATGATGCCGACACTGACTACTTCCAGCGGAAAAATAGCGGCAGCCATCGGTGTTCCGAATAAGGCGGAAAAAGCAGCACTCATGCCGCACATAATCATAATATGTTTATCTTTTTCATCAAAACGGAAAAGTCTTCCGAGAGAATTTCCGATGCTTCCGCCAAGCTGAAGTGCTGCACCTTCCCGGCCGGCAGAACCACCAAAGAGGTGTGTGATTAAGGTGGAGATAAAAATAAGCGGAGCCATACGCAGTGGAATTTCATCCCCAGAGTGGATGGCGGAAAGCACCAGGTTGGTTCCAGTATCCTTTTCATCATGGAGAAGATGATAGAGCAGTACAATCACGATTCCACCCAGCGGAAGAAAGAAGATGAGCCATGGATAAGCAGTTCTTGTATCGGTGACCCATGTCATGCCAAAGTAAAAGGCAATTCCCACCATACCGATGAGAAGACCGGACAGAATAGAAAAAATAATCCATTTTATGGCGGTACGCAGACGACGCAGATTGTGTTTGATTTTATGTATCACAAGTTCTTTGGTAACTGGTTCGTTCATGATGTAGTAACTCCTTTTTTATATAAAGTAAATATTATAAGCAGAAATTGTTTGTATTTTTTGAAAAATATATATTCTATAAGAAATAGTAGCATTCTGGAAATAAATTTACAAGATGAATGAAGAGATAAATGAAGAGAATTTTATTTGCAAAAAATAACCGGGGTGACTATAATAAGTGAAGGCTTTCTATAAAATCTGGAAATTACAGGCAATGGAGGAAGAAAGATGGAATCAGAAATCAGGATACGCCGGCAGATGATAGAGATTGGAAAAAGAATTTATCAGAGTGGAATGGTGGCTGCCAATGATGGTAATCTTTCTGTGCGTATATCAGAGAATGAAATTTTGTGTACGCCAACCGGAATATCTAAAGGATATATGACGGAAGAATGTTTATGTAAGATAAATCTGCAGGGAGAAGTCTTATCCTGTCAGGATGGGTTCCGCCCGTCTTCTGAAATGAAGATGCATTTGAAAGTATATGAAAAACGTCCGGATGTAAGAGCAGTTGTACATGCGCATCCGCCATATGCCACAACCTTTGCGATTGGCGGTCAGGCATTAAATCGTGCAATCATATCAGAATCCATTGTAAGTCTTGGCTGTGTGCCGGTAGCAGAATATGGGCTGCCGTCTACGCAGGAAATACCGGATGCCATTGCACCATATCTTGACTATTTTGATGCGTTGCTCTTAGCGCATCATGGGGCACTGACTTATGGAAAGGACCTGACGGAAGCTTATTACCGGATGGAGTCGGTAGAATTATATGCAAGACTTCTTTACCAGAGTAAAATGATGGAAATGGACCGGGAGCTGGATGCAGATACGGTACACAAATTATGTCTGATGCGGGAAAAGGCAGGAATGAAGAATCCGGAAACAGTCTGTGGCAGTAAGAAATTATTATTTGAAAGCTGCCGTGAGTGTATCCGCAGGAAAAATCTTTTACCAGATGGATAGAAAAGAAAACGTTTGGCAGAAGGCAGCATTTTATAAGCAAGAAAAAGTTATTACAGAGAATAGCAGGAAACAGAAAAAGGAGATTAGAAGATGACAATAGAAGAAAGAGTAAAATTAGCAGAAGAAAAACATCACAGTGGTTATAACTGTGCGCAGGCAGTATTATGCAGTTACAGTGATAAGCTTGGAATTGACGAGGAAACTTTATTCCGTCTGTCCGAAGGATTCGGCGCAGGAATGGCAGATATGCAGGGAACCTGTGGAGCAGTAACCGGCATGTATATGATTGCAGGAGCACTGGGAAGCTCGGGAGCAATTGAAAAGGGCATGACCAAAGGCAGAACATATCAGACAGTAAAGGGACTGACAGCAGCATTTGATGAAAAAAACGGCTCTCATATCTGTAAAGAATTGAAAGGAATTGAAACCGGAAAGGTTTTGCGGAGCTGCGATGGCTGTATTGAAGATGCAGTCCGTATTGCAGAGCGCTTGTTTTCATAGAAAAAACACAATTTAATGGTAAAAGTGCACAAAAAAGGAATGCCAAAATTATATAAGTGTACAAAATGTTGAAAACCCCATTGCTATTTTTGAGTAATGGGGTTATATTATATACATCCACTGAAAACGTTACCGAGAACGTAACCAACCAGTTTTCAGACAAGTCGGTATACAGATTGGGGAAGAGGTTTTCAGGAAGGACAGCATATTATATTTTAGGAGGATGTACTATGAAAAGAAAATTAGTATCTCTTATGTTAGTTGTATCTATGACAGCAGCTATGGTTGCTGGATGTGGAAGCGACGACAAGAAAACAGCTGACAATAATGCAGCAGGAACAGAGAAGACAGATGACAGCAAAGAAGCAGCAAGTGGTTCTGTTTACTACTTGAACTTCAAACCAGAACAGGATCAGCAGTGGCAGGATCTTGCAAAAGCTTACACAGATGAGACTGGTGTTCCAGTTGAAGTTGTTACAGCAGCATCTGGTACATATGAAGAGACTTTAAAGTCTGAGATGGCTAAATCTGATGCACCTACACTTTTCCAGGTAAACGGACCGGTTGGTCTTGCAACATGGAAAGATTACTGCGCAGACTTATCAGGAACAGATGTTTATTCACATGTTAAGAGTGATGACTTTGTACTGAAAGATGGAGACGAAGTAAAAGGTATCGCATATGTACTTGAGACTTATGGTCTTATTTACAACAAAACCGTATTAAACGCATATTGCGGAATGGACGGAGCTAAAGTTACTTCTATCGATGAAATCAACAGCTTTGCAAAATTAAAAGAAGTAGCAGATGATATTCAGTCAAGACTTGCAGAAGTAAGTGAAGCAGCTGGTCCTGAATATGACCTTAAGGGTGCATTTACTTCAGCTGGTATGGATTCATCTTCTGACTGGAGATTCAAAACCCATTTAGCAAACCTTCCAATCTACTATGAATACAAAGCAGATGGAATCGGATCTACAGATGCTATCAAAGGAACTTACCTTGATAACTACAAACAGATCTGGGATTTATACACAACAGATTCTACTTGCGAAGGCTCTATGTTAGCAAGCAAGACTGGTGATGATGCAACAGCTGAATTTGGCTTAGGCGAAGCTGTATTCTATCAGAATGGTACATGGGCATACAATGATATTATCAATGCTGGTGTATTAACAGATGATGACCTTGGAATGATGCCTATCTACATCGGAGTTGATGGAGAAGAGAATCAGGGACTTTGTACAGGATCTGAGAACTACTGGTGTATTAATGCTAATGCTTCTGAAGAAAACATCAAAGCAACAGAAGATTTCTTGAACTGGGTTATTACAAGTGACACAGGACGTGACGTTGTTGCTAACCAGATGGGCTTCACAACACCATTTGATTCATTTGATGATGGATATCAGGCAAGCAATGCATTCATGGATGCAGCTAACCAGTACATTGCAGATGGTAAGACTTCTGTAGCTTGGTGCTTTACAACAATGCCTTCTGAGGCTTGGAAAGATGGCGTAGGTTCTGCATTAACAGCTTATGCTGCTGGAACAGGTTCCTGGGATGATGTTGTAACTGCATTCGTTGATGGCTGGGCTTCTGAGTACGCAGCAGCAAACGAGTAAGACTTATCGCATATAATTAAAACAATATGTGAAAAAAGGGCGGGCGGATATCGCCTGCCCTTTATAAAGGGAAAGGAAAAATATTATGAACAAATCAATTAAAAAATATTTTCCTCTTTTTGCACTTCCAACGTTAGTTGCATTTACAATTGGTTTTATAATTCCTTTTGCTATGGGTATCTATCTTTCTTTTTGTAAATTCACAACTGTTACGGATGCAAAGTTTGTAGGACTATCTAACTATACCAAAATCTTTGGAGATGAGACATTTGTTCACTCATTATGGTATACAGCACTCTTTACAATTGTTTCTGTGCTTGCCATTAACTTTTTTGCATTCGTAATTGCGATGCTTTTAACAAAGGGTATTAGAGGAACAAATGCGTTCCGTACCATTTTCTTCATGCCGAACCTGATTGGTGGTATTGTATTAGGATATATCTGGCAGTTGATTTTCAATGGTATTCTCGCAAATTACAGCAGAACATTGGTATATAATGAAAAATATGGTTTCTGGGGTATGATTATCCTGATGTGCTGGCAGCAGATAGGTTATATGATGATTATCTATATCGCAGGTATCCAGAATATTCCTGGAGATTTGATTGAAGCTGCAGAAATCGACGGGGCAACTTCCTGGCAGGTACTTAAAAATGTAACCTTACCGATGGTAATGCCATCTATTACCGTATGTACATTTTTAACACTGACCAACGGATTTAAATTATTCGACCAGAACTTAGCATTGACAGCAGGTGAACCTGCAAAGAGATCACAGCTTTTAGCATTGAACATCTATGATACTTTCTATGGTAGAAACGGATGGGAAGGCGTTGGTCAGGCAAAAGCAGTTGTATTCTTTATTCTGGTAGCAATAATTGCACTTGGACAGAACTATCTGACCAGACGTAAGGAGGTGCAGCAGTAATGAGTAATGTAAGAAAAGCAAAACATGGCTGGATTTTTACCATTATATTTACTATTTTAAGTGTACTGTGGGTACTTCCAATTGTAATCGTATTTATGAACTCCTTTAAATTAAAGGCATATATTAACCGATTCCCGTTCCAGTTAGGACCGTTTAAAATGACTGACGGATGGGACAGATTTGTTGCCGGAGTACAGAAGGCATTTGTTGGATTAACCAACTATGCAGAAGGTATCCGCAAGATTAACTTCTTTAATGCGTTTGGAACATCATTATTTATCACAGTATGTTCTGTTGCAGTAATTATTCTCTGCACATCTATGTGTGCATGGTATATCATCCGCGTGAATGATAAGTTTTCAAAAGGTTTATATTGCCTTTGCCTGTTTTCCATGATTGTACCTTTCCAGATGGTAATGTTTACATTATCCAAGCTGTCAAATATGTTACATCTTGGAAATCCGGTTGGAATCATTTTAGTATATCTTGGATTTGGAGCAGGACTTGCGGTATTCATGTTTACCGGCTTTGTAAAGAGTATCCCGCTTGAAATCGAAGAAGCAGCAATGATTGATGGATGCAGCCCGATTCAGACATATTTCCAGGTTGTATTCCCGATTTTAAAGCCTACGGCAATTACAGTTGCAATTCTTCAGGTAATGTGGATTTGGAATGACTACCTTCTTCCATATCTGGTACTCGATATCAGAAAATGGAAAACGATTCCGATTGCAATTCAGTATTTGAAAGGTGGATATGGCTCTATCGACTGGGGTGCAATGATGGCTATGCTGGTACTGGCAATTCTTCCAATTATCATTTTCTATGGAATCTGCCAGAAATATATTATCGAAGGCGTTGTTGCAGGAGCTGTAAAAGGTTAAGCATTTATATAATAAGTATTTCGCTATAGATATAGTGTAAAGGCAGGACAAAACATGACAATAAAAGATATTGCAAAAGAATCCGGATATTCAGTAAGTACTGTGTCGAGGGTTCTGAATAACAGGGATGATGTGAGTCCGGAAGCAGAAAAGAAGATTCGGCGGATTGTTGCAGAACACAATTTTGTTCCAAATGGAAATGCCAAACATTTGAAACAGATTGCCTCTAAAACCATCTGCGTACTGGTAAAAGGTACGTCAAATATGGTTTTTTCAGGGATAGCAGAAGAAATTCAGACGATTGTAAATAAGACCAGTTATACATTGAATATGATATATCTGGATGAAGAAGAAAATGAAGTAGAACAGGCAATTATTCAGTGTCGTGAAAGAAAACCTCTGGGGATTTTATTCCTCGGAGGTAATCCTGCATTTTTCAGGGAAAAGTTTCATGAAGTAAAAGTTCCATCGGTATTAGTGTCTACAGCAGGAAAAGATCTTGGCTTTCCGAACCTGTCCAGTGTAGCAACAGATGATGTGGAAGCAGCGAAATGTGCCATGAATTATCTGGTGAATCAGGGGCATGTTCATATTGGGGTAATTGGAGGAAATTTAAGTTCCTCTTATGTCAGTGAACAGCGTTATATCGGGTGCGAGAAATGCTTTGGTGAAAAGGGAAGAATATTTGATTACGATAAATATTTTGTGAAAGCAAGATTTGACTTTGGAAGTGCATATCGGGCTACGGAAAAACTTTTGGAGAAGGCAAAGGATGTGACTGCTATATTTGCGATGAGTGATGTCATGGCAATTGGAGCAATTCGTGCGATACGAGACAGAGGTCTGTTGGTACCGGATGATATTTCCGTTGTGGGGTTTGACGGAATACCAATGGCGGATTACTATAATCCAAAGCTGACCACTATAAGACAGCGGTACCAGACGATGGCACAACGCAGTCTTGAAATACTATTTCGTACAATTGACTTGAAAACCAAGGCAGTACATGAGATAATACCTTTTGAACTTGCACTGGGGGAAAGTGTTCGTGAGATAGGAAAATAATCTAGTTTGCAGGAGGAATTTAATTATGAGAACAAGTGGGATATTAATGCATATATCTTCACTTCCGTCACCATACGGAATTGGTACAATGGGAAAGGAAGCCAGAAAATTTGTAGACTTTTTGGATAAAGCAGGACAGACTTACTGGCAGATATTACCGATATGCCCAACCAGTTATGGAGATTCTCCGTATCAGTCATTTTCAAGCTTTGCGGGGAATCCATATTTTATTGACTTAGATTATCTTTGTAAGGATAAGTTACTGACAAAAAAGGAATGTTTAAGCTATGAATGGGGAGAAAATCCGGAATTTGTAGAGTATGGAACACTTTATGAAAACCGTTTTCCTTTATTGAAAAAAGCATATCAGCGCTTTAAAAAAGCATTACCGGATGATTTTGCGGACTTTTGTGAGAAAAACAGTGACTGGTTAGAGGACTATGCACTGTTTATGGCATTGAAGGATGCAAATGGCGGGGTTGCATGGTTTGAATGGAAGAAAGATTTAAAACTCCGCAAACCATCAGCAATTGAAAATGCGAAAGAAGAATTTGCAGATGATGTTGAATTCTGGAAAATGCTGCAGTATCTGTTCTTCAAACAGTGGACAGAGCTGAAAGCATATGCTAATGAAAAAGGCATTCAGATTATCGGTGATGTACCTATTTATGTTGCTGGTGACAGCGCAGATGTATGGGCAAATCCGGGACAGTTCTATTTAGATGAGAACCTGGATCCGATTGATGTATCCGGATGTCCTCCAGATGCATTCTCCGATGATGGACAGTTATGGGGTAACCCGTTATTCCGTTGGGATGCTATGAAGAAGGATGGTTATACCTGGTGGACAAAACGTATCAAAGCAATGTCTGAATTGTATGATGTTGTTCGTATTGACCACTTCAGAGGTTTTGATTCATATTACGCAATTCCTGCAAAGGATAAGACAGCAAGAAATGGAGAGTGGAGAGAAGGTCCTGGTATGGACCTGTTCAATGCTCTGGAAAAGAAACTTGGCAGATTAAATATTATTGTAGAAGATCTGGGTTATTTAACACCGTCCGTAAAACAGTTGTTAAAGGATACCGGTTTCCCTGGAATGAAGTTAATCCAGTTTGCTTTTGACAGCAGAGAAGAGAGTGATTACCTTCCACATACATATCAAAAGAATTGTGTTGTTTATACTGGAACTCATGATAATGATACCATTATGGGATGGTTCAAGACGGCTCCAAAGGAAAGCGTTAAATATGCCAAAGAATATTTAAGATTAAACAAAGAAGAAGGATATAACTGGGGCACCATGAAAGCAGTATGGGGCTGTGTTGGTGATATGGCTATTGTTCCGATGCAGGATATTCTTGGAATTGGCAGTGAAGGACGTATGAATACACCATCTACACTTGGCATGAACTGGAAATGGCGTGCAGTAGATGGACAGATTACTTCGGCACTTGCAAAGAAAGTCTGCAAAAATATGGAAATCTACTGTAGAAAGAGAAAAACAAAAGAAGAGCTGGAAGCTTTAGAAACAGCAGAATAAAATGTATCATTTTATAGTAAACAATACCTCGGGAGGCGGCAGGTCCAAACGGGTCTGGGAGGAACTGCAGAATTACCTTCTGGAGCATGAAATAAGGTATAAAGCACATTTTACAGAGTATGAGGGCCATGCGAAGAAGCTTGCAGACCGTGTATGTGATATTGATAGAGAAAAAGTGTATCTTATTGTGGTCGGTGGTGATGGTACGTTAAATGAAGTACTGAACGGGATGCATGATTTTGAAAAAATCCGGTTTGGCTACATACCGACCGGCTCTGGGAATGATTTCGCAAGAGGTATGAAAATCAATGGAACACCTACAGAAAATTTAGAGCGGATACTTCAGGCGGAAGAGACAACGCCGATTGACTTGGGCTGTGTCAGCTGGGTGGAAGAAGGACAGAAGGAACAGAAGATTTTTGCAATTAGTTCCGGTCTTGGACTGGATGCGGATGTATGTAAACAGGCACTGCATTCCGGATTAAAGAAAGCATTAAATAAACTGGGACTTGGTTCATTAACCTACGTCTGTCTTACGATAAAATCCTTGTTTACCATGCCGACAGCAGAGGCGAAGATAGTATTTGATGATGAAGTGGAAGAGCCGATTTCCCGGATGATTTTTATTGCTGGAATGAATCAGTATTGTGAAGGCGGTGGAGTGCCGATGGCTCCGGATGCAGTGGCTACGGACGGAGAATTTTCGGTCTGCTGTGGCTATGGAGTGGCAAGGTGGCGTACCTTTTTTCTGCTGCCATTTCTGGTAAAGGGAAAACATACAGGATTTAAGTGCTTTGATATCCATAATTGTAGAAAATTCAGCGTGGATTTGGAAAAACCAATGGTATTGCATGCTGACGGAGAATATTGTGGGGATGTGACGCACGCAGAGTTTAGATGTCTTTCTGGAAAACTGAATATTTTGTTATAAAGGTGACTTCCTCCTGCATATACATATAACAGTATAGGCAGGAGGAATTTATATGGAAAATTTTAATACAGGCACTTATGATATGTATAAAGATATCAGTGCAAGGACAAATGGGGAAATTTACATAGGTGTGATTGGAGCTGTGCGGACCGGAAAGTCATCTTTTATCAAACGTTTCATGGAGCTGATGGTACTTCCGTTTATGGAGGATGAAAACAGCCGCCAGCGTGCGGTGGATGAAATGCCACAGGCGGCCCAGGGGAAAACCATTATGACAACAGAGCCGAAGTTTATTCCAAAAGATGCTGCAAAAATCCGGCTTGGCGAAGATGCCGAAGTAAAAGTGAGGCTGATTGACTGTGTGGGTTATATGGTAGAGGGTGCCACCGGACATCTGGAAAATGGTGTGGAGCGAATGGTAAAGACGCCTTGGTTTGAAGAGGAAATTCCTTTTACAAAGGCAGCAGAGGTCGGGACCAGAAAGGTTATTAATGACCATGCAACCATTGGAATTGTAGTAACTGCAGATGGCAGTTTCACAGATATCCCGCGGGAGAATTATGTGAAAGGTGAGGAAGAAACCATAAAAGAGCTGCAGAGAATCGGAAAACCCTTTGTTATGGTACTGAATTCCGTAAAACCATACAGCGAGGAAACGGCACAACTGGCAAAAGAATTAGAAGAAAAATATGAAGTCAGTGTATTTCCACTGAATTGTGAGCAGCTTCGAAAAGAAGATGTCTATGCAGTGCTGAAGGGTATCCTCTATGAATTCCCGGTGGTGAAGATGAATTTCTTTCTTCCGAAATGGGTAGAAATGTTGGAAATGAGTCATCCAATCAAAGAAAATGTGGTTGCAAATGCTGGAAAAATGCTGTCGGAAGTAACTCTGATTAAAGATTTGATGGATTACAAGATGGCTCCGGAGGGAGATTACATTTCCAATATGATGATGCAGGCGGTGAATCTGGAAAATGGCACAGCAGATATCCGGCTGGATATTGCAGATCAGTATTATTATGAAAATATCAGTGAACTGACCGGAACAGAAGTGACCGGGGAATACCAGCTTATTTCCATGATAAAAGAGCTTTCTGAGAAACGTAAGGAATATGAGAAGGTAGCGGATGCGGTACAATCGGTAGAAATGAAAGGATATGGAGTGGTGAGTCCGAAGCTTTCAGATATTAAAATGGATGATCCGGTGCTGATTAAACATGGCAATAAGTTTGGTGTAAAAATCAAGGCAGTAGCACCGTCTGTTCATATGATCCGGGCAAATATTGAAACGGAGATTGCACCGATTGTAGGAAGTGAAGAGCAGGCAAACGACCTGATTCATTATATCAAAGAGGGACAGAGCACAGAAGATGGAGTCTGGGGAACCAGCATTTTTGGAAAATCCATTGGAGAACTGATGGAAGACGGTATCCGCAGCAAGATTGGCATGATGGATGATGAAAGCCAGATGAAACTGCAGGATACCATGCAGAAAGTTGTAAATGATAATAATGGCGGATTAGTCTGTATTATTATTTAAGGATGCAAGCCGGTAATCCCGGGGCGATATTCCTTTCAGCTTATGGAACGTCTTGGAAAAATGCAGCCCATTGTCAAAGCCTACGGAATTAGCTACAGCAGTAATGGATAGGCTGGAGTGTTCTAAGAGATAGCATGCCTGTTTTAAACGAAACTGGGTCAGATAATTTTTCGGCGACTGACCCAGTATGGTTTCAAAAGAGCGGTACAGATGGCTCCGGCTTACGCCTACATAATCAGCAATATCTTCTACGTGAATCGGGTAGGAATAGTTGGCGGAAATATAGGCAATTCCTTTCTGGACATAGTTGCTGGAACTGTTATACTGTTCATTATTGCTGGCATGTTTCATAAAAAGAGCCAGCGTCTGATAGAGCCGTCCGGTCATTTCTACAGAATCCATGAAATCATTTCCGCAGGCTTCATAGATACCGAGAAGGTGTTCCCGGATGGATTCGGAAAGCGGCGTCTGGTGAATCAGTGGAAACTCCCTGGAAAAATCTGTGGCATTCAAAATAATGGCAGCGTCACTGCCATTAAAGCCTACCCAGGCATATTCCCACGGGTCTTTTTCGTCTGCATAATAGGTGATTTCGGTCTGAGGGTAGACAAGGAAGGTATCTCCGGTGGAAAGGGCATAAACTTTACCACCAACAGAATAATATCCTTTGCCGGATAGAATGTGATGAATCAGATAATGGTCACGGATTCCCGGTCCCCACTGGTAAAGAGGTTCACATTTCTGGAAACCGACATTATAGACGGAAAGGGAAACCAGTTCTTTTTTATTTACTTTATAAGAATTCTTATATTTTGGGTCCATCGTATGCCTCCCTTCTGGAATTTGCAGATAGATTATAGATATATTATAGAGGCTGTCCTTTGCAGATGCAACAAAAATACATATTGTTTATACAATAGATACTGTTCAAATACAGGAATATAAGGTATACTCTTATTTGTAAGGAACACGAAAATACATATTTTAGTACAAAGGAGTGGAGAATATGTCTATTTTAGTTACAGGTGGAGCAGGTTATATCGGAAGTCATACCTGCGTGGAATTACAGCAGGCAGGCTATGACGTAGTAGTGCTGGATAATTTATCCAATGCCAGCGAAAAATCATTGGAGCGTGTAAAAGCGCTTACTGGAAAAGAAGTTACATTTTACCGTGGAGATATATTAGACCGTGATATCTTAAATGAAATCATGGAAAAAGAGAAGATTGACTGCTGCATTCATTTTGCAGGATTAAAAGCAGTTGGAGAATCTGTGGTAAAGCCATGGGAATATTATAATAACAACATTGCAGGAACATTGACATTAGTAGATGTGATGCGCCAGCACGGCTGCAAGAATATTATCTTTTCTTCCTCCGCGACCGTATATGGTGATCCGGCACAGATTCCAATCACAGAGGAATGCCCGAAGGGACAGTGTACCAATCCATATGGCTGGACGAAATCCATGTTAGAGCAGATTCTTATGGATATGCAGAAAGCTGATCCGGAATGGAATGTTATCTTATTAAGATATTTTAACCCAATCGGAGCACATCAGAGCGGAACTATGGGAGAAAACCCGAATGGAATTCCGAACAATCTGATGCCATATATTACCCAGGTGGCAGTTGGAAAGTTAAAAGAGCTTGGCGTATTTGGAAATGATTATGATACACCGGACGGAACCGGGGTAAGAGACTACATTCATGTAGTAGACCTGGCAAAGGGACATGTAAAGGCATTAAAGAAGATTGAGGAAAATGCCGGATTAAGTATTTACAATCTTGGTACCGGACATGGTTATAGTGTACTTGATATTGTAAAGAATTTTGAAGAAGCAACAGGCGTAAAGATTCCTTATTCCATTAAGCCACGTCGTGCCGGCGACATTGCGACCTGTTATTGCGACCCTTCAAAGGCAGAGCGGGAGCTTGGCTGGAAAGCAGAGTTTGGCATTCGTGAAATGTGTGCCGATTCCTGGAGATGGCAGAAGAATAATCCGAATGGATATGAGGACTAGAAAGAAGCTGAAGAAAAAAATTACAAAAAAATTAAAAAAAGTGCTTGCAATTTAGAGGGCGTCGTGTTATAGTATCACTTGTCCGGTTCATTGGTCAAGCGGTTAAGACGCCGCCCTCTCACGGCGGAAACAGGGGTTCGATTCCCCTATGAACTGCTCACTATTAATAATTTAATAGCCCAACCCATAGAAGATGCTGAAAGCCAGATAATGGTTTTACAGCATTTTTTATTTACGCGAGTAGCGAGAAAAATCGCATGCTTGCATGCATATTTGGCAAGCACTGCGATAACTCGAGAAACTCGCAAAGTTTGTTTCTCGTAGTTGTTCTAAAAAGCCTTAAAAATACATTACTAAAAGTGCGAGGTATTCAAAAAGGTATTCTAACATAAGTTCGATTGATAAAATACGCAGGAAAGGAGAGTCCTGCAAAAGTGCTTACCCAAGATAAATCGACCACAAATCGGTTTAGTTTTTGACCTTAAATAAAAGGGTATATGGTATGTCATAAGTGTAGTTGCAGTTTATACCGATATGAAATATAATTGTTTTATACAGAGGAAAAGAGGAGAATTATGGAAGAATATACGAGAGATAGAATATATGATATCATGAATGTGACTCAATGCAATCAAGCCAATATGTTGAAGCGATTAGATAAGAACTCAAAATTTTCAAGTTTTGTGCTTATTTATTACAGTATAGTCTTGATTATTTATTCGTTAACTTCATTGTATTTTCCTAAATATTATGATGAAATATTGTCTGGATATTTTAGCATAATCATTTCTGTTGTAATCTTGGCATTTTCTATTATAAATGGAAATTCAAAATACTCTGAAAGAATTAAAGCAACAGAATCGACGTTGAATGCAATCAAAGTGTTAAAAAGAGAACTTACTGATGAAAATCTTTCTGATAAAAAGTCCGAATATAACGAAGTGATTGACAGAATGGAATATCGGGCGGAGGTAGACTTTTTTAATACGCTTAAGCAAAGATGCAAAGAGTATAGCATAAGATGGTACTGTTATAAGAATGATATAATAGAAGCAAAAAGATGTACATTGGAAAAAGAAAGAATAAGACAATTGGATAAGTTAAACAATTATCTAAGCGAAAATAATCCTTTTTTACAGCAAATAAAAGTTGTTTGTATCAATATTCTTTATGGGGTAATAGTTCTTATGCCAATTTTGATTTTTATAATTTGCTTTCTGATTTAAGCGAGAAAGTTGTGGTGTGTGTATTAAAAAGGAATGAAGCAATCGTTTTATTATGCTACTCCGGATTGCTGAGTTGATAAGGATATGGATAGTTTATGAGCTATAAGTGTAGCTGGGACAGTTGAAAAGCTGAGATGATATTTAATTGGATTCGTATTATTCGTGTAATGTAGCAGTGGTGGAGGACGCAGCTGCATAGTAGTCTGCAACAGTTGAAAGTTATGTAAGGCATTATTAGTTGACACAGTAATTCTAGTGACAGTGCCAATAACCTTTTTATAGGTATGCTGACAGCTTTCTAGTTTGCATGAAAATGCAATGGAATAAAAAGAGGTTTGCCTTGAATATTGATTGCATCACAAATGGAGAAGGCTAGCTGCAGGCGGAGAAAAATAAAGTGGATGTCCCTATAGTGTTTGATGCTTTGTAAAAGTAATTGTGTTATTTTTTCATAGTGCTCTTCAAAAATATTAGTAAGAAAATGTTAAAAAATTATCAAAATAATAATTTGCAATGTTGAAGAATACATATAGAACCGCTGTTAAAAACTGCAACATATCGTTACCTCCTTAAAATATTGGATAAAAGCAATATGTTTAAAAATTAAAAAATAAAGGAGATTCTACAAAAAAAGAAAAGGTAAATTTGTGGAAATGTATACACAATTAAAATGCTTGAATTTGTACAAAATGATTAAGGGGGGAGAATACTTGAATTCAAATCAATTTCGATTTTGGATTGGTAGGAATATGAAAAATAAGAATTGAAAAACAGCATGCTTTCTGTTATATTAAAAGCAGAGGGCATAATATTATAAATTAAAACCATTGTTTTCATAGGTTTATTTCATTTTATGAAAGTGAAATGATGTAAACATAGAAAAACAAAGATTCAAATTTATCTTATCTTGTTCAATTTAGCAATGCATTATAAGAATGGATTGTTTATTATTGGACTCTTTATGTCTTCTAGTAAAAAAACTAGGAGGTATCATATGGATACAAATGATTTAATTGGTATCGAAAACCAAATTGATTACAAATTTAAAAATCGGGACTTGTTACAACAGGCATTTGTTCGCAGGTCGTATTCTGCAGAAAATGGCGGGGCAAATAACGAAGTTTTAGAGTTCATTGGTGATAAGGCTCTTGATTTTGTTGTGGTTCAATTGCTTACAGAAGAGTACGGTTATATGGCATCTGAGTGCGATGATTTCAACAGGGATGAGTGTAATGAATTTTATTCTGAATGTGATGAAGGTGAATTGACAGAAATTAAGAGCAAACTTGTTCAAAGGAAGAATCTGGCAGAAAGAATTGATATGCTAGGGTTCGCTGATTTTCTTATTATGGGAAAAAGTGATATTAACGGACATGCGGAAGAAAAAGATGCTGTAAAAGAAGATTTGTTTGAAGCAATCATTGGGGCAGTAGTATTGGATTGTAATTGGGATATGAAAATCTTTAAACAAGTGATTGAGCAGATGCTGGAACCTGATTTGGAGAATGAAGATGACAATTATATTCAACTTTTGCAGGAGTGGTCATTACGAAAATATGGAGTTTTACCATTATATCATGTGGAAAAATACAATACTGCACATTGGTATATGGAGGATTATGTGTGTAGTGAGTGGCCGATAAACGGAAAAAGGCCACTATATAAGGCGTATCTAAAAATTGAAGAATTTGACAATATTATTCGTGGGTTTGGTGACTCGCAGAAAGAAGCCAGAAAGGCTGCGGCAAAATATGTATACCAGTACCTGGAAAAGAATAACTTATTGTTTACTATTAGGGATGAAATAGAACACCCAAATAAACAAGATTCTATTAATCAACTTGAAATTCTTGCAAGGAGAGGCTATTTTTCCATTCCGCAATATAACTTTGCGGAGAAATATGATTCGAATGGTAATCCAATCTGGCATTGTGAATGTGTAATTAAAGAATATGATAATATTTGCATGGCAGATGCAACAGCAAAAAAAGAAGCAAAAAAAAGAGCTGCATTTAAAATGTTAAAGATGGTTTTAGAGGAGAAATAGAATATGTATAGAAATATG
The DNA here is from genome assembly GCF_003462605.1 of Roseburia sp. OM04-10BH. Classification (NCBI taxonomy): domain Bacteria; kingdom Bacillati; phylum Bacillota; class Clostridia; order Lachnospirales; family Lachnospiraceae; genus Roseburia; species Roseburia sp. OM04-10BH. Next base: position 76,693 of record NZ_QTZI01000003.1, read on the forward strand.
CTTGATTACAATGATGGAGATATGCTCTGTCAGACATCAGATAATATCGCAATGGATATGGAGGGACATTTGATGTCAAGAGTGTCAGACAACATGGCACTGGATTTAGATACTGGAGAAATACATCTGATTTCATCCTGGAGTAGTGATGAAGAAGATGAATAAGTAAATGAAAGAAACATATCAAAATAGGATTTGGTATGTTTCTTTTTATAACTAAAAAATGTAAAAATACTAAAATTTACGAAAATTTCTCTTCCAAATCAGCATATATTATGTTACAATTTACTATGTTTCCGGTAACAAACAAGGAAAAAATAAGCAAATCTAACAAATGTATGATGGAGGGTGACATGAAGAGAAGAGGAAAAGCATTGGGGATGGCATTGCTGCTTATCATGATGACTGTTTTTTCAGTAGTCTCAGATGCGGCAATGGTAAAGGCTGACGAACTTTTGATTAAGCTGCATTACCACAGAGCAGACGACAATTACGATGGATGGGATGTCTGGATGTGGGGAGAAGGTGCGGATGGTGCAGCTTATGAACTGGCAGAGGAAGATGGTGACCATGTGGCAACCATGGAAGTAACACCGGGTACAACCTCTGTTGGATTTATTGTGCGTACAGCAGACTGGACCAAGGATGTTGATGAAGACCAGTTTATTGATATTTCCGAGATGGTATCCGGCACTGTGGATATTTATGTGGAGTCCGGTGTGAAAGGATATACCAAAGAATATGGTGATGATGCTGTAACCGGAACTAAATTATCCGGAGCCAAATATGATGGGGAAAGCGCAGTAACCGTTCAGATGACCGGAGCAGTTGAAGGGGATCTGATGCAGGCATTTTCCATTAAGAGTGCCGATGGTGTGGCGGTTACTATCAAAGAAGTAACACAAGATGAAGATTTCGTATATCAGGTAGTTGTGGAAAAACCATTAGATGCTTATAAGAGCTATCAGATTACATACGAAGGAACTGAATATAAAGTAGTGATGCCGAGCGTATATTCCACCAAAGAATTTGAAGAAGAATATACTTATGACGGAGATGACCTTGGTGCAACCTGGACAAAAGACAGCACAGCGTTCCGTCTCTGGGCACCAACCGCACAGGCTGTTTCTGTAAATCTCTATGAATCAGGAATAGAAGGAACCGATGATTTAATCGAATCCATTCCAATGACTGCAGATATAAACGGAACCTGGGTGGCATCAAAGGATGGAGATTTAAATGGTACCTATTATACTTATACCGTTACCATTAATGGTGAGGAAAAAGAAGCCAATGACCCATATGCAAGAACCACAGGTGTCAACGGAAAACGTGCCATGATAATTGATTTGGAATCCACCAATCCGGAAGGGTGGGACAGTGACGGTAACCCACATGCCGGAGAGGGTATTAATGATGCTGTTATTTATGAAATGCATATCCGTGACGTCTCTTCAGATTCCAGTTCCGGAATTGAAAACGTTGGAAAATATTTAGGACTGACAGAGACCGGAACCACAACTGAAAATGGTGTTCCGACCGGACTTGACCATATCAAGGATTTGGGAATCACACATTTACATTTACTTCCGTTTTATGATTATGGTTCCGTAGATGAAACAAAGCTGGATACACCACAGTTTAACTGGGGATATGATCCGGTCAACTACAACGTACCGGAAGGCTCTTATTCCACGGATCCATATCATGGAGAAGTCCGGGTGAAAGAAGCTAAAGAAATGGTAAAGACGTTACATGATAATGATATCAGTGTCGTTATGGACGTGGTTTACAATCATGTATACAATGCAGGAGAATTCTGTTTTAACGTAATTGTGCCGGAGTATTTCTCAAGAGTAAATGATAATGGGACTTATTCTAATGGTTCCGGCTGTGGAAATGACACAGCATCCGAGCGTTCCATGGTGAAGAAATATATTGTGGACTCTGTGAAATACTGGGCAGATGAATATCATATTGATGGCTTCCGTTTTGACCTGGTAGGACTTTTGGATACGGAAACCATGAACGAGGTAATCGAGGAAGTGCACAAAGACCACCCGGATGTTATCTTCTACGGAGAAGGATGGTCGATGCAGACAAGCCTTACCAAAGAAGGATATTCCATGACAACACAGACCAATTCCACAGAAGTACCGGAAATGGCTTTTTTCAGTGATACTTTAAGAGATTTGTTAAAAGGAAATACATTTTCAACTACAGAAAAAGGTTTTGTATCCGGAGCAAATGGCAAAGAGAAGACCTTACAAAAATGCTTTATGGGATTATCACCGGAATGGTGTACTACACCTTCCCAGTCCGTTAACTACGCATCCTGTCACGATAATCTTTCCCTGATGGATCGTATTATCCGTTCTACTCCGGAAGCTTCCGTGGAGGAGCGAATCCGCATGAACAATCTTGCAGCAGCCATTTATATGACGGCAGAGGGTGTTCCGTTTATGCAGGCAGGAGAAGAATTCTTAAGAAGCAAAGTGAAAGCAGATGGTGGTCTTGATGAAAACAGCTATGCCTCACCAGATTCAGTAAACAGCTTAAAATGGAGCAATCTGGAAGATGAACAGTATCAGAATGTTTACCAGTATTATAAAGGACTGATTGCATTCCGTAAGGCACATCCGGTGCTTCGCCTTGACAATGCAGAGGATGTAAAAGCACATGTGACTCCGGTAGAAGATTTAGATGATAATGTAGTAGCGTTTGCAATTACCGGTGATGTTGACGGAGAGACAGCAGATGGAATGTATGTGATCTTCAATGCCAATAATGAGAAAAAAGAAGTAACTCTTCCGGAAGGAAACTGGAATGTATGCATTAATGATACCTTAGCAGGAAAAGATACGATTGAAACAATTTCTGGAACAGCAGAAGTAGCTCCGGTTTCTGCATTGATTTTAGTAAAAGGTGATGGAAACGGCAGCACAGCAGTAGTATCTGCAGGAACATTACCAGCATGGATGGCATATGTATTTACAATTCTGGTTGCCGTAGTGATTGGAGCATGTTCTGTCTGGTCACAGAAAAAGGCAGGAAAAGCCGGCAGAAAGTAGATAATTTGGAAATAAAATCTTGCAATTTAAGAAAATAGTGCTATAATAATACAGTACATGATGATTTAGGCTTTGAGAGTGGGCGTTGCGTCCACTCTCAATTCATGTTTAGAACAAAATTTAAGCAGATGGAAAGGTGGTTACATGTCCAGAAAAGAAATTTATGAACAGAAGACAGAAAGCTTCATTCAGCCAATCGTTGATAAGTATCATTTTGAACTGGTAGATGTGGAATATGTCAAGGAAGGTTCCGACTGGTACTTACGGGCTTACATTGATAAGGAAGGCGGAATTACCGTCAATGACTGTGAAATGGTAGCACGGGAAATGAATGAGATTCTGGATCGGGAAGATTATGTGGAAGACTCTTATATTTTTGAAGTGAGTTCGCCGGGACTTGGCAGACCGTTGAAGAAAGAAAAGGACTATGTCCGTTCTATGGGAAAAGAAGTGGAGATACGTCTGTATCGTGCCATAGATCATGAAAAGGAATTTTGTGGAGTCTTAAGTGCATATGATGAGAATACCGTAACAATTGAAGACGAATCTTATGGACAGAAGGTATTTGATAAGAAGGATATTGCATTAATCCGTCTTGCCATCGATTTTTAATCATTAACATAGCATACAACTTAGAAAATAAGTATATAGGAGGATAAAGAAATGAATAACGAGTTGTTGGAAGCATTGACAATACTGGAGCAGGAAAAAAATATCAGCAAAGAGACTTTACTTGAGGCAATTGAGAATTCTCTGCTGACTGCATGCAAAAACCATTTTGGAAAGGCAGATAATATTAAAGTAAATATTGACCCGGAAACATGCGAGTTCCATGTGCTTGCTGAGAAGACCGTAGTGGAAAAAGTAGAAGATGATGTAACAGAAATCAGCCTTGCAAATGCACGCATGATTGATTCTGAGTACAATCTTGGTGATGTGGTAAATGTAGAAGTTAAATCCAAAGAATTTGGACGTATTGCAACACAGAATGCAAAGAACGTAATTTTACAGAAGATTCGTGAGGAAGAAAGAAAAGCAATTTACAGCGAATATTATAGCATGGAAAAAGACGTTGTAACCGGAATTGTACAGAGATATGTTGGAAAAAATATTTCCATTAATCTTGGTAAAGCAGATGCCATTCTTACTGAAAATGAGCAGGTAAAGGGTGAAGTATTCAAACCGACCGAACGTATCAAGGTATATATTCTGGAAGTAAAATCTACACCAAAGGGACCAAAGATTATGGTTTCAAGAACACATCCGGAATTAGTAAAACGTCTGTTTGAAGCAGAAGTTACTGAAGTAAAAGATGGTATTGTAGAGATTAAGAGTATTGCCCGTGAAGCAGGAAGCAGAACAAAGATTGCTGTTTACTCCAATGACCCTGATGTAGATCCGGTAGGAGCATGTGTAGGTATGAACGGAGCCAGGGTAAATGCTATCGTAAGTGAATTACGCGGTGAGAAAATTGATATCATTAACTGGAATGAGAATCCTGCTATGTTAATCGAGAACGCATTAAGCCCAGCAAAAGTTATTTCCGTAATCGCAGATGGCGAAGAGAAGAGCGCAAAGGTTGTTGTTCCGGATTATCAGTTATCCCCTGCTATCGGTAAAGAAGGACAGAATGCAAGACTTGCTGCAAGACTGACCGGATTCAAGATTGATATCAAGAGTGAGACACAGGCAAGAGAGTCCGGTGAATTCATGGATTATGAAAATGATTACGAGGACTATGATGAGGAGTATGAAGAGGGTTATGAGGAAGGTTATGAAGAAGAAAACGCAGGAGATGGTGAGTTCATAGATGGCAACGAATAAGAAGATTCCTATGCGGAAATGTGTAGGATGCCAGGAAATGAAAAGCAAGAAAGAACTGATTCGGATTATTCATACGCCGGAAGATGAACTTGTAGTGGACTCCACTGGAAGGAAGAATGGAAGAGGCGCATATATCTGTCCGAATATGGATTGCTTTTTGGCAGCAAAAAAGACAAAGGGCTTGGAAAGATCTTTGAAAATGGCGATTCCGGAAGAAATATATGAGGAGTTGCAAAAGGAGATGCAGAATATTGAAACAAGATAAGGTGTTATCCATGCTTGGACTTTCTGCCAAGGCAGGAAATGTTGCAAGCGGAGAATTTTCAACAGAGAAAGCGGTAAAAGAAGGAAAGGCTCATCTGGTCATTGTCGCAGGAGATGCTTCAGATAATACGAAGAAACATTTCCGTGATATGTGCAGCTTTTATGAAGTGCCATTTTATGCTTATGCTGATAAGGAGAGTCTCGGACATCATATTGGAAAAGAATTTCGGGCATCATTGGCAGTTACCAACGAAGGTCTTGCCAAAGCCGTCATAAAGCAATTGAAACTGTTAACAACTGAATAACGGAGGTAGTTATATATGTCAAAACTCAGAGTATATGAACTCGCAAAAGAATTAAATATAAAGCCGCAGGATGTTTTGGATTCCTTAAAAGGAACCCAGTATGAAGTAAAGACATCCAGTAATAGTATAGATGAAGATGCACAGAAACTGGTACGTTCTAAAGTAAAAGGAGCAGCAAAACCGGCAGCAAAGCCAGCAGCAGAGACAAAGCCGGCAGGCAAAGCAAAAGCTGCAACAGAAGCAAAGCCAGCAGGTGAAACAAAAGCTGCAGGCGAGGCAAAATCAACAGAAGCACCGGCTCGTCCAAAGAAAAAAGCAAGCATTTCTGCTGTATTTAACCCACAGAACAGCAAGACCAATCCGGGAAGCAGACGTCAGGCTTATCACACCAATGCCAAGACCGGAGAAACAAGAAGACCGGCACCGGCTGCAAGACCAGCTCAGCCTGCAAAACCGGCAGCACCAAAGCCTGCAGAAGTAAAAGCTGCAGAAGTTAAGCCGGCAGAGGTAAAGGCAACAGAAGTTAAGGCTGCAGAAGTAAAACCAGCAGAAACGAAAACTGCAGAAGTAAAGACTACGGAAACAAAAACTGTTCAGGAGAAACCGGTAGTGAAAACAGAAGAGAAGAAGACGGAGACAAGAAACTTTAACAATAACCGTCAGCAGGGAGACAGACCATACAACAATAACCGTCCACAGGGAGACAGACCGTATAATAACAACCGCCCACAGGGAGACAGACCGTATAATAACCGTCAGCAGGGAGACAGATCGTACAACAATAACCGCCCGCAGGGGGACAGACCATATAATAACCGTCAGCAGGGAGACAGACCGTATAATAACAACCGCCCGCAGGGAGACAGACCGTACAATAACAACCGCCAGCAGGGAGACAGACCGTACAACAATAACCGCCCACAGGGAGACAGACCATACAATAATAACCGTCCACAAGGCGACAGAAATGGAAGAGGCGGAAGAAATGGTGGAAGATTCGATCAGGAATTAAACCGTTTCAATAAAGAAGCAATCCAGGCAGGACCGGACGATTTAAGAAAAGAAAGCCGTGAGAACCGTGACCGTGACAATACCCGTAAGAAACAGGTGCAGGAGCACGATAAGTTAGGAAGCAAGAAACAGGAAAGATATGTAAATCTTGAGAAAAACGGCGGTAAGAAGAAACGTCCTGCACAGCCGAAACCAAAGGAAGAAGATACCATCCGCAGCGTATCCCTGCCGGAGCGTATGACGATTAAGGAACTGGCAGATAAGATGAAGGTTCAGGCTTCTGAAATCATCAAGAAGCTCTTTATGAAGGGACAGATGGTTACCGTAAACCAGGAAATCGACTATGACAGTGCAGAAGAAATTGCACTGGAATTTAACTGTATTGCAGAGCCGGAAGAAAAGGTAGACGTAATTGCAGAACTCTTAAAAGAGGATGAAGAAAGAGAAGAAGATTTAGTTCCAAGACCACCTGTTGTCTGTGTAATGGGTCACGTTGACCATGGTAAAACATCCCTTCTGGATGCAATCCGTAATACACATGTAACAGACCGTGAGGCTGGTGGTATCACACAGCATATCGGAGCCTATGTGGTAAGTATCAATGGACAGAAGATTACCTTCTTAGATACACCGGGACATGAAGCATTTACCGCAATGCGTCTGCGTGGAGCAAAATCCACCGACATCGCAATTCTTGTAGTTGCAGCAGATGATGGTGTCATGCCGCAGACTGTAGAAGCAATTAACCATGCTAAAGCAGCCGGAATTGAAATCGTAGTAGCAATCAATAAGATTGATAAGCCAAATGCCAATATCGACCGAGTAAAACAGGAGTTATCCGAATACGAACTGATTCCGGAAGACTGGGGTGGAAGCACCATTTTTGTACCGGTATCTGCTCATACCCACGAAGGTATTGACCAGTTATTGGAAATGTTATTATTAACAGCAGAAGTCAGCGAGTTAAAGGCAAATCCAAAACGTAAAGCCCGTGGTGTTATCATTGAGGCACAGCTGGATAAAGGAAGAGGAGCTGTAGCAACTGTTTTAGTACAGAAGGGAACCCTTACAGTTGGTGAGCCGATTGCCTGTGGTAGTGCATATGGTAAAGTGCGTGCCATGATTGACGATAAGGGAAGAAGAGTAAAAGAAGCCGGACCATCCATGCCGGTAGAGATTTTAGGACTTTCCAGTGTACCAGATGCAGGAGAAACATTCGTAGCATGTGACAGTGAAAAAGATGCAAGAAACTTTGCAGAGACATATATTTCCGAAGGAAAGGCAAAACTGTTAGAGGAGACCCGTTCCAGAATGTCTTTAGATGACCTGTTCTCACAGATTCAGTCCGGAGATGTAAAAGAGCTGGATATCATCGTTAAAGCAGACGTCCAGGGTTCTGTAGAAGCCGTAAAACAGAGTCTTGTAAAACTTTCCAACGACGAAGTTGTGGTTAAGATTATCCATGGTGGTGTTGGTGCAATCAACGAATCTGATGTTACTTTAGCATCTGCATCTAACGCAATCATCATTGGATTTAACGTAAGACCGGACCCTACAGCAAAGGTTACTGCTGAAAATGAAGGTGTAGATATCCGTCTTTATAAAGTTATCTATAACGCAATTGAAGACGTAGAAGCTGCTATGAAGGGAATGTTAGATCCTGTATACGAAGAAAAAGTAATCGGCCATGCAGAAGTCCGTCAGATTTTCAAAGCATCCGGTGTTGGTAACATTGCAGGTTCATATGTATTGGATGGTAACTTTGAGCGTGGATGTAAAGTCCGTATTACCCGTGAGGGAACACAGATATTTGAAGGAAATCTTGCTTCCCTGAAACGTTTCAAGGACGATGTGAAGGAAGTAAAAGCCGGATATGAGTGTGGTCTTGTATTCGAAGGATTTAATGATATTGCAGAACTGGATCAGGTAGAGGCATATAAGATGGTAGAGGTTGCCAGATAATCTGATAGAAGGACAGGAAAATTATGCAAAAAAATAGTATGAAAAATATGCGGATAAATGGAGAAGTTCAAAGAGAACTCTCCAACATTATCCGGAGTGAAGTAAAAGACCCGCGTATTGCACCGATGACCAGTGTGGTCGCCGTAGAAGTGGCACCGGATTTAAAAACCTGTAAGGCGTATATCAGTGTATTCGGAGACGAAGAAGCTCAGAATAATACAATCAAAGGTCTTAATAGTGCAGAAGGGTATATTCGTCATGCCCTCGCAAAAAGTATCAATTTAAGAAATACTCCGGAGATTCGGTTTATTCTGGATCAGTCCATTGAGTATGGTGTAAACATGTCAAAGAAAATTGATGAGGTGATTGGACAGGAAGAGTCCTAAGCCTCATCCGAAGAGAAAGAGAGCAGGTGTTGCCAATGAAATTAGAGGAACAGCTTTATGATGTGAAGCGTGTAGCAATAGCCGGTCATGTAAAACCTGACGGAGACTGTGTAGGTTCCACGTTAGCAGTATATAACTATATCAGAAAATATCATCCGGAAATGGAAGTGGAACTCCATCTGGAACCGATTCCAAACATTTTCAAATTCCTTGCAAATGCAGATAAAATTGACAGCTCTTATATAGAAAAAGAGCCATACGATTTATTTATTGCATTGGACTGCGGCGATGAGAAACGACTGGGAAATGCAGTGAAATATTTTCATGCAGCAAAACGTACCTTCTGTGTTGACCATCATATCAGCAATCAGAGCTTTGCAGATGCAAACTACATTTTCCCGGAGGCAAGTTCAACCTGTGAGCTTGTATATGAACTCATAGATGAAGAGAAGATTACAAAGGAAATTGCAGAATGTATTTATGTGGGAATTGTGCATGATACCGGTGTGTTCCAGTATTCCTGTACTTCTGCAAAGACCATGAACATTGCCGGCAGGCTGATGGAAATGGGAATTGATTTCAGCCGTATCGTGGATAAGACTTATTATGAGAAAACTTACGAGCAGAACCGGATTTTAGGTCAGGCATTGGTGGACAGCCAGCTCTTTTTAGATGGAAAATGCATTGCATCTATCGTAACCAAAGAAGAAATGGAAAAATACCAGGTTCTTCCGAAACATTTAGAAGGAATCGTACAGCAGCTTCGTGCTACCAAAGATGTGGAAGCTGCAATCTTTCTTTACGAAAATGAGGATGGAAGCTTTAAAGCAAGCATGCGTTCCAGTGGTAAGGTAGATGTGGCAGTTATTATGATGTCCTATGGTGGAGGCGGTCATATACGGGCAGCCGGAGCAACCATAGAAGGCAATGCCAAAGAGATTCTTGAGGGAATCGTAAAGGACGTTGAAAAACAGCTTTTGAAATAGACAGGATAACGTATGGACGGAATTATTAATGTAAGAAAAGAAAAAGGATTTACGTCCTTTGACGTAGTTGCAAAGCTGCGTGGAATTTTAAAAATGAAAAAGATTGGACATACAGGTACGCTTGATCCGGATGCGGAGGGCGTACTTCCTGTATGTATAGGAAAAGCAACCAGAGTCTGTGACCTTTTAACTGATAAGGACAAGGTATACGAGGCAGTCATGCTTTTGGGAAAAGAAACGGATACCCAGGATATGACAGGAACCATATTAAAGGAATCCGAGGTAAATCTTTCCATAGAAGAAGTAAAGCAGTGTATTGAAAGCTTTGTGGGAGAATATGCACAGATTCCGCCGATGTATTCTGCACTGAAGGTCAATGGAAAGAAATTATGTGACTTAGCAAGAGAAGGTGTGGAAGTAGAACGCAAGGCAAGGAAGGTTCAGATATTAGATATTGCAATTTTATCAATCGACTTGCCACGAGTGACCATGCGGGTGCACTGTTCCAAAGGAACTTATATCCGTACATTGTGCCATGACATCGGAGAAAAATTAGGTTGTGGAGCCTGTATGGAGTACCTGGTACGGACAAGAGTTTCAGATTTTCAAATAGAAGATGCAAAAACACTGCAGGAAATTGAGACAATAATGAAAAGTGGTAAGATAGAAGAGATTTTATATCCCATTGATACCGTATTTAAAAATCTGCCACAGATTCACAGCCGCAAAGATAGTACTGCACTTTTATATAATGGAAATAAGCTGCCGTTGCCTGTGATAGCAGAGGCAGAGACGATAGAGCATACGCTTGCTTCTTTTTATAAAGAAGATGACTGCAAAAAAGTCAGAGTGTATGACAATGCAAATCATTTTGTTGGAATATATGAATACCGTACAGCGGACAGGCTGTTTAAGCCGGTAAAACTTTTCTTTACACAGCAATGAGAAGGAAAAAGACATTTAAGCAGGTATAAAAAATGAAGTATATACATGGAACAACAGAATTTCATATTGAAGAAGAATGCGTGCTTTCCCTTGGCAAATTTGACGGTCTGCACAGAGGACATGAGACTTTATTAGAACATATGATGGAGCAGAAGAATAAAGGCTGTGCAACGGTACTATTTACCTTTGCCATTCCGCCGAGACCGGGCAGGATAAATGAAGTCCAGAAGGTGCTTACGACGAATGAAGAGAAGGTTGCAATCTGTGAAGAGCAGGGCATTGATTATCTGATTGAATATCCTTTTACCAAAGAAGTCATGACCATGGAACCGGAAGCATTTATTGAAATGCTGGCTTCTTCCATGAAAATCCGTGGCATTGTGGTTGGAACAGATTTTCATTTCGGACATAACCGCCGCGGAGATTACCATCTGCTGGAAATATATGCGAAGAAGCTGCATTATGAACTTAAGGTAATAGATAAGGTTCAGTATGAGAATCGGGATATCAGCAGTACCTTTATCCGGGAAGAAGTAGAAAAGGGCAATATGGAAAAAGTAAAATACCTTCTTGGCTATGATTATTTTGTGGAAGGTGTTGTAATACATGGCAGAGAAATGGGCGCGAAGGTACTTGGAATCCCGACCATAAATATCATACCGCCGGAAAACAAACTGCTTCCGCCGTTTGGTGTCTATGTTTGTGATGTTGTAGTAGGGGATAAGACGTATCATGGAATCGCAGATGTTGGATGTAAGCCGACTATCGAAGGGGTTAATCCGGTGGCAGTGGAAACCAATATTTTTGATTTTAATGAGAATCTCTATGGAAAGAAAGTGCGTGTCTGCTTCCGGAGCAGAGAGCGCAGCGAGATGAAGTTTGAATCCTTAGAGGCTTTAAAGCAACAGCTCGAACAGGATATTGCCTATGGCAGATTTTATGTACAGCAGCATTAAATATATGAATTTCGTAAAATTTCGAACAATTGTTACATAATTGTTACATATTTATGTTGACATTATGAAATCACGTTGCTATAATCTTAAAATATGGAGAAGCATATTGATTCGAACAGATGCGGAAATGCAGGGTGCATTTTGCATCGTTACAATGTCAGGAGGCATATTTTTATGAAGAACAATAGAAAGTGGAAGACAACAGCATTTATTCTTACCTGTGGACTTACAGTGGCGCTTGAGGGTGGCGCAGCTGCACAGACATCAGCAGGTTCCGGCTTAAATGCAGGAATATTTGCTACAATGGATTCCTATTATAATACAGATATTGTTGTTTCAGCAACCAATACTGTTACAACGATGGAAGGACAGTCTGAGGATGCTGCAGCAACTGATACAACGGTACCTGCAGATACAGCAGCAACCGATACAGCGGTACCTGTAGATACAACAATCTGTGGATATACCAATCTTGGTATTGCACAGGTTGACAGCAGTTTAAATGTAAGGGAACAGCCGGATACCAATTCTGATATCGTAGGAAAGATGCAGAGTGATGCCGGATGTGAAATTTTAGAGGACGATGGCGAGTGGCTTAAAATTGAATCTGGTCAGGTAACCGGATATGTAAAAGCAGAATATATCATTACCGGAGAGGCAGCTGTAGCAAAAGCCCAGGAAGTAATGAAGACCATTGCAACCGTTACAACACAGACTTTAAATGTACGTGCTGAGATGAATACCGATTGTACCAAACTGGCATTGATGCCGGAAGGAGAAGAATTAGAGGTTTTAAATCAGTATGATGGCTGGGTGGAAGTAGACTTAGATGGTGATGTAGGATATGCAAGCACCGACTATGTAGAGATTTCACAGCAGCTGCCAAAGGCACAGACCATGACAGAATTAAAATATGGTCAGGGTGTTTCAGATACAAGAGTATCACTGGTGGCTTATGCAACACAGTTTGTCGGTAATCCATATGTATGGGGCGGAACCAGCCTTACCAGAGGAGCGGACTGTTCCGGATTTGTATTATCCGTATATGCAAATTATGGCGTATATCTGCCACACTCATCCAGAGCACAGGCAGGATGCGGAACCAGAATCAGTGCATCCGAAGCACAGCCGGGAGATTTGTTCTTCTATGGTAGCGGTAAGGGCATCAACCATGTGGCAATCTATATCGGAAATGGTCAGATTGTTCATGCAAGTTCACCTTCTACCGGAATCAAGATTTCCAATGCATATTATCGTTCACCAGTATGTGTTGTCCGTGTATTAGGAAACTAGATAAGGAAACTAACAGAATTTTGTTTACAAATAATAAGTAGTATGTTATATTTGTTAGGTATGATTTAGCCGATATTCGGTAGATGGACACTCCGACCTTTTGCTGATTATCAGGCGATAAGAAAATATAAGGAGGAAACGTAAATGTTATCAAAAGAAAGAAAAGAAGCAATCATCGCAGAATATGGTAAAACTGCTACAGACACAGGTTCACCAGAGGTACAGGTTGCACTTTTAACAGCCAGAATCAATGAGCTGAATGAGCACTTAAAAGTAAATCAGAAGGATCATCATTCCAGAAGAGGACTTTTAAAGATGGTTGGTCAGAGACGTCGTTTACTGGCTTACTTAAAGAAAGTTGATATTGAAAGATATCGTTCTTTAATCGAACGTTTAGGTTTAAGAAAGTAATTTCTTGTAAAAGGAAACCGTATAGAATAGAGCGGAGTTGTCCGCTCTATTTTTCGGTTGCTAGGCTTCCACAGGTTGCCGGATATCCGTAAGGAACTGCAAGTACAGAGTCTTATGGATGACAATGTAAGAACGGCAGAAGGACGATTCCGAGACCACTGATTAGTGCAATTACAGATTGTGTTAATCAGTAGTTTCGGTCGATACACCTCCGGATGGCTGCAAACAGCACCATTTCGGAACTTCTGCCATAATAAGCAGGAATATCCTGTATACAAAAAAGGAGAAATGATATGTACCAGAGTTATTCAATGGAACTTGCCGGAAGAACTCTTACGGTTGATATTAACCGTGTGGGTAAACAGGCAAATGGATGTGCATTCATGCACTACGGTGATACCACTGTATTATCTACTGCAACAGCATCTGAAAAGCCAAGAGACGGAATCGACTTTTTCCCTCTTAGCGTAGAGTTCGAAGAGAAATCTTATGCAGTAGGAAAAATCCCTGGCGGATTTAATAAGAGAGAAGGAAAAGCATCTGAGAATGCAATTCTTACTTCCCGTGTAATTGACAGACCTATGCGTCCGTTATTCCCAAAGGATTATCGTAATGATGTAACATTAAACAACCTCGTTATGAGCGTTGACCCGGAATGCCGTCCGGAAATCGTAGCAATGCTTGGTTCTGCGATTGCAACCTGCATTTCGGACATCCCATTTGACGGACCATGTGCTATGACACAGGTCGGAATGAAAGATGGTGAATTTGTAATCAACCCATCCCAGGAAGTTTGGGACAATGGTGATTTACAGTTGACGGTTGCTTCTACCAGAGAGAAAGTAATCATGATTGAAGCCGGAGCAAATGAGATTCCGGAAGATAAAATGATTGAAGCAATTTACATGGCACACGACATCAACCAGACCATTAATGATTTCATTATGAAACTGGTAAACGAAGTTGGTAAACCAAAACATGAATATACAAGCTGTGCAGTTCCAGAGGAAATGTTTGCAGCTATGCGTGAGATTGTTACACCGGATGAGATGGAAGTAGCAGTATTCTCTGACGACAAACAGACCAGAGAAGAAAATATCCGTAAAGTAACAGAGAAAATGGAAGAGGCATTTGCAGATAACGAAGAGTGGCTTCCATTAGTTGGTGAGGCTGTATATCAGTATCAGAAGAAGACCGTTCGTAAGATGATTTTAAAAGACCACAAACGTCCGGATGGAAGAGCAATCAACCAGATTCGTCCGCTGGCATCTGAGGTTGATATTATTCCTAGAGTACATGGTTCTGCTATGTTTACCCGTGGACAGACTCAGATCTGTGATGTTGTAACATTAGCTCCATTATCTGAAGTTCAGAAAATCGATGGATTAGATGAGAATATTACCACCAAGAGATATATGCACCATTACAATTTCCCATCCTACTCTGTTGGAGAAACAAAACCTTCCAGAGGACCGGGACGTCGTGAAATCGGACATGGAGCACTGGCTGAGAAAGCATTGGTTCCGGTTCTTCCTTCTGAAGAAGAATTCCCATATGCAATCCGTGCCGTATCCGAGACCTTTGAATCTAATGGTTCTACCTCTATGGCATCTACCTGTGCATCCTGTATGGCACTTATGGCTGCAGGTGTTCCGATTAAGAAAATGGTTGCAGGTATTTCCTGTGGTCTGGTAACTGGTGAGACAGATGATGATTACATCGTATTAACCGATATTCAGGGACTTGAGGACTTCTTCGGAGATATGGACTTCAAGGTAACTGGTACACATGACGGTATTACTGCAATCCAGATGGATATTAAGATTCACGGATTAACAAGACCTATCGTAGAAGAAGCAATCAGAAGAACCAGGGAAGCAAGACTTTATATCATGGACGAAGTTATGTCCAAAGCAATTGCTGAGCCAAGAAAAGAAGTTGGACAGTATGCTCCAAAGATTCTTCAGGTTCAGATTGACCCGGCTAAGATTGGTGATGTAGTAGGTCAGAAGGGTAAGACAATCAACGAGATTATCGACCGCACTGGTGTTAAGATTGACATCAATGATGAAGGTGCAGTAAGCATCTGTGGTACCGATAAAGCAATGCTTGAGAAAGCTGCTGACATGATCCGTATCATTACAACTGATTTTGAAGAAGGTCAGATTTTCACTGGTAAAGTAGTAAGCATCAAAGAATTTGGTGCATTCATCGAATTTGCACCGGGCAAAGAGGGAATGGTTCACATTTCCAAAATTGCGAAAGAGAGAATCGAACATGTAGAAGATGTTCTGACTCTTGGTGATACAGTAACCTGTATCTGCATGGGCAAAGACAGAATGGGAAGAATCAGCTTCTCCATCAAGGATGTTCCTGCTCAGAACTAATTGCAGATTCGTGGCATGTGATTTTTCAATACTCACATAAATAAAATAAGGCGTATGCTTTTGCGGATGAAAATCCACAAGGGTATACGCCTTTTTACGTAAGTAGCGAAGAAAAAAGTCTGGCAGAAAAAAAGAGCCGAGTTTGCTGGGTAAACTTTTTTCGGGTATCCGGAAAGCACTGCAGGTGGTCAAAAATGCTGCACTGCATATATTATAAGAAAACATAAAATGGTGCAGTATGGAACGGGTCAGACAGATTACAAGGGTGAATGAAGCTCATAAACTAGGATATATTGGAAATAATGTCACGGTAGCCGTGATGGATACAGGAATTGGAACTCATATTGATTTTGGACAAAGAATCAGAGGATTTCGTGATTATGTAGGTGATAAGAAGATACTTTATGATGATAACGGTCATGGAACCCATGTTTCCGGAATTATTGCAGGTTCCGGTTTTGCTTCTCATGGACGTTACCGGGGGATGGCACCGGGAGCAGCGATATATGCGATAAAAGTATTAGACCGTATGGGAAAGGGAAATACCAGACTGGTGGTATCTGCATTAAAATGGCTGATTGCAAATTATGGGAAAATGAATATAAGAATCTTAAATATTTCCGTAGGAATGCTTGCTTCGGCCAGAAGGGAAGAACAGGAGGAATTGTTAGCAGCAATTGAAGCAGTCTGGGACGCAGGAATCGTAGTGGTTGCTGCTGCAGGAAATAACGGGCCAAAGGATAAGAGTATTACGATACCGGGGCTATGCCGGAAGATTATAACGGTGGGCAGCAGTGATGATGAGGAAGGAGAAGTAAAAAATCTGGGTCTGATGCGTGGGTATAGTGGGAGGGGTCCGACGGAAGCCTGCATTATGAAACCAGAAGTAGTGGCTCCTGGAACAGCGATTGTCAGCTGTAAGCGGATGGGAAATGGTTATGAGATGAAAAGTGGAACCTCTATGGCAACACCGGTGGTGGCGGGGGCGGTCGCGGTGCTTTTAAGCCGTTATCCAAATCTAAAACCGGCAGAAGTAAAACTGCGGCTTTATGAGACGAGTGTAGATACTGGAAAATCCAAGCATGCACAGGGCTGGGGGAGGCTGGATGTCATGCGGCTGATTCGATAAAAGAAAATAGCCTGGAAGAGATAAAAAGCAGAAAGAAAGAGAAAGAGACAGAGACAGAGGGAAAGGAATACGCCGGACATTTGATTTCTGGGAGAAAATGCGGTAGAATGAAGAATACGCATAAAACAAGGGGTAGAAAAGAAAGAGGAGGGAATAAGGTGAAGAAAATAGTTAAAGTTTTAATCAGCAGACTTTTTATCACAGTTTTACTTATTTTACTTCAGTTTGGATATTTATTTTATCTGCTGCTGGAAGTTGGTAAAATGTCTACTTACATCAACCTGATTCTCAATATACTTGCATTTATCGTAGCTTTATTCGTTGTAAATCGAAGAATGAATCCGGCATACCGGCTGGCATGGGTATTTATTATTCTGATGTTTCCATTGCTCGGATTATTGCTGTACGTGGTATTTGGAAGACCGGAACTCACCAGAAAGGCAAGAGAGAAAATGAACCGTGTAAATGAGGAAGTAGAACCGCTTCTTACAGAAGATAGAGCGTGCAGAGAACGGCTGGCAGAAGAAGATTCGGTTGCCGCTGGACAGTCTTCATATATCAGTGACTGGGCGCATTTTCCAGTTTATGAACATACAGCAACAAATTATTATCCGTCCGGAGAAGAAATGTTTCCAGTTATGTTAGAAGAAATCCGGAAAGCGAAAAAGTTTGTTTTTCTGGAATATTTTATTTTAGATGATGGAAAGATGTTCCGGGAGCTGATTCAGCTTTTGAAGGAAAAAGTGGAAGAGGGCGTAGAAGTACGTCT
This sequence comes from Roseburia sp. OM04-10BH, assembly GCF_003462605.1. Taxonomy (NCBI): domain Bacteria; kingdom Bacillati; phylum Bacillota; class Clostridia; order Lachnospirales; family Lachnospiraceae; genus Roseburia; species Roseburia sp. OM04-10BH. The sequence continues at coordinate 94,392 of NZ_QTZI01000003.1, forward strand.
GATTTATGATGATGTTGGCTGCATTACGACACTGCCGAATAATTTCTATAAGGAATTGCAGAAAATCGGAATTAAATGTGCGGCGTTTAATCCGTTGCGGGCGAGACTGGCTGTCATTATGAATAACCGTGACCACAGAAAAATCCTCGTTATTGATGGAAATGTTGCATTTACTGGTGGAATCAATATTGCAGATGAATATATCAATGAAATTGAGCGGTTTGGATACTGGAAGGATACCGGAATCCGTATGAAAGGTGCAGCGGTATGGAGCTTTACCTGTATGTTTCTTGAAATGTGGAATTATATAATAAATTCCACGGAGGATTATGAGAAGTTCCGGCCGGATGCAGACTATGTGGCAAAGATTCCATCCGTTGGATATGTGCAGCCGTATAGTGATACACCGTTAGATCACGAAAATACCGGCGAGAATGTATACATGAACATTATTAATTCAGCACAGAAGTATGTCTACATTTTCACCCCGTATCTGATTATTGACCATGAAATGCTGGTAAGCCTTCAGAATGCGGCAAAACGTGGTGTGGATGTGCGGATTGTAACACCTGGAATTCCGGATAAGAAATTTGTTTATCTTCTGACACAGGCAGATTATGGTGTTCTTATTGAAAGTGGTGTAAAGATTTATCAGTATACACCGGGATTTATTCATGCAAAGAGTTTTGTCTGTGATGATAAAATTGCTACCGTAGGCAGTATCAATCTGGATTACCGCAGTATGTATCTGCATTTTGAATGCGGAGTCTGGTGCTATAAGACCGAGGCAGTGCTGCAGTTAAAAGAAGATGCACTTGCGGTAATCGGACAGTCACAGCAGATTGATCTGGAATTCTGCAAACACAGATTTGTAGGAGTACGGATGATACAGACCTGTCTGCGTCTGCTGGCCCCGCTTTTGTAGAAAAGGTTTTACAGGGAGAAGAAATAAGTAAGCGTCTTACGAAAATAATCCTGATAGGTAGCTTTTGGAATTGTAGTATCATATAAGACACGGATGGAGCCGATTTCTTTTTCATTTAATGTATAGTAAAGTGTGCCGGCTTCTTTTCCCTGTGTTACCGGAGCTTTTATTTCTTCTGGAAGAGAAAGCTTTTTTTCAATAAGATTTAAGTCATTTCCTGCAGTATCAAGATATGAAAAGGTTCCTTCATAGGAAAGACTGACCTTTTTATCAGTGCCACCCCGTACTGATAATTCCGGCAGAGCGGGCGGTGTGGTATCCTGATAGAGCCGGCATACGGAAAAACCATAGTCTAAAAGGGCGGACGCATCAGCAAAACGCACTTTATAATCCGGTGCAGCCATAATGACTGCGATGAGTTTAATGTTATCTTTTTCAGCAGTGGCTGAGACACAGTACTTGGCAAGACCGGTGGAACCGGTTTTTAATCCAGTGGCATAGGCGTATTGTTTGATGAGCTTATTGGTGTTGGTTAAACCAAATTCGGAAGACCCTTTTTTCGTGACATGGGTAATATTTTCCATCCAGATGGTAGAATAATTATGTATCTGCGGATATTTTGTGATTAATTCCCGGGACATTAGAGCAACATCATAGGCACTGGTCATATGATTGTCAACGTCAAGACCGCAGCAGTTAACAAAGTTGGTATCCTTCATACCAAGACCGGCAGCCCGCTCATTCATCTGGGCAACGAAGGCATCTTCCGAACCGGCAATGAATTCTGCCATGGCAACGCAGGCGTCATTGGCACTGGCAACACTGATACACTTTATCATGGTATCAACGGTCTGGGTTTCACCCGGCTCTAAGAAGACCTGGGAACCGCCCATGCTTGCAGCATGTTCCGAAACTGTGACAACATCATCCAGGGAAATTTTTTGTGCGTCCAGAGCATCGAAAATCAGAATCAGTGTCATGATTTTCGTAATGCTGGCAGGATGCAGGATGGAATGAGCATCCTTTTCATAGATGATGGTTCCGGTAGATGCTTCCATTAAAAGAGCGCTGGGAGCAGACAATGTGACCGGAGCAGATGCATCGGAAGCAGCATCCGGATTGGAAGCATCTGGCATGGAAGCATCAGGGGATGGATTGTTGGATTCTGCAGGAGTTTCGTTTTCTGCAAGAACAGAAAATTGTGATGCCATTGGTAAAAAGGCCGGGCCAAGAAGAGACAGGCTTATGAAAATGGAAAGAATGGTATGCATAAGAATACCTCCGGTATGTTCTATTACATTTTAATAGAGAAGAGAAAGAAATATGCAGATAAAGCATGGTTTATTTTGTTGATGCAAAGAGGTGAAAGATGTTATTAAAAATCATTATTGTAATAGCATGTGTGATTTTGGTTTACATAATCTGGCAGTGGCAGGAATTAAAAAAATTTGCAAGAACGGATTATGAGATAAAAAGTGGTAAAGTGCAAAGAGAATATAAGGCAGCAGTACTGGCAGATTTGCATGGTTTTCAGTATGGAAAAGACAACATCCGGCTTTTAGATGCAATTAGAAGTGGACAGCCGGATCTGATTCTGATTCCAGGAGATATGGTGGTTAGCAGGAAAAGTGACACCTATGAGACAGCGTTAAAAATATTGGAAGAACTGTGCAGGATTGCACCGGTTTATTATTCTTACGGAAATCATGAATCCCGTGCCCACATAAGAAAAAGTGAGTATCAGGAGAAATTTTTCGCTTTTGAAAATAAGGTAAAAGAGCTTGGCATCCATGTACTACATAATGAAACAGAAGCTTTTGGAGAACTGGCGGTTACCGGGCTTGAAATTCCATTGTCCTGTTATAAAAAAGGAGTGGATGTGCCACTTCCACAGGATTATCTTGAGAAAACGCTTCCGGAGCAGACGGAAGATACATTTCAGGTGCTGTTAGCACACAATCCAAGATACGCGAAGGAATATGCAGACTGGGGAGCGGATTTGACTCTTTGCGGACATAATCATGGAGGACTGATACGGATTCCTGGCGTTGGAAGCCTGATTTCTCCGCAGTTTCAGTGGTTCCCGAAATATGATGCAGGAGCCTTTGATTTTGAGGGAAAGAAAGTAATCGTAAGCCGGGGGCTTGGAACCCATACCTTTCATATCAGAATCTTCAACCGGGCGGAACTTGTGTTTATGGTTATAAAACCACAAGATATTGCTTGATTTGTGGTATAAAGTTGTGAAAAACACTAAATCTTGTGAAAACACTTGCGTTTTTTCTTAGATACCGTTAAAATAGATGTGCTAGGAAAGAATGGAGAGGTTTTGAAATGGAATTAACAGTAAAGCTGCAGGTGTTCGAAGGACCGTTAGATTTGCTCCTTCATCTGCTGGATAAGAATAAAGTAAATATCTATGATATCCCAATTGTGGAGATTACCAATCAGTATATGGAATATATCCGGGAAATGAAGCGGCAGGATTTAAATGTTATGAGTGAGTTCTTAGTTATGGCAGCCACACTGATTGATATTAAATCAAAGATGCTTCTTCCGGCAAAAGAGACAGAAGAAGAGGAAGCAGAAGACCCGAGAGCAGAACTGGTAGAACAGCTTTTGGAATATAAGATGTATAAATGTATTTCCTATGAATTAAAAGACCGTCAGATGGATGCGGAAAAGGTGATGTTTAAGGAGCCGACGATTCCGGACGAGGTAGCTGCCTATGAAGAGCCGGTGGATTTAGAGGAACTGATGGCAGATGTCACATTGAAGAAATTGAATGATATTTTCAAATCCATCATGCGTAAGCAGGAAGATAAGATTGACCCGGTTCGTTCCAAATTTGGCAAGATTGAGAAAGAAGAAGTATCACTGTCCGATAAAATGGTATATTTAGAGCAGTATGCAATGACACATCCACATTTCAGCTTCCGCAGTCTTTTAGAAGCACAGTGTGGCAAGATGGAGATTATCGTGACCTTCCTTGCAGTGCTTGAGCTGATGAAGATGGGCAAGATAACCATTTATCAGGATAAAATATTTGATGATATCAGAATAGAGTCCAAGGTTGCAGCCTAGGCTCTTATTATATGAGGGTAGTAATGGAAGAAAAGAATTATGAAGCAATTATAGAAGCAATTTTATTTACCATGGGGGAATCGGTAGAATTGGATAAAATTGCCAATGCAATTGAATTAGACAAACAGGAAACCAAAAAGAAAATAGAAGCACTCCAGCAGAAATATGAGCAGGAAGAAAGAGGTATCCAGATTATCGAACTGGACGGTGCTTATCAGATGTGTACGAAGAATGAAATGTATGAATATCTGATTCGGATTGCAAAACAGCCAAAGAAGCGTGTCCTTACAGACGTACTGTTAGAGACCTTATCCATCATTGCTTATAAGCAGCCAATCACCAAGGCGGAGATTGAAAAAATCCGTGGCGTATCCTGCGACCATGCAGTAAGCAAACTGGTGGAATATAATCTGGTCAATGAAGTGGGAAGATTGGATGCTCCGGGCAGACCTATGCTATTTGGCACAACAGAGGAATTCTTACGGAGCTTTGGTGTGCATTCCATCGATGAACTCCCGGTGCTGAATGAAGACCAGGTGGAAGAATTCAAGCATCAGGCTGAACAGGAAGCAGAAATGAAGCTTGAAGTATAGCAACAGGGAATGTAGTAAGCGGAAGTATAATCGAAGTATAATCATAGAAAGAAATGAATAGAATGCAGAGAAAATGTATTTCGGAGCGGTCATGAAAAAGAGACGGTGGAAGAAAATGACAGCATTATCTCTGCTTTTTATATTTTTTAGTTCCAATCATATTCCGGCAGAACCGCTGCCACAGGATAATCCGGATGAAACGCAGGAAGAAAATGAAATAGAAATAGAAATCAAAGAACCAAAGAATTTGTACGCGCTGTCTGCATGCTTAATGGATGCGGATTCAGGGCGTATTTTGTTTGGAAAAGAAGAGGATGTGCGCCGGGCAAATGCCAGTACGACAAAGATTATGACATTGATTGTAACCTTAGAGCATGCAGATTTAAATAACGTGGTTACATTTTCTGATTATGCAGCCTCCCAGCCGGATGTGCAGCTGAATGGAGCAAGTGGGGAACAGTTTTTATTAAAAGACCTTTGTTTCTCTCTGATGTTAGAATCCCACAATGATTCGGCAGTGGCAATTGCGGAACATGTGGCAGGAAGTGTGGAGGCATTTGCTGGCTTGATGAATGAGAAGGCGGCGGAGCTTGGCTGCATGGATACCTATTTCATTACGCCAAACGGACTGGATAAGGAAGATGAAAACGGATTCCATGGAACGACAGCAGCCGACCTTGCCCGGATTATGAGCTATTGCATCAATGAGTCTCCCATGAAAGAGACTTTTCTTGAAATTACGCAGACACCGTCCTATTCCTTTTCTAATATAGAAGGAACACGAAACTACAGCTGCAATAATCATAACCGTTTCCTTACGATGATGGACGGAGCAATCAGTGGTAAAACCGGTTTTACGGGCAATGCCGGATACTGTTATGTGGGAGCATTGCGGCGGGATGACCGTACCTATGTGGTGGCACTTTTAGGCTGCGGCTGGCCAAACAATAAGAATTATAAATGGTCAGACACAAAACAGTTGATGCAGTATGGAATTGATTCTTTTGAAAAGGTAAATCTTCTGGAGTTGGAAATCCCCAAGGAAGCAGAGTATCCGCTTGAGATAAAGGGAGCAAAGACAGACGACTATAGCAGAATTAAGATGACAGAGGTTCAGAACAGGACAGAGGAAAAACAGATAGAAAATATACTGCTTCGTAAGGATGAATCCATTGAATTTAAATTGGAGAGAAAGCAGAGACTTGAGGCTCCGGTGGAAGCAGGAACTACTGTTGGAACCCTTAAGTATATACTGAACGGGCAGGTGGTGAGAGAGGAAGAACTTGTCTTAAAAGACAGTGTTTCGGCATGGGATTACCGCTACAGCTGCCTCAGAATGGTTGACCTTTTTTCTTTATAAAGTCAGAAAATCAGCCATAAAATGCGATATGTAAAATCTGTGAAAAAATTAACAATTTGCTATTGAAAAGTTTTGGTCAATGTACTACAATTACCCTAGCGAAAAATTTTATTTTTTCTAAAATAGATGGAGGACTAAGAGATGAGCAACAGAAGTAATAACTTAGCAGAACAGAGAATTTGCCGTTTGCTGGATGAAAACAGCTTTATGGAAATCGGTTCTCTGGTAACCGCAAGAAATACGGATTTTAATCTGGCAGATGAAGCTACGCCATCAGATGGTGTCATTACCGGACATGGTCTGATTGATGGTAATCTGGTATTTGTCTACAGTCAGGATTCTTCCGTATTAAATGGAACAATTGGCGAGATGCATGCAAAGAAAATTGCAGCTGTTTATGACAGAGCAATGAAGATGGGTGCACCGGTAATCGGACTTTTGGATTGTGCCGGAGTTCGTCTTCAGGAATCAGTAGATGCTTTGAATGCATTAGGAATGATTTATGAAAAACAGGTTATGGCATCCGGAGTAATTCCACAGATTTGTGCTGTATTCGGCAACTGTGGCGGCGGACTTACCGTAGTACCTGGATTATGTGATTTTGCATATATGGAAGCTGATAAAGCCAAAATGTTTGTAAATGCACCAAACGCAATCGAAGGAAATTACGTTGGAAAATGTGATACTTCTTCTGCAGATTTCCAGAGCACAGAGACCGGCATCATTGATATGGCAGGTTCTGAAGAAGAAATCTTTGCACAGATTCGTGAACTGGTCTGCATGCTTCCGGCAGATAACACAGAGAATGGTTATATGGAAGACTGTGAAGATGATTTGAACCGTGCATGCGAAAATGTGGATACCATGAAAGGCGATCCTCGTTTCGTATTAAGCGAGATTTCTGATAATCACAATTTCTTAGAGACAAAGAAGGATTATGCAAAGAGCATGGTAACCGGATTCATCCAGTTAAACGGACTGACTGTCGGTGCTGTTGCTAACTGCACAGAAGAATATGATGAAGAAGGAAAGAAAGTCGCAGAGCATGATGCAGCACTTTGTGCAAAAGGCTGTGAAAAAGCTTCTGAATTCATCCAGTTCTGTGATGCATTTGATATTCCTGTATTATCTCTTACCAATGTGGCTGGATTTACAGCAACAAAATGCAGCGAAAGAAGACTTGCAAAAGCTCTGGCTAAACTTACATATGCATTTGCAAATGCTACCGTTCCTAAGGTTAGCCTGCTTACCGGTAATGCTTACGGAAGTGCAGCAGTAATGATGAACTCCAAAGCAATCGGTGCTGACCTTGTATACGCATGGCCGGATGTTAAGACCGGTATGATGGATGCACGTCTTGCAGCAGAGATTATGTATGCAGACGCTGATGCGGACAAGCTTGCTGAGAAAGCAAAAGAATATGAGGCATTACAGTCTAACGTTGTAACTGCAGCTAAGAGAGGATATGTAGACTTGATTATTGAGCCTGCTGATACCAGAAAATATCTTGTAGCAGCTTTTGAAATGCTGTTTACAAAACGTATGGATACTCCATATAAGAAACATGGAACAAAATAGAAAGGTGAATCTTATGAAGAAAAAATTGTGGATGCTTGTATGTGTTTGTCTGCTTGCATTTTCTGTTACGGCCTGTGGTAAGACAGATCAGACTTCAATAACATTCAATGGAGGCACCTATGACCAGTGGAAGGATACAGTACAACAGACAGTACAGCAGATAACTACTGTGTCAGAAGCTGATATTGATAATGCTCTTTCTTCCATTTCAGAGAAGAGCGATGCAGTAAACTACAACTTCTATAGCAGTTGGAAAGAAGCTGTTGCTGACGAAGGAGATTTCCAGGGATTTGGTGACTTTACCATGACAGAGTCAAATAAGACAATGGTAATGGAACAGACATTGAATTATACCAACCGTGATTTGAGTTTTACTGTTGTATTTGATACAACTACAGACACACCGGAACTTACCAGTATGACATTTGACAAGGTATATTCACTTGGCGAGAAAATGGGCAAAGCCGGAATGAATACACTTATGGGCATGGGTACCGTATTTGTAATCTTAATTTTAATCAGTATTATTATTTATGCATTCCGTATCATTCCTTATTTACAGAATAAGAAAAAGAATGCGGCTGATGCAACTGCTGCAAAAGAAGATAAAGTAGTAGAACAGATAGCTCAGAAAGAAGAGCTGGTTCAGGATGATTTGGAACTTGTTGCAGTTATCTCTGCTGCAATTGCGGCAGCAACAGGAAGTTCTACAGATGGATTTGTAGTACGTTCCATTAAGAGAAGATAGTTTGAAGAATAATTAGGAGGATATAAAGATGAAAAACTATACAATTACAGTAAATGGAAATGTTTATGATGTTACCGTAGAAGAGAACGGAGCATCTGCACCTGTAGCTGCACCAAGAAAGGCAGCAGCTCCTGCAGCAAAAGCAGCAGCACCTAAGGCAGCAGCCGGAGCAGGAAGCATTAAGATTGAAGCCGGAGCAGCCGGAAAAGTATTCAAGATTGAGGCTCAGCCTGGAACAGCAGTAAAGAAAGGTGATGCAGTTCTGATTCTTGAAATTATGAAAATGGAGACTCCTGTTGTTGCACCGGAAGACGGAACAGTTGCAAGCATCGAAGTTGCAGTTGGTGACAGCGTAGAAGCAGGAGCATTACTTGCTACAATGAACAACTAGGAGGAAAATTATGTTAAGTTATGTTGGAGACACAATGAGTAACCTCCTGCATCAGACTGCATTCTTTAACCTGACCTGGGGTAACTACCTTATGATTGTAATTGCCTGCGTATTCTTATATCTGGCAATCAAGAAAGGTTATGAACCTCTTCTTCTGGTTCCGATTGCATTTGGTATGCTTCTGGTTAACATTTATCCGGACATTATTGCAAGTCCGGAAGAGACCAGCAATGGTGTCGGTGGTTTACTTTATTATTTCTATACTCTGGATGAGTGGTCAATCTTACCTTCTCTGATTTTCCTTGGAGTTGGTGCGATGACAGATTTTGGCCCTTTGATTGCAAACCCAATCAGCTTCCTTTTAGGAGCAGCAGCACAGTTCGGTATTTTCGGAGCTTACCTGCTTGCAATTCTGATGGGATTCAATGACAAGGGAGCAGCAGCCGTATCTATTATCGGTGGAGCAGATGGTCCGACCTCTATCTTCCTTGCCGGTAAATTAGGACAGGCTGCATTGATGGGACCGATTGCGGTGGCAGCATATTCTTATATGTCTCTGGTTCCGATTATTCAGCCGCCAATTATGAAACTGTTTACAACAAAGAAAGAACGTGCAATCAAGATGGAGAACCTTCGTCCGGTATCCAAACTGGAGAAGATTTTGTTCCCAATCGTAGTTACTACAATTGTATGTCTGATTCTTCCGACAACTGCTCCGTTGGTTGGTATGCTTATGCTTGGTAACCTCTTCCGTGAGTCTGGTGTAGTCAGACAGCTTACAGATACAGCATCCAATGCTTTGATGTATATCGTAGTTATTCTTCTGGGTACTTCCGTTGGTGCATCTACCAGTGCAGAAGCATTCTTAAATTTCAGTACACTTAAGATTGTTGCTCTTGGACTGATTGCATTTATGTTTGGTACTGCAGCCGGAGTCCTCTTTGGAAAACTGCTTTGCTGGATTACCAAAGGAAAAATTAATCCGTTGATTGGTTCTGCCGGAGTTTCCGCTGTGCCTATGGCTGCGCGTGTATCGCAGAAGGTCGGTGCAGAAGAAGACCCGACAAACTTTTTACTTATGCATGCAATGGGACCAAACGTTGCCGGTGTTATCGGTACAGCAGTAGCTGCCGGTGTATTTATGGCAATCTTTGGTATATAGGAGGATAGAAATGTCAGAAGAAATGAAAAAACCTTTAAAAATTACAGAAACTGTTCTTCGTGATGCACATCAGTCTCTGATTGCAACCAGAATGACAACAGAACAGATGCTTCCAATTATCCCGAAAATGGATGAAGTTGGATATTATGCAGTAGAGTGCTGGGGCGGAGCAACATTTGATGCCTGCCTTCGTTTCTTAAAAGAAGATCCATGGGAGAGACTTCGTAAATTAAGAGATGGATTTAAGAAAACAAAACTTCAGATGCTGTTCCGTGGACAGAATATCTTGGGATATCGTCCATATGCAGATGATGTGGTTGAGTATTTCGTACAGAAGTCCATTGCAAACGGAATTGATATCATCCGTATTTTTGACTGCTTAAATGATGTTCGTAACCTTCAGACAGCAGTAACAGCATGTAACAAAGAAAAAGGACATGCCCAGGTTGCATTATCCTATACATTAGGTGATGCTTATACCTTGGATTACTGGATGGAAATGGCAAAGAGAGTAGAAGACATGGGTGCTGATTCCTTATGTATTAAGGATATGGCAGGACTTTTGGTTCCTCAGAAAGCAACCGAACTGATTCGGGCTCTGAAATCTTCAACCAGCCTTCCAATCGAACTGCATACACATTATACTTCCGGTGTTGCTTCCATGACATACATGAAAGCAGTAGAAGCTGGATGTGACATTATCGATACCGCAATGTCACCATTTGCACTTGGTACCAGCCAGCCTGCAACCGAAGTTATGGTAGAAGCATTCAAGGGAACACAGTATGATACTGGTCTTGACCAGAACAAACTGGCTGAAATCGCTGATTACTTCCGCCCAATGCGTGAGGAAGCATTAGACAGCGGCCTGATGAATCCAAAGGTACTTGGTGTTAATATCAAGACTTTGTTATATCAGGTACCGGGTGGAATGTTATCCAACCTGATTTCCCAGTTAAAAGAGCAGGGACAGGAAGATAAATACGAAGAAGTACTGGCTGAAGTACCTCGCGTTCGTAAAGACCTTGGTGAGCCACCACTTGTTACACCTTCTTCCCAGATTGTTGGTACACAGGCTGTATTTAACGTATTAATGGGTGAGCGTTACAAAGTTGCTACCAAAGAGACCAAGGATATTCTTCTTGGAAAATATGGTCAGACTGTTAAACCTTTCAATCCGGAAGTTGTGGATAAGGTTCTCGGTGCTGACAAAGATAAGGCAATTACCTGCCGTCCGGCAGACTTACTTGAGCCTGAACTAGATAAGATTGAAGCTGAAATGAAACAGTACAAACAGCAGGATGAAGATGTATTATCCTATGCATTATTCCCACAGGTTGCTACTGAGTTCTTCAAATATCGTCAGGCACAGCAGACGAAAGTTGATACAACAATTGCAGATACAAAGAACGGAGCATATCCGGTATAGGGTACCTTGCTATCTATAGCAGTAAAGAAGCGGCTACAGACAAATATGTCTGTAGCTGTTTTCCTTTTGATTGGTATAATGGAATATCAGAATTACATAAAAATTCTATGGACAAGAGGACAAAAGATTGCTATGATGAAGTCATGATTTGTCATGGGGTAGACAATTTTAATTGCAAAGCATTTGAAAATATTGTGGCAGTTCTTTCACGGTATTTGGAGAGGAAAAAGGTGAAGGACAATGAAACTGTATGAATTGGGGACAGGGGAGCCGGTGCAGGTGCTGGTGAAAGTGGAGAATGCTTCAGCAGAATATGATAGTACAGTTGCTTTTGGAAAAGAAGGCATTTTATTAATTGAGCCAATACGTTATGATGGAAAAATTATTAATTTTTCCGGAGATAAGGTGCATATCAGTGTAATTTATATGGAAGATGGAATCAAACCGCTGATATGGGAGGGGTGCAGAATGCAGACCGTCCAGGCAGGAAAAGAAAAATATCATGCAATTGTATGCAAGCGTGAAGGAATAAAATGGAACCGCAGACAGGCGTATCGCCAGTATCTGGGACTGGATGGAATGTTGTCCATTGACAGTACCAGAGCAAATCGTTCTGTGGTTGTGAAGGATATCAGTGCTACCGGAGTGTCATTTGTGGGGATGCCGGATATGAATTATCTTTCCATGGGACCGTTTCATTTGACGTTTGAAGATAAAGCAAGCAGGCTTAAAGTGCAGTTATCCGGTATGGCTGTTCGTCAGGAGCCGGTAGATGAAACGAAAGTGATTGTAGGATGTACGGTAAAGCAGGCAAATCTCGACTTGGGGACTTATGTCGCCTCCAAGCAGAAGCAGGAAATTGCCAGACGACATGGAAACTGACGAAAATCCTGCAAAAAGATGTTAAAACGACATAAAAAATGCAAAATATTTGTAGAATCGAGAAGAAGGAACTATGAATGGGAATACCAATGATTTGACCAGTCGAATCAACGAATGTTATGGAAGTTTAAGCAAAGGACAGAAAATATTAGCAACCTATATTACGGATAATTATGATAAGGCGGTATTTCTTACGGCAGCAAAAATGGGACAGGTAGTAGGTGTGAGCGAATCGACTGTAGTACGATTTGCTACACATTTAGGCTATAAGGGTTATCCGGAATTTCAGAAGGCTTTAGAGGAGATGGTTCGCAATAAGCTCAACTCCATTCAGCGTATGGAAGTGACTTATGGAAGAATCAGCCAGTCGCATATATTAGAAACGGTATTGCAGTCGGATCAGGAGAAAATTAAGGATACCTTGGAACATATTGATGAGCATGCTTTTGAACTGGCAGTAGATACCATTATCAAAGCAAAACATATTTATATTGTTGGAATACGAAGCTGCGCTCCACTGGCAGCTTTTATGGCGTTTTACTTTAATCTGATGTTTGAAAATGTGACATTGCTTCAGACCAATAATTCCAGTGAATTATTTGAACAGATGGTGCGAATCAGTAAGGATGATGTCATTATCGGAATCAGTTTTCCAAGATATTCCATGCGTACCTTAAAGGCAATGGAATTTGCCAATAACCGGAATGCAAAAGTAATTACATTAACAGATAGTGTGCATTCCCCAATGAATTTATATTCTTCCTGTAATCTGATTGCAAGAAGTGATATGGCATCTATTGTGGATTCTCTGGTGGCACCGCTTAGTGTTATCAACGCACTGATTGTTGCTCTGTGTATGAAGAAGCAGGGTGAGGTTGCCAAGACATTGGAGACCCTAGAGGATATCTGGAATGAATATCAGGTATATGAAAATGATGAAATTAATTATATTGATGATAAAATCAAAATGAGATATGCCAAATTAGGAGATGCAGATGAGTAAGGTACTTGTAATCGGTGGTGGACCGGCGGGCTGTTTTGCAGCAATTGCTGCGGCAGAGCAGGGACATCAGGTCGTATTGTTAGAACGCAATGAGAAAATCGGGAAAAAATTATTCATTACCGGAAAAGGAAGATGCAACCTTACCAATGCATGTGATACGGAAGAACTATTTTCAAACATTCCAAGGAATTCCAAGTTCTTATACAGCGCAATCTATTCTTATGACAATTTCCGGGTCATGGATTTCTTTGAACAGAATGGAACACCGGTAAAGGTGGAACGGGGAAACCGTGTATTTCCGGTATCAGACCATTCATCGGATGTCATTGCAGCCTTAAAACGCTCCCTGAATGCACATAAAGTAAAGATTATGTATCATACAACGGTAGAAAAACTTATGGTATCGGAGAATTGTGTACATGGAGTAATTACTGCAGAGGGAAAGAAAATGCCGGCAGATGCAGTAGTTATTGCAACAGGTGGCTGTTCTTATGCATCTACCGGTTCTACCGGGGATGGTTATCGTTTCGCAGAAGCCTGCGGACATACCATAAAAACCTGCAGTCCATCCCTTGTGCCTTTTAACGCAGAAGAGGAATATGTCAAAGAATTGCAGGGGCTATCGTTGAAAAATGTAAAGGCGAGCATTTATCAGGGCAAAAAGCTTTTGTATGAAGCTTTTGGAGAAATGTTATTTACCCATTTTGGCGTAAGTGGACCGCTGATGTTAAGTGCCAGCAGCGTGGTAAATGATGCAGTAAGAAAACAGCCGCTGCAATTATATATTGACTGGAAACCGGCACTCTCGGAAGAACAGTTAGATCACAGAATTTTAAGGGACTTTGAAGAAGCAAAGAACCGGCAGGTGATTCATGGAATTGAAAAATTATATCCGTCCAAATTCCTGCCGATTATTTTAAGACTTGCTAAGATTCCAGCAGAAAAGCGTGTCAATGAAGTAACCAAAGAGGAACGGCAGCGACTGGTGGACTTGACAAAGAAGTTCCCGGTTACATTGACTGGTTTACGGGGCTTTTCGGAAGCCATTATTACAAAGGGTGGTGTTTCCGTAAAAGAAGTAAATCCATCGACCATGGAATCAAAATTAACAAAGCATCTTTATTTTGCCGGAGAGGTATTGGATTTGGATGCATTTACCGGCGGCTTTAATCTGCAGATTGCCTGGTCTACCGGATATCTGGCAGGAAGCAGTATTGGAAATGAATAAAGAGAATAAAAAAGCAGAAAAATCGGAGGATAAAAAATGAGCTTTAATATAGCAATTGACGGACCGGCAGGAGCCGGAAAAAGCACTATAGCAAAACAGCTTGCAAAGGAACTTTCTTTTATATATGTAGATACAGGAGCCATGTATCGGAGTATGGCATTGTATTTTATGAGAAATGACATTGCAAAGGAAGATGAGGCAGCAATTTCAGATGCCTGTAAAACCGTGGAAGTATCTATTGCCTATGAGAACGGAGAACAGCAGGTGCTTTTAAACGGTGAGAATGTCAGCAAAGAAATCCGGAAAGAAGAAGTTGGAAAAATGGCATCTGCCACCAGTGTTTATAAGGAAGTCCGCAAAAAACTGGTTGAATTACAGCAGAAGCTTGCAGCAAATAAAGATGTTATCATGGATGGAAGAGATATCGGAACCTGTGTGCTGCCGAATGCCCAGGTAAAGATTTATCTTACTGCAAGTGTTGAAACAAGAGCCGAGAGAAGATATCAGGAATTGCAGGAAAAAGGTGCTGCCTGTGACTTGGAAGTGATTAAAAAAGATATTGCGGACCGTGATTATCAGGATATGCACCGGGAGATTTCACCATTAAAGCAGGCAGAAGATGCCATTCTTGTAGATTCTTCGGATATGGGAATTGAAGAAGTGGTAGAAACCATCAAAAATATTTATAGGGAAAAATGTTAATATGAAAAATGTCAGAGTTGCAAAAAGTGCAGGTTTCTGCTTTGGCGTAAAGCGTGCAGTAGATATGGTTTATGCACAGCTTGAAACAAACGATGAAACAAAGGATGGAATAAAAGACCCGATTTATACTTACGGACCGATTATTCATAATGAAGAAGTGGTAAAGGATTTAGAGGCAAAGGGCGTAACCGTAATCCATGATATTTCAGAAATAGAAGAATCAGAAAAAGGAACCATCGTCATCCGTTCCCATGGTGTAGGCGAAAAAATATATCAGACATTAGAAAATGCCGGTTACCATATCGTGGATGCCACCTGTCCTTTTGTAAAGAAGATACATCGTCATGTACGGGAATATGGAGATGCCGGTTATCATGTTGTAATTATCGGAAATGCCAGCCATCCGGAGGTAGAAGGAATCCGTGGATGGGGAAATGAAGAGGAAATTACGGTAATTGGAACGAGGGAAGCAGCAGAAAATTTCCGGGTTTCAGCAGGAAAAAAGGTTTGTATCGTATCACAAACGACATTTAACTACAATAAATTTCAAGAATTAGTTGAAATTATAAATAAAAAAGGTTATGATATAATTGTTTTAAATACAATCTGTAATGCAACGGAAGAGCGGCAGACCCAGTCGAGGGCTTTGGCAAAAGAAGTTGAAGCGATGATTGTGGTTGGTGGGAAGAGCAGTTCTAACACACAGAAGTTATTTGAAATATGTAAAAACGAATGTGCAAATACTTACTATATACAAACCATAGATGATTTGGATCCGGCAGTGCTTCGGACCATTGATAACGTAGGTATTACCGCAGGGGCATCTACCCCAAATAAAATTATTGAGGAGGTTCAAAATAATGTCAGAAATGAGTTTTGAACAAATGTTGGAAGAATCTTTTAAAACAATAAGAAATGGAGAGGTAGTCGAAGGCGTCGTTATCGGTGTTAAGCCAGATGAGATCATCCTTAATATTGGATATAAGTCAGACGGAATTATTACACGTAATGAATATACGAACGAAGCAAATGTAGACCTGACCACCGTTGTATCCGTAGGTGACACTATGGAAGCCAAAGTTTTAAAGGTAAATGATGGAGAAGGACAGGTACTTCTTACTTATAAACGTCTTGCTGCTGAAAAAGGAAGCAAGCGTTTAGAGGAAGCATTCAACAATCAGGAAGTGCTTACCGCAAAGGTTACACAGGTATTATCCGGTGGATTAAGTGTTGTAGTTGACGAAGCAAGAGTATTTATTCCTGCAAGCCTTGTATCAGATACTTACGAGAAAGATTTATCTAAGTATGAAGGACAGGAAATTTCATTTGTAATCACTGAGTTCAACCCAAGAAAGAGAAGAATTATTGGTGACAGAAAACAGCTTTTAGTAGCAGAGAAAGCTGAAAAACAGAAAGAACTCATGGAGAGAATCCATGTTGGTGATGTTGTAGAAGGTACAGTAAAGAACGTAACAGACTTTGGCGCATTCATCGACCTTGGTGGAGCAGACGGACTGTTACATATTTCTGAAATGTCCTGGGGACGTGTTGAAAGTCCTAAGAAAGTATTCAAAGTTGGCGATACTGTAAAAGTATTCATCAAAGATATCAATGAGAGTAAGATTGCACTGAGCATGAAATTTGAGGATGAGAATCCTTGGAATAATGCTGCAGAGAAATATGCAGTAGGTAATGTGGTAACAGGTGTTGTTGCAAGAATGACAGACTTTGGTGCATTCGTAGAATTAGCTCCTGGAGTAGATGCATTACTTCATGTATCCCAGATTTCTAGAGAGCATGTTGAGAAACCTTCTGATGTATTAAAAGTAGGTCAGGAAGTAGAAGCTAAAGTAGTTGACTTTAATGAAGAAGACAAGAAAATCAGCTTAAGCATGAAAGCACTTCTGCCAGAAGAGGAAGCTGATACAGAAGAAGTTCCTACAGAAGAATAATAAGGTAGGAGGTAGCATATATGTTTGAAGGCTATGAAAAGTTTAAAAAAGATATATATGCAATGACCACGATTGACTTAAACGCTTACAAAGAGAAACAGATGCGTCGTAGGATTGACAGCCTTTTGGTAAAGAATAAGGCTCAGTCCTATGATGAGTATGTACATCTGCTTCATACAGATAAAGAGAAGTTTGACCAGTTTATTAATTTCCTGACTATTAATGTTTCAGAATTTTACCGGAACCCGGAACAGTGGAAGTTTTTGGACGAAGAGGTTTTCCCGGCACTTATAAAACAGTTTGGCAGCAATTTGAAAATCTGGAGTGCAGCGTGTTCTACCGGAGATGAGCCATACTCTCTTGTAATGGCTTTATCAAAGCATGTTCCGCTGAACCAGATACATATAATTGCTACTGATATTGATAAACAGGTACTTGAGAAAGCAAGAGTTGGACTTTATAACGAAAAGAGCATTGAATCTGTACCGGATGATTTGAAGCGTAAGTATTTTACACAGGTAGGAAAATCCTATAAGATTTCCGATGAAATCAAAAAGCATGTAGAATTTCGGGAACATAATCTTTTGCGGGATCCATATCCATCAGGTTGTCATTTGATTGTCTGCAGAAATGTAGTAATTTATTTTACAGAAGAAGCAAAAGACGAGATTTATCGCAAGTTCTATGATTCTTTGGCAAAAGATGGAATGTTATTTATCGGAAGTACAGAGCAGATTATGAATTATCGTGAGTTGAATTTAAAAAGGCATCAGTCATTTTTCTTTCAGAAATAATAATGACATAGTAAAGACCTCGTTCTCAAAATTGGGAAAGAGGTCTTTTTTTACAGGAAATTGCTTTCCTGTAAAGTAAAAAACGCTCCGCGAGGATGCACACTGCGGCGTATAATGTAGGTATCACTTAATTTTCTTGTTTTTTATAGCGTCTAACAAGTGGTTTACATAACTATGAATAAGCTCCGGAGATGAAAGAAATTTTTCCGTAAGTTCAAAGTAAGAAATTTTTTCCTTATAGTCGTGTTTAAAAGAAGGAGAAATAAGCTCTTCGTACTGTGGAAGAAAGCTTCCTTCATGCCGGGTATAGCAGGTGGCAGCGGTAGCCTGTCTGCGGTGTTCTTTATCGACATATGATGCTACACTTTTGTGCATTGCAGTATCTTCAGCCGGAAGATAATAATAATCCTTATAATTTGGAAAGAAATATTTCAGGGCATCCTCTTCTAAACGGACGGAGAGGGTGCATTTTTTGCCCTTTGCATAGAAATAAACAGAACCTATGCGGCAGGAAATATGCTTTGGAAATGGAAATTCCGGCTCAATAGAAAGAATCAGTTCTTTCTTTTTCTGTTGCTTATAATCTGTATATTCAGAAACAGAAGCACTGCAGGATAAATACTGTCCGTAAAACAGATGGACATAGGATAAGACGGGAAGTAATGCAGGCATATCCAGAACATCTTCGTAGTTGTGGAGCAGAAGAATTTCCAATTTATCCGGACGTGGTTCCTTGGTATACGAATGATAGATCTCAATCAATTCACCGCCGGAATATAAGTCATCCCTGCCAATACCAAGAAAAGCTTCGATGGTCTTCTGCTTGTAATTTGGCAGCTGGAGAATATGCTTTATCTGGGAAATTGATTTGAAAATATCCACATAAGTAAAATCAGCAAAGTGCTCGTTACATCCATAAGTATTGCATTTCGCTTTCAGATAAGGAATATCAAAGCCGATTCCATTGAAAGTGATAATTGTATCAAAACCGTCTAATAGCAAAAGAAACTGCTCAAGTACTTCTTTTTCTTCTTCCGGTGTTTCGGCAAAAAACTGTTTGATATAAAGCATCTGTTCTATGTGATAGGCACATCCAATCAGATAAAGACTGGTATGAGCCGGGGAAAATCCGGTAGTTTCGATATCGAAAAAGACAGAGGAAGCAGTGAATATTTCCTCATCTAAATTCGAAGCCGGACTATATGGAATTTCATGTACAATTGTTTTCATATCTGTCCTCCTGTCATTTTTTTATTATACACGATATGTTGGAAAAAAGTAATCATTCCTTGTTTAAAATCGACAAAAATATTGAGAAAAAATCTTTTTAGTGTGTCAAAAAATCCTAATTTGTGTTATAATACATTTTATGTTAAACGCATTGCATATGCAGTGCAATACTATCATAGAAAGAGGGGCACATAAGATGGGTTTAATGACATTTAAAGGTGGCGTCCATCCTTTCGAAGGAAAGGATTTATCAAAAGATAAGCCAATACGTGAATTATTACCCAAAGGTGAACTGGTATATCCGTTATCGCAGCATATTGGAGCACCGGCAACACCAATCGTAGCGGTAGGAGATTCCGTTTTGAAAGGGCAGAAGATAGCAGAAGCAGGCGGCTTCGTATCTGCACCAATCCATGCGTCCGTATCCGGAACTGTTAAGAAAATTGAGCCAAGAAGAGTTCCAACAGGTGATATGGTGAACTCCATTGTAATTGAAAGCGATGGTGAATTTAAGGAGGTAGAGTATCAGGCAGTAGAAGACGTCAGTGCTCTTTCCAAAGAAGAAATTATTAACCGTATAAAAGAAGCGGGAGTTGTTGGTATGGGTGGAGCAGGATTCCCAACCCACGTAAAATTATCTCCGAAGGAACCGGAAAAAATCGACTATATTATTGCCAACTGTGCAGAGTGTGAACCATATCTGACATCTGATTACCGCATCATGTTAGATCACACGGAAGAACTGGTAGAAGGCATGCGTATCATTCTCAGTATGTTTGAACATGCCAAGGGTGTATTTGCAGTCGAGAATAATAAACCGGATTGTATCGCAAAATTATTAGAATTAACGAAAGATGAGCCTCGTATGGAGGTCGCACCTCTTATGACAAAATATCCACAGGGTGGTGAACGTCAGCTTATTTATGCAGTAACCAAACGTGCAATTAATTCCAAGATGCTTCCGGCAGATGCAGGATGTATCGTAGATAATGTTGCAACCATGGTTGCCGTATACCATGCAGTAAAAGAAGGAAAACCTGTTACAAGCAGAATCTTTACAGTTACTGGTGATGCAGTAGAAGATCCGGGTAACTTTGAGTTCTTAATCGGAACCAGTTTCCAGGAACTTTTAGATGCTGCCGGTGGATTTAAAGAGCAGCCGGAGAAAATTATTTCCGGTGGACCAATGATGGGCTTTTCCATGTTCGGATTAGATGTGCCGACAACCAAGACTACCTCGGCACTCCTTTGTATGACCAAAGATGAAGTGGCAGAAGCAGATGCAGATGCAACAGCATGCATCAATTGTGGTCGTTGCGTAGAAGCATGTCCGGAACAGATTGTTCCATCCAGATTATCTAAATTCTCAGAGCATGGAGATATGGCAGAATTTGAAAAATGGCATGGTCTTGAGTGCGTGGAATGTGGAAGCTGCAGTTTTATCTGCCCGGCAAAACGTCCGTTAGCACAGCTTATTAAGGCAATGAAAAAACAGGTTCTTGCTGAAAAGAAAAAAAATAAATAACAAAGAAAGAGGTGGACTATTGTGAGTGAGTTATATCATGTATCATCATCACCACATGTACGAGCCAAAGATACAACAAGCAGAATCATGCTTTATGTAATTATAGCTCTGCTTCCAACAAGTATATTTGGTATTGTTAATTTTGGATATAAAGCAGCAGTATTGATTTTGGTATCTGTTGCAAGCTGTATTGCATCAGAGTGGATTTTCAATCTGATTGTACATAAGAAGAATACCGTCAGTGATTTAAGTGCGGTAGTTACCGGACTGTTACTTGCATTAAACCTGCCGGCATCCCTTCCATGGTGGGAAGCTGTAATCGGCAGTGTATTTGCAATCGTTATTGTTAAAATGATGTTTGGCGGACTGGGACAGAACTTTATGAACCCGGCACTGGGTGCAAGATGCTTTTTACTGATAGCATTTGCCGCAGACATGACAAACTTTACCGTAGATGGATATTCAGGAGCAACTCCACTGGCTCTGATCAGAGAACAGGGCGTTGGAGCTGTTAATACCATGAATATGTTAATTGGTAAGACAGCCGGAACCATCGGAGAGACATCCGCTATTGCTATCTTAATTGGAGCAATGTTCTTAATCCTGATGGGTGTCATTACACTTCGGATTCCGGGAACCTATATCATTACATTTGTAGTATTTATCAGCTTGTTCGGCGGACATGGCTTTGACATCGACTATATCGTTGCTGAGCTTTGTGGTGGTGGATTAATGCTTGGTGCATTCTTTATGGCAACCGACTATGTAACATCACCGATCACACCGAAGGGACAGATTTTATATGGAATTCTTTTAGGTATTCTTACCGGATTATTCCGTATCTTTGGAGCAAACGCAGAAGGTGTATCCTTTGCAATTATTTTAAGCAACCTTCTGGTTCCTATGATTGAAAGGATTACAATTCCAAAGGCCTTTGGACAGGTAAAGGAGGCAAAGCAGCATGAATAAGAAGATTGTACATGACGCGTTGATTTTAACCGTATTTACCGTAGTAATCGGATTTATTCTCGGACTGGTATATGAGATTACCAAGGATCCGATTGCAAAGGCAGAAGAGGCAACTGCACAGGCTGCATACAAAGCAGTGTTTGAAGATGCAGATTCTTTTTCCACCTATGATTTTGATGCAGAAGCCGCAGCCAGCCTGTTAGAGCAGAATGGTTACAGTGATGAAATCAATGGTGTGCAGGAAGCATTAGATAAAGATGGCAATGTATTAGGCTATGTGATTACTGTAACAGCTAAAGACGGAAGCCAGGGTAATATCACATTTTCTGTTGGCATAAAGAATGATGGAACCGTAAACGGCTATTCCGTTACCAGTATGTCAGAGACACCTGGACTTGGAGACAAGGCAAAGACAGAAGACTTCTCCAAACAGTATAAGAATAAGAATGTAGACAGCTTTACCGTTGTGAAACAGGCACCATCTGCTGATAACGAGATTGAAGCAATTTCCGGTGCAACCATTACATCAAAAGCAATGACCAATGGTGTAAATGCCTGCATTACATACTTCCAGAATGAATTGGAAGGAGGCGCTGAATAATGAATAAGTATTTAGAACGCGTATATAACGGATTGATTAAAGAAAATCCTACCTTTGTACTGATGCTTGGTATGTGTCCGACACTGGCAGTAACAACATCAGCAATGAATGCACTGGGAATGGGATTATCTACAACAGTGGTATTGATTTTCTCTAACCTGTTGATTTCCTTATTCCGTAAAGCAATTCCAAATGGTGTCAGAATGCCGGCATACATTGTTATCGTAGCATCTTTGGTAACCATTGTAGAATTTATTATGAAGGCTTATACACCGGCACTGGCTAAACAGCTTGGTGTATATATCCCTCTTATTGTTGTTAACTGTATTATCCTTGGACGAGCAGAAAGCTATGCATCTAAAAATCCACCTGTATTGTCTATCTTAGACGGTGTTGGTATGGGACTTGGATTTACCTTCGGATTAACCTGTATCGGTATTGTCCGTGAGATTTTAGGCGCAGGACAGTTGTTTGGATTCCAGATTCTTTCACTGAAATGGTATACACCAATCAATATCTTTGTTATGGCACCGGGTGCATTCTTGGTACTGGCATTCTTAGTTGCTTTAATGAGTATTGTTCGTCAGAAGATGGAAGCAAAAGGCAAACCACTGGCAGAGCCTGCCGGCTGTATCAGTGGAGACTGTGCCGGATGCAGCATGTCTGCAACCTGCAGCGAAAAAGAGAAGAAAGCTGCAGATGCAGAGGAAAAAAGTGAATAGGAGGAATATGACAGATGCAGACATTATTATTGATTGCAATTGGTTCAGCCATTGTAAATAACGTAGTATTAAGCCAGTTCCTTGGTATCTGTCCTTTCTTGGGTGTATCAAAGAAAACAGAGACCGCCGCTGGAATGGGTGGAGCCGTTATCTTTGTCATAACGATATCCTCCTTTGTTACCTCATTGATTTATAAGTTTATACTGATTCCGACGGGAACACAGTATTTACAGACTATTGTATTTATTCTTGTAATCGCAGCGCTGGTACAGTTTGTAGAAATGTTCTTAAAGAAATCCATGCCTGCTCTTTATAAGAGCCTTGGAGTGTATCTTCCTTTGATTACAACCAACTGTGCAGTATTAGGTGTAGCACTTACCAACGTAACCAAAGAGTATGGTATCTTAGAGGGCGTTGTAAACGGTTTTGCAACCGCATTTGGATTCTTTATTGCTATTACAATTATGGCAGGAATTCGTGAAAAAATTGAATATAATGATATCCCTAAGCCATTTAAAGGAACAGCAATTGTATTAATTACAGCATGTTTGATGTCCATTGCATTTATGGGCTTCTCAGGAATGATTTAGGAGGAAAGAAAAGATGAGTGTACAGGCAATTATTATTGCAGCCGTTATTGTAGGCGGCGTAGGACTTTTTATTGGATTTTTCCTCGGCGTTTCCGGAGAAAAGTTCAAAGTAGAAGTAGATGAAAGGGAAGAAGCAATTGTTGGTGTTCTTCCTGGAAATAACTGTGGTGGTTGTGGTTATGCCGGATGTTCCGGTCTTGCAGCTGCTATTGTAAAAGGTGATGCCCCGGTCAATGGATGTCCTGTTGGTGGTGCGCCGGTTGCAGCAAAAGTCGGTGAAATCATGGGTGTTGCTGCAGAAGAAGGCACAAAGCAGGTTGCCTTTGTAAAATGTGCAGGAACCTGTGAAAAAGCCGGTCATGATTATGAATATACCGGAGTAGAAGATTGTGCTGCTATGGCATTTATTCCGGGCGGCGGAGCAAAGAGCTGTAGCTATGGCTGCCTTGGCTTTGGAAACTGTGTAAAGGCATGTCCGTTTGATGCGATCCATGTTGTAGACGGTATTGCAAAGGTGGATAAGGAAGTATGTAAGGCATGTGGAAAATGTGTTGCAGCCTGTCCGAAGCACTTGATTGAGCTGGTACCATATGAAGCAAAGCATCTGGTACAGTGCAGTTCCAAGGATAAAGGCAAAGACGTTATGAAAGCCTGCTCCGTAGGTTGTATTGGCTGTCATCTCTGTGAGAAGAACTGTCCAAATGATGCAGTTCATGTCGTAGATAATGTGGCTTATATCGACCAGGAGAAATGTACCGGATGTGGCATTTGTGCCGAGAAATGTCCGAAGAAGATTATTTTATAATCGTTTCTGTGATAGAAAGAACGGGATTGTCATTGATTTGGCAGTCCCGTTTTGCGTAGTTGATGTTATATGAGGATTGGATATGAGAAAATTTAGAGAAAAGTATATTGGAAATAAAGATTTTTATAAAATGGTTCTGATGGTAGCTATTCCAATTATGATACAGAATGCCATCACTAACTTTGTGAGTCTTTTGGACAATATCATGGTAGGACTGGTTGGAACGGAGCAGATGTCCGGTGTCGCAATCATCAATCAGTTGATGCTGGTTTACAATATCTGTATTTTTGGAGCAGTATCAGGTGCAGGCATTTTTGGGGCACAGTTTTATGGAAAAGGGGACCATAAAGGAGTGCGGAATGCCTTCCGTTTTAAAATTGTAGCCTGTGGTTTCTTAGCAGTCATATGGATGCTGATATTTGGCTTTGCAAATGAACCGTTAATTCGGCTGTTTTTGCATGAAGGAGGAAGCACGGGAGATATTGAAGCTACATTATTGTATGCAAAACAGTATTTACAGACGGTAATGCCATCCATGGTTCCTTTTGCATTGATTCAGGCATATGCCCAGACATTACGTGAAACAGGAGAAACGGTTCTTCCGATGAAAGCCGGAATTGCTTCTGTAGCAGTAAATCTGATGTTTGACTATGTATTAATATTTGGTGCATTTGGACTGCCTGCATTAGGAGTAAGAGGTGCAGCGGCAGCAACCGTATTGGCAAGAGTTGTGGAATGCGTTATTGTTGTCTTGTGGACCCATGCGAGAGCAGATAAGAATCATTTTATTGTAGGAGCTTACCGTGATTTTAAAATACCGGGAACACTGGTACGACAGATTATCATAAAAGGAACACCATTGCTTTTAAATGAGACTTTATGGGCTGGAGGAATGGCAGTCCTGATGCAGTGTTATTCCACAAGAGGTCTTGCTGTTGTAGCTGGATTTAATATATCAAATACAGTAGCCAATCTTTTTAATGTTGTATTTATTGCGTTGGGAAGTGCGATATCCATCATTGTAGGACAGCAGCTTGGTGCTGGTAAATTGGAAGAGGCGGTGGATACGGACCGCAAGATGATTGTATTTTCTGTATTTTGTTGTTTTGTTATAGGAGCCTGCATGTTTGCGATTGCTCCGTTCTTTCCAAGAATATACAATACGACAGAAGAAGTACGTGGACTGGCAAAACAATTTATCCGGATTGCATCAGCCTGCATGCCGTTATATGGATTTATGCATGCAACCTATTTCACACTGCGTTCCGGTGGCAGGACAGTCATTACCTTCCTTTTTGACAGTGTCTATATCTGGGTGGTAGATATTCCACTGGCATTTGTGTTAACCAGATTTACAGGACTTCCGATTGTATCTATTTATTTATCCTGTCAGTTAATAGAGATTATAAAATGCATCATCGGATATGTTATGGTAAAGAAGAAAATCTGGGTCAACAATATGGTTATGGAGCATTGACAGGAAAAAGGCTTACATTTCATGAAATGGAATATTGCTGCCGATGCCGGAAGTGGTATGAAGTTCGTAATTGTCGGTGATAAAAATGGCTTCCGTGTCATCCAAGGATTCTATCAGCTTCATGCCGTCCTCTAATCCTAAAGCAAAACAGGTGGTGGAAAGTCCGTCACCATCTACGGATTTCGGACAGATAATGGTGACACCCAGCAGGTTATTGTCATAAGGATAACCGGTTTTCGGATTTAAAATGTGGTGATAGAAGTTATCACCCACATAGAAATAACGTTCATAAACACCGGAACTTACTACCGTTTCATCAGAGACTTCAACACTGGCAATGGCAGTGCCGTCATCGGAAAATGGTTTCTGGATACCGATATTATAGTTGCTTCCATCTGGTTTATCACCCAGCGTAAGGACATTGCCTCCAAGGTTAATCATGCCGGAGGTAATGTCTTTTTCATTTAAATAATCTTTCATTTTATCAGCAATATAACCTTTGGCGATGCCTCCCAAGTCAATCATGGCATCCGGATTGGAAAGACTAACTTCGTTTCCATTAATAACAATCGCATGATAGTCGATGGTGGAAAGTGTGGCTTCAATATCAGATTCAGATGGAACCGTACCGCTGTTATTTGGAAAGTCCCAGAGGGAAGACAATTTACCAATGGTGATATCGAACTGTCCCAGGCTTAAATCACCATAATAAATACCTTTTTGTAATAATTCAATCGTATCATCATCCACAGTAACCGGTGTGCCACCAGCATTGTTTATTTTACTGATATCGCTGTCTGCGATGGTATTGCTGAAAAGGTTCTCATAATGGGAAGCAAGCTTGAAGCAGTCATCAATATAAGAAGCATTTTCTTCTCCATATAGTGTAATGGTAATGACTGTATTAAAATAAAAATCAGATTTGGAAACAGGTTCTTTGCTGCGTCCGCATCCCACGAAGGAGAAGGAGCAGAAGAAGAGAAAGAAAGCAAGTAAACTGCAGGCTAATTTATAAGAAAATATCGTCTTTTTTGTTTTCATCATGTATACTCCGGTTCTTTTAAAATCATATAGCACAAGCATAGCACAAGGAAGATAAAATTTACAGATGATTTTTTTCGAAAGGTATGATAAAGTATAAAATGTATGCATATTAATAAAAAATTATAACCGGCATTCAGATAGTGAATATGCCGTAGATGATTAAGAGGCGGAAAAATGGATACACAGTTGCGTGAAACATTAAAGAATAAGAAGCGTGTAATTGTAAAAATCGGTTCTTCATCTCTTTTACATGAAGAGACCGGAAAATTAAATCTTTTAAAACTGGAACGTTTGGTAAGAGAATTATGTGATATTAAGAATCAGGGCATGGATGTATGTCTGGTCAGCTCCGGGGCTATTGCAGTAGGAAGACAGTCCATGGGATTCAAAGAAAGACCGGAGAAAATAGCTGTAAAACAGGCATGTGCGGCAGTGGGACAGGCGAGACTTATGATGACTTATCAAAAGCTTTTTTCAGAGTACCACCAGAATGTGGGACAGGTTCTTATGACAAAAAAAACTATGGTTGATAACGTGTCGAGAAAAAATGCCCAGAATACTTTTGAAGAATTGTTTGAAATGGGAATTATACCAATTGTAAATGAAAATGATACCGTATCTACTTATGAGATGCAGTTTGGTGATAACGATTCCCTGTCGGCTATTGTAGCCTCATTGGTAGGAGCAGATTTGTTGATTCTTTTATCTGATATTGACGGGTTGTATACGGATGATCCGAGAAAGAATCCAAAAGCAGAATTGATACCGGTAGTAGAAAAAATTGATAATCGGATTGAAAACATGGCAGGAGATACAGTAGGTAGTGATGTTGGTACCGGTGGAATGACCACCAAATTAACGGCAGCAAGGATTGCAACCTTATCCGGAGCAGATATGATTATTGCCAATGCAAAGGATGTGGGAGTTCTGCATCAGATTTTCGAAGGAAAACCGGTGGGAACCTTTTTTAAAGCCAATAAAAATGATGATTTCTATATTGCAGATTATGTAGAAGAAAGCATGGGGTAAAAAGATGATTGAAAATACAATAGCAAGAATCAATGAATTATATCATAAATCTCAGAAAGAAGGACTGACACCGGAAGAAAAGGAAGAACAGGCAGCACTTCGCAAGGAATACATAGCAAGTGTAAAGCGGAATCTGAAGGGACAGTTAGATAATATTGATATGGTAAATGCAGATGGAACGGTAACCAATCTGGGAGAAAAATATGGAAACAAAGGCAAGCATCAGAACTAAGTATAAGACACTGCGAAATGCAATGCCGGATAATATTGTAAGAGAAGAATCCCAAAGGATTTGTCAGAATATCAGTACCTGGGAAATCTTTCAGAAAGCAAAAAATTGTTTCTTTTATTATCCCCTTGGGAAAGAAGCTTCTTTATTGCCTTTTTTTAAAGAAAGTATTCAAAAAAGAGCAGCTTTTCCCCGGGTACGTGGAGAAGAAATGGACTTTTGTGAAGTCAATCGTACAGATGATTTTCAGGAAGGGTATTTTCATGTGATGGAGCCAAAGGATGAGATACCGGCGATGGATTTAGCAGAACTTGAGCAGGAGAAAACAATTGTATTCACACCGGGACTGGTCTTTGATATTAACGGTGGAAGAAGCGGATATGGTAAGGGCTTTTATGATCGTTTTTTTCAGAAATATAAGAAAGTAACCCGGGTTGGAATTGCATTATCCTGTCAGCTTGCAGAACAGGTACCTATGGAGGCTTATGATATTCTGATGGATTATCTTGTAACACCGGAGAAGATTTATAAAGTAACGGATAACAGAGACGAAAATAAGTAGCAGGAGGGAATTATGGAATTACAGGAATTAGGTAAGAGAGCAAAAGCAGCAGAAGTCATCATGCGGAATATGGGCATGAAAGAAAAAGAAAAGATTTTGCTTGAAGTTGCAGAACATTTAGTAGAAGATACCGATGCTATTTTAGCAGCAAACCAGAAGGATATGGATGCAGGAAGAGAAGCCGGAATGCATCAGGGACTTTTAGACCGTCTGATGTTAAATAAAGAGCGCATTGCACAGATGGCAGAAGGAATCCGCCAGGTAGCAGAATTAGAAGATCCGGTAGGAGAAGTCCTTTCCATGAAACAGCGCCCGAATGGACTTATGATTGGAAAGAAGCGTGTACCATTAGGTGTCATTGGAATTATTTATGAATCACGTCCAAATGTAACAGCAGATGCCTTTACTTTGTGCTTTAAAACTGGAAATACCGTGATTTTAAAAGGTGGAAGTGATGCCATTCATTCCAATATGGCAATCGTAAAGAGCATCAATGAAACTTTAAGTAATAACCAGCTGCCGGAAGGAGTGCTTTCTTTAATCGAAGATACCAGCCGGGAAACTGCTACTGCATTTATGAAAATGAATGAGTATGTGGATGTACTGATTCCAAGAGGTGGCTCCGGACTGATTCGTGCTGTGGTAGCCAATGCTACAATTCCGGTGATTGAGACCGGTACCGGTAACTGCCACATTTATGTGGATGAAACCGCAGACCTTGATATGGCGGTGAATATCATTAATAATGCCAAAACACAGCGCATCGGTGTATGCAATGCCTGTGAATCCTTAGTGCTGCATGAGAGC
Organism: Roseburia sp. OM04-10BH; assembly: GCF_003462605.1. Taxonomy (NCBI): domain Bacteria; kingdom Bacillati; phylum Bacillota; class Clostridia; order Lachnospirales; family Lachnospiraceae; genus Roseburia; species Roseburia sp. OM04-10BH. Next base: position 123,813 of record NZ_QTZI01000003.1, read on the forward strand.
ATCGTAGATGAACTGATGCCACGCCTTTCTGCAAAATTATCCGAAAGCCATGTAGAAATCCGTGGGGATGAGCGGGTTCAGAAAGCTGCAAAAGATGCAGTGGCTGCAACAGAAAAAGACTGGGGCACCGAATATTTGGATTATATTATTTCTGCAAAGACAGTTTCAGATATTGATGAAGCCATTACACATATCAATAAATATAATACCGGACATTCGGAAGCAATCATTACCAATAATTATGAGCATGCACAGAAGTTCTTAAATGAGATTGATGCTGCGGCTGTTTATGTAAATGCATCCACCCGTTTTACTGATGGATTTGAGTTTGGCTTTGGGGCAGAAATCGGAATCAGTACCCAGAAGCTGCATGCCAGAGGACCGATGGGCTTAGAAGCACTGACGACCACTAAATATATCATTTACGGGGATGGACAGATCAGAGAATAATAAGAAAATATAAAGAAAACAGGAAAAGAAATGAGAGAAATAGAAAAGATAAATCACACCGGTGAAGTTCCGGTAATGGAACCACAGAGACAATTTTATTTTATGGACCTTGCAAAGCAGTATGTGGCGCAGATTTCCAGGAAGAAAGGCAGACCGCTTACCTTTCATGTGACAACTTTTGGCTGCCAGATGAATGCCAGAGATTCTGAAAAATTATGCGGAATTTTAGAGACTGTAGGTTTTGAAGAGACCGATTCCGAGGAAGCAGATTTTGTCATTTATAATACCTGTACCGTACGTGAAAATGCCAACAATAAGGTTTACGGACGTCTGGGATATTTAAGCGGCTTTAAGAAAAAGAATAAAGATATGATGATTGCATTATGCGGCTGTATGATGCAGGAACCGGAGGTTGTGGAAAAATTAAAACAGAGTTATCGTTTTGTAGACCTGGTTTTCGGAACCCATAATATCTTTAAATTTGCAGAACTTCTGGTACGCTGCTTTGAAGAGCAGAAAATGGTGATTGACATCTGGGATGATACGAAAGAAATTGTAGAAGAACTTCCGGTAGAGCGGAAATACAGCTTTAAGTCCGGTGTTAATATTATGTTTGGCTGCAATAATTTCTGCAGTTACTGTATTGTGCCATATGTAAGAGGAAGAGAACGCAGCAGAAAACCGCAGGATATCATAAGAGAAATTGAAAAATTGGTAGCAGATGGTGTAGTAGAAGTTATGCTCTTAGGACAGAATGTCAATTCCTATGGAAAGAACTTAGATACACCAGTGACCTTTGCACAGCTCTTACAGGAAGTAGAAAAGATTGAAGGTCTGGAAAGAATCCGGTTCATGACATCCCATCCAAAGGATTTATCCGATGAACTGATTGAAGTAATGAAGAATTCTAAAAAAATCTGCAGACATCTTCATCTGCCGCTTCAGTCCGGCAGCAGCAGAGTGTTAAAAGAAATGAACCGTCACTATGACAAGGAGCATTATCTTGCACTGGTTGAAAAAATCAAAAAAGCAATGCCGGATCTGGCAATTACAACAGATATTATTGTAGGATTTCCGGGAGAAACTGAAGAAGATTTCTTAGAGACCATGGATGTGGTAAGACAGGTAGAGTATGACAGTGCGTTTACTTTTATTTATTCAAAACGTACCGGAACGCCTGCTGCCAAAATGGAAAATCAGATTCCGGAAGATGTGATAAAAGACCGTTTTGATCGGCTGTTAAAACTGGTACAGGAGATTTCCGCAAAGAAAGCCGGAGCATTAACCGGAAGCGTGCAGGATGTATTAGTTGAAGAATTAGATGAACAGCAGGAAGGTCTTGTGACCGGAAGATTATCCAATAACTCAGTGGTACATCTGCCGGGTGACGTATCCATGATTGGAACTATCGTACCGGTACATTTAAAAGAATGCAAAGGCTTTTATTATATGGGAGAGGTTGCAGAGTAAATGAACCGTCGTTTTGGAAAAAATGATATCCTGTTGCTGGGAATGCTTGCAGTAGTTATTTTAGTTTTCTATGTAGGAATGACCTCTGCATTACAAAGCGGTGACAGTATTATCATTACGGTAAATGGCAGCGAATATGGCAGATATTCCCTGACAGAAAATAAAGAGATTCCAATTAAAATAGATGGAAAAGTTACCAATATCGTAACGATTGAAAATGGGACTGCCTATATGCTTGAGGCGGACTGCCCGGATCAGTTGTGTATGCATCAGAAAGCAATTTCCAAAGATAAAGAATCCATTATCTGTCTGCCAAACCGGGTTGTAGTAACCGTAGAAAGTGAGCAGAAAAATACATTGGATGATGTGGCAGGGTAGGTGAAAGCATGAAGAAAAGTGTAGCATATCTTGGCGTGTTTTTGGCACTGGCCATGATATTAAGTTATGTGGAAGCAATATTGCCCTTTGCCATTGGAATACCGGGAGTAAAGCTTGGACTTGCCAACCTTGTTACGGTGCTGATGCTGTATCTGATTGGCTGGAGAGAGGCTCTTTGTGTATCGGTGCTTCGTATTGTGCTTACCGGAATTTTATTTGGAAATTTGGTCAGCATCTGTTATGGACTTGCCGGCGGATTATTAAGCTTTGTACTTATGTTTATTCTGATTCGGATGAACTGTTTTCATGTAGTTACGGTCAGTATCTGTGGCGGAATCATACATAATATGGGACAGCTTATCGTAGCAGGATTTCTGGTAAGCTCATACTATGTCATTTACTATATGCCGGTTTTATTGATTGCAGGCTTTGTGACGGGTGCCCTGATTGGAATTGTGGCAAAGGAAGTAGGAGGAAGATTATGTATTCATATATCAAAGGCGAATTATCCGAAATAGTGGCAGAGAATCATATTGTCGTTGAAAATGGCGGAATCGGCTATAATATTTATATTCCGGGACAGGTATTATCTCTGCTACCGGGAGTTGGCGAAGAAGTAAAAATCTATACCTATCTTTGTGTCAGAGAGGATGCATTTATTTTATATGGTTTTCTTACCAGAGATGATTTGAATGTATTTAAATTGCTGATTGGTGTATCCGGAATCGGACCAAAGGGTGCACTGGCAATTCTTTCTGTCATGTCAACGGATGATTTGCGTTTTGCAGTATTATCTGATGATGCAAAAGCAATTGCAAAAGCTCCGGGTGTTGGAAATAAGACGGCACAGCGGTTGATTATAGAATTAAAAGACAAGCTTAGTTTAGAGGATGCCTTTGAACAGAAATTAAGCCATACACAGGAAGTTGCTTCTGGTAACGGCTTAAAAGGAATCCGCAATGAAGCGGTAGAGGCACTGGTTTCACTGGGTTATTCTTCCACAGAGGCTTTGAAGGTTCTTCGTGATATTGAAATTACGGAAGACAGTTCGGTAGAAGATATTTTAAAACTGGCTTTGAAGCAGATGGCATTCTTATAAGAGGAGCAGAAAATGGAAAAACGTGTAATTTCAACGCAGATGCAGGATGAAGATATCAAAATCGAAAAAACACTGCGTCCGATGACCTTGGATGAATATATTGGTCAGGAGAAAGCAAAAGCAAATCTTAAAGTGTATATAGAGGCTGCAAAACAGCGTGGAGAGTCCTTAGACCATGTATTGTTTTATGGTCCTCCGGGACTTGGTAAGACTACTCTTGCCGGCATTATTGCCAATGAAATGGGTGTACATATGAAAGTCACTTCCGGTCCGGCAATTGGAAAGCCGGGAGAAATGGCAGCTATTTTGAGTAATCTTGCAGAAGGTGACATTTTATTTGTAGATGAGATTCATCGTCTGAACCGGCAGGTAGAGGAAGTATTATATCCTGCCATGGAGGATTATGTCATTGACATTATGGTGGGAAAAGGCGCAACTGCCCGTTCAATCCGCCTTGATTTACCGCATTTTACGCTGGTTGGTGCCACTACCAGAGCCGGACTTTTATCGGCACCCTTAAGAGACCGTTTTGGAGTGGTACATCATCTGGAATTTTATAATGTGGAGGAACTTAAGACAATTATTGTCCATTCTGCAAAAAAGTTAGAGGTAAAGATTGATGAGGAAGGTGCAATCGAATTGGCACGCCGTTCCAGAGGAACGCCGCGTCTTGCCAACCGCCTTTTAAAGAGGGTGCGTGATTTTGCACAGGTGCAGTACAATGGTGAAATTACCAAAGAAGTAGCATCCTTTGCACTGGATTTACTGGAAGTAGACAAGATGGGCTTAGACCAGAATGACAGGAACATTTTGCTTACGATTATTGAAAAATTCCAGGGTGGCCCGGTAGGGCTGGATACCCTTGCGGCAGCGATTGGGGAAGATGCCGGAACCATAGAGGATGTTTATGAACCATATCTTGTAAAGAATGGATTTATCAACCGGACACCAAAGGGAAGGGTCGCAACAGAATTTGCATATCATCACTTTGGAATAGAGGGCTAAGAAAATAGTTGTTTTTCGACAGATTTATAGCTATAATATGCTATATGTAGTAGTCAGAGAATATTTTTAGGCAGATACGCAGAGAGGAAATGAAAATGGCAGCAAAAAATAATACAGAAGTGATTATTGATGGAAAAGTATATACTTTAAGTGGATATGAGAGTCAGGAGTATTTACAGAAGGTAGCAACTTATATCAATGATAAGATTGCAGAATTTAAAATGCTGGATGAATATAAGAGAATTCCAAGTGATATGCGTTCCACATTGCTGGCATTGAACATTGCAGATGATTACTTCAAAGCGAAAAATCAGGTTGAAAAATTAGAGCAGGATTTAGAGGTAAAAGACCGTGAAATCTATGATTTAAAGCATGAACTGATTTCCAACCAGATCCGCATGGAAAGTGATGCCAAATCTTTAAAGGATCTGGAAAAAGAAAATAAAGAGCTGCTTTTAAATAAGACCAGATTAGAAGCAACCTTAGAAGATGCTTTACTTGGTAAAGTAGATAAACTTGAAAAACCGGAAAAAACTGAAAAACCAGAGGAAAAGAAAACAGACCATACGGAAGAAAAGAAAGAGGAAAAGCCTTCCGGAAAGAAAGCGTAATAGAGAATAAAAACTATGAAAGGGGGCAGACATTTATCTGTCCCTTTTGTTGCCATAGGAGATGAGGAAAGATGAAAGAGTTAGAACTTTTAGCACCGGCAGGTTCCTTGAAAACATTAAAGGCAGTCATTCATGCCGGAGCAGATGCCGTATATCTTGGCGGAAGTATGTTCGGTGCAAGAGCATATGCCAATAATTTTAACGAAGAAGAATTATTAGAAGCAATCCGTTTCGGACATATTCATGGACGCAAAATTATTCTTGCGGTGAATACTCTGTTAAAAGAATATGAATTAGGACAGCTCTATGATTATCTGCACCCTTATTATGAAGCGGGATTAGATGCTGTCATCGTGCAGGATATGGGCGTTATGGAGTTTATCAAAACTCATTTTCCAAATCTTCCGATACATACCAGTACCCAGATGACCATTACCAATGTAGAGGGAGCCAGGCTTTTAAAGGAACAGGGTGTAGAGCGTGTGGTGACAGCGAGAGAAATGTCCTTAGAAGAAATTCAAAGAATCCATGATGAAGTAGGCGTGGAACTGGAAAGCTTTATTCATGGCGCATTGTGTTACTGTTATTCCGGACAGTGCCTTTTCAGTAGTATCATCGGCGGAAGAAGCGGAAACCGTGGCAGATGTGCACAGCCATGCCGCCTTTCCTATGAAGTATTGCAGGGAGAAAAAAGTCTTACCGGACATCATGCAACACCGATTCTGAGCCTTAAGGATATGTGTACACTGCCATTTTTGTATGAACTGGCAGACCATGGGGTATATTCCTTTAAGATAGAAGGACGGATGAAGACACCGGAGTATGCTGCCGGTGTAGTAAGTATTTACCGGAAATATATGGATTCCTATCTGGATGGAAGCCGCATTCCGGTGGAGAAGAAGGATATCAGGGCACTTTTAGAACTTGGAAACCGAGGTGGCTTTACCAACGGATATTACTATCATCATAATGACAGTGATATGCTAAGCGGAGAGAGTGCTTCCCATAATAAGAGCGAAGGTGTTCTTCAGGATAACATCCGTAGAGAATATGTAGACACCGAATTAAAAGAAAAGATTAAAGGAAAGTTAATATTAAATAAAGAATGCCCTGCTAAGATAGAAGTGCAATATGGAAAAATAAAAGTTTCTTATCAGGGAGATATGGTTCTTGTAGCGCAGAATCGTCCGTTGACGGAAGAAGTTGTAACAGAAAAGATTACAAAGACTGGAAATACACCATTTGTTTTTGAAAATCTTGAAGTTACAATGGATGATGATATTTTTATGCCGGTAAACCAGTTGAACCAGCTGCGAAGAGGTGCGTTGGAAGCATTAGAAGAAGCGTTGTTGAAACCTTATGAAAGAACGCTTCCAGAATTGGTGGAAACTTCTTCCGCTGAAACAGATAGGCAGACAACAGGAAATGCCATAAAAGAAAAGCAGATTTCCGGACAGTCATTATCACAGACTTCTGGACAACAATCCGCCGGTTCATCCACAGAAGTCCGGGTACTGATTGAAGACGCAGAACAGCTTCCGGCAGTATTAAAAGCCGATTTCGTGGATACGGTTTATCTTGATTGTATGTTGTATACAAGAGAAAATCTGATTCGCATGTTAAGTGCGGATATAGACAGGGTACAGGCATCCGGTAAGAAAGCATTTTATGTATTCCCATTTATTTTCCGGCAGCAGACCAGTCTTTTTTATGAAAAAATCATGCCGGAGCTAAAAAAGCTTCCATTAAATGGTATTATGGTGCGGAGTCTTGATGAAATTGCGTTTATAAAGGAATGGGGCAATGAAAACTGGCAGATGGTATCCGACAGTAATTTATATACCTATTCCAATGAAGCGGCAGAATATTTTTATCGTCTTGGAATGATACAGGATACAATTCCGGTTGAATTGAACCGGAAGGAGATTTTAAGAAGAGAAAACAGCCGGTCTGAAATGATTATCTATGGCAGACTTCCACTTATGATAACGGCACAGTGTATTCATAAGAACACGTTAGGCTGTATGCATCAGCTCAAGGTGCTGAACTTAAAAGATCGTTATTCTGTATATTTTCCGGTGAAAAATTTCTGCTCGGAATGTTATAACGTAATTTATAATTCGCTTCCGGTCTGTCTCTTTAAGGAAGACGTAACCGTGAAAAAGATTGCACCGGCTGCCGTAAGGCTTTCCTTTACGACAGAGACGGAAGAAGAGACAGAACAGATTTTAACAATTTATGGCGATATTTATAAAAATGGTGGCATTTTGGGGCAGATGCCAATGGAATGCACCAATGGACATTTTAAACGAGGCGTAGAATAAAGCAGAGGTATTTATGGTTCATTTGATTGTGGAATTATCAAAATATGCACTGATTATTCTGTTTTCCGTGTATACATATGAATGTTTTGCGGTATTCCGGAATATATCAGAACGAAAACAGGAAAAGAAATTCAGGCGGCAGGCAAGAATTTTGTATGCGATTCATTTTACGGCATATTTAGTTATATTTGCGGTGACAGAGGATGCATATACTTTTATTTTTTATCTGGCGCAGATAATTCTTCTTGTTGTGGTACGGAATGTGTACAAATTATGTTATCCGACGGCTTCAAGACTTTTGGTTAATAATATGTGTATGCTTATGATTATCGGGTTTATTATTCTGACCCGCCTGAATTTTGGACATGCTATCAAGCAGTTTGCGATTGCAGCGGTATCCTGTGTGATTTCCCTTGTGATTCCGGTGATGATACGGAGGATGGGATTTTTCCGGAATCTTACCTGGATTTATGCGGCAATCGGTATTGTGGGACTTGGTATTGTATGTATCGCAGGAAGCACCAGCTATGGAGCAAAGATTTCCTTTACCATAGCAGGAATTACGGTACAGCCGTCTGAATTTATTAAGATTCTTTTTGTGTTTTTTGTGGCTGCCATGTATCATAAATCAACGGAATTCCGTCAGGTGGTAATTACCACTTTGATTGCAGCACTGCATGTATTGATTCTGGTATTATCCAGGGATTTAGGTGGCGCATTGATTTTCTTTGTGGCTTATATGGCAATGCTTTATGTGGCAACGAGAAAACCACTCTATTTTGCCGGTGGACTGCTGGCGGGAAGTGTAGCGGCAGTAATTGCCTATAAATTATTTAACCATGTCAGAGTCCGTGTGGTGGCATGGAAAACACCTCTAAAAGTAATTGACAAAGAGGGCTATCAGATCTGCCAGTCACTTTTTGCAATCGGGACCGGAGGCTTCTTCGGTCTGGGGTTATATCAGGGCATGCCAAATAAAATACCGGTAGTAGAACAGGATTTTATTTTCGCAGCAATTTCAGAAGAACTGGGTGGAATGTTTGCCCTGTGTCTTATTTTGGTCTGTGTAAGCTGTTTCCTGATGTTTTTAAATATTGCCATGCAGTTAAAGGATTCCTTTTATAAGCTGGTGGCACTTGGACTTGGAACGATTTACGGATTTCAGGTATTCTTAACCATTGGCGGAGTAACAAAATTTATTCCATCCACCGGAGTAACCCTTCCGTTAGTCAGCTATGGAGGAAGCTCCATGTTAAGTACATTGATTATATTTGGCATTATTCAGGGATTATATATTTTGCGGGAAGACGAAGGAGTGTCACATAATGAAAAAGGAGAATATAAATCAGCAGAAAAGAAAGCAAAATCGGGATTCGAAACAGAAGTCAGGGACCTCAGTTAGTAAGAATAAAGAATTTGCAGTGATTACCTATCTTTTCCTTGCTATCTTTATCTGCCTGATGGGATATATGGTATATTTTCAGACGGTAAAAAGCGAAGATTTTATCAATAGTCCATATAATAGCAGGCAGGATACTTTTGCAGACCGTGTGGTCAGAGGAAAGATTATGTCAGCAGATGGCAAAGTTTTGGCCGAGACCGTAGTGGATGCTGCCGGTAATGAAACCCGGAAATATCCTTATGGTAATATGTATGCGCATGTGGTCGGGTTTTCCACCAATGGAAAGTCCGGTATTGAATCCAATATGAACTTTAATCTTTTACGTTCCCATTCTTTTGTATTAGAACGTATGTTTAATGAGATTAAAGATGAAAAAAGCATGGGAGACAATGTGGTTACCACGTTGGATTCCGCTTTGCAGGAAACTGCATATCAGGCATTGGGTAATTATGATGGTGCAGTTGTTGTGATGGAGCCTTCCACCGGAAAAGTGCTTGCCATGGTGTCCAAACCGGATTTTGACCCGAATACTATTGCGGCAGACTGGGATTCCATTATTTCAGAAGATAATAATAACTCGGTTCTTTTAAACCGGGCAACCCAGGGATTATATCCGCCTGGCTCTACTTTTAAAATAATTACAACTTTAGAATATATCCGCGAAAATCCGGATTATGAGAATTACAGCTATAGCTGTAACGGAAGTATTACAGAGAATGATTTTACAATACACTGTTATAATAATGCCGTGCATGGAACGCAGGATTTGAAGCAGTCCTTTGCAAATTCCTGTAATTCATCTTATGCCAATATCGGATTATCTTTGGACACAGATTCTCTTTCGGACCTTTGTTCAGATCTGATGTTTGATAAGACACTGCCGGGAAACTTTGAAACAAGTAAAAGTCAGTTTAAATTAACAGATGAATCCCCGGAAAGTATGAAAATGCAGACGGCAATCGGACAGGGAGAGACGCTGGTAACACCACTCCATATGTTATTGATTACCAGTGCAATTGCCAACGATGGTATTCTAATGAAACCTTATGTGGTAGACCATACGGAAAATGAAAATGGTATAGAAGTAAAGAAATATGAGCCGGCTGCAAGCAAGCAGCTTCTTTCGGAAAAAGAAGCAAAGACCATGCAGGAATTTATGGCAGGTGTAGTTGCAGATGGTACTGCATCCAAGTTAAATGGGCAGAGTTATACTGCATACGGCAAGACTGGCTCCGCAGAGTTTAATAACAATAAGGGAGAAAGCCATTCCTGGTTTGTTGGATATGCACACCGGGAGGATAAGGAAGATATTGCAGTTGTTGTAATTGCAGAAGGTGCAGGTGCAGGCAGTACCGTTGCAGTTCCGGCAGCAAAACAGGTTTTTGATGCTTATTACAGATAAATGAAAACAGATAGGATGACATGTTGCGTCAGGAAACATCCTGGACTTCTGAAATGGATTGTTGCATCCTTCTGAAAAAAGGGGTATACTGTTTGTTAAACAAAAGGTAGTGACCACATCAGGAGGTATTGCAATGATTGAAGCAACAAGTTGTGGTGGTGTGGTAATATTTCGGGGTAAGGTGCTTGTCCTTTATAAGAATTATAAGAATAAGTACGAAGGCTGGGTGCTTCCAAAGGGAACAGTAGAACCCGGGGAAGAATTCAAAGATACCGCAGCAAGAGAGGTATTGGAGGAAACGGGCGTAGATGCATCCATAATCAAATATGTCGGGAAGAGCCAGTATAGCTTTACTGTGCCAGAAGATACGGTGGAGAAACAGGTACATTGGTATCTGATGATGGCAGACAGTTATTACAGTAAGCCACAACGTGAAGAGTTCTTTGTAGATTCCGGATATTATAAATATCATGAAGCCTATCATCTTTTAAAATTTGCCAATGAGAAGCAGATTTTGGAAAAAGCTTATAATGAATATCTGGATTTGAAAAAGTGTAATCTGTGGGGAACCCACAAATATTATTAGAGCAGCCATCTGACTGCTTTTTTAAATCAGATATGAGGTGTAGCATGCATTGGTATTCTAATTTATATCTGGGAGAAAGGCTGAAAAATCAGGAAGCAAAGGTAAAAAGCAGAGTGGAGCGGAATGTGCCACAGCCGTCGCTTTATCTTCTGACCCTTCCGTCAAATGAAGAGAATCTTCTGGATATTATACCGGCAACAGATTTATTACAAAAGGCATATCCGAAGAAAGAACTTTTTATTATCGGTCTGGAAAAAGGATATGACGCAGCATTAGAGATGTCAGCAGCAATTGTGAATGATATTTATCATAAAACAGGAACATTTGAAGTGCGTAAATTTGTACTGAAACAGCAGACTCGTAAAAATACTGAAATGGAGACATGAGGATGACAGTGCTGTTATCTATTTTGAAAATCCTGGGCATAATATTATTATGCATATTAGGTTTACTGGTTTTACTTATCATGCTTTTGCTGTTTGCTCCGGTATCTTACCGGATTCGTGGAGAGACAAGGCAGGGACAGACTACGTTAAAAGTGCATGGAGCATGGTGTCTTATGGCTTTGCGTTTTTCCTTTCTAATGGAGCAGGGAAAGCGGCTTGCAGTTTTAAAGATTTTTGGCATAAAAGCATGGAAGTATCCATCGGATGAAAAATCCAAAAAGAAATTAGAGAAAAAGAAAGTAAAGAAAAAGCAGAAAAAGAAATCCGGGGAAAAATCCCATAAGGAACCGGAAAAAGACTTAGTGCAGAAACGTCAGAAGCCGGAAGAACAAACAGCACCGGCGATTGAAAAAAAGATAGATGTAACGGGGCTGGAAGAACAGAATCCACCGGCTGAAGTGCAAGAAGAACAGACGGAAAAACAGTATGAACAGAAACACCATAAGAAGACATATAAGAAAAAGTTTGTTTTCGCATTTGGTAAAATCAGCAAGACAATACGCTCGATAGTAGAAAAGATAAAAGCAATTCCGCAGAAATTAAAAAATATCGGCAGTAAAATAAAAAAAGTGAATCAGTGGATACAGGATGAGCAGAATAGAAGTGCCGTCCGGTTTGTCCTGGGTGATGTAATAGGGCTGTTAAAAAAATACGGACCAAAGCATATGAAGGCAGATGTTGCTTATGGTATGGAAGATCCGGCAGCCACAGGACAGGTTTTAGCAGTGCTCAGCGTATTACCATTTTTATATTATGATAAGGTATCTATTATGCCGGATTTTGAGGCAGAACGTTTTTATATCGAAGGCAGCTGGGATATAAGGGGACGGATACAGGTGATTCATTTATTAAAGGCTGCAATTCAAATCTGGAGAAATCCGGATGTGAAACACTTTATAAAGCAATTTTAACAGAATCAATATGAAGTAGAATCAGGAGGAATTATTATGGCAGACAGTAATAACACATTTCGCAATACGGTAGAATCTTTATTCAAAGGAATGGACAGCTTCATTACAACCAAGACAGTGGTAGGAGATGCGATTCATATCGGAGATACCATCATTCTTCCATTAGTGGATGTATCCTTTGGTGTAGGCGCAGGTGCATTTTCACAGGAGAAGAAGAACAACGGAGCAGGAGGAATGGGTGGAAAGATTACACCGAGTGCGGTTCTTGTCATTCAGAATGGCACCACCAAGCTTGTAAATATTAAGAATCAGGATGGTGTGACCAAAATTCTTGATATGGTACCAGATTTCGTAAATAAGTTTGCATCCAGGGGAAAGAAGGATGAGGCAGCAACTGCAAAGTTAGATGAAGAATCCAAGAAAGCAGCAGAGTCTGAGATGAATGAAATTTTATCTGATGCAGTAAATAAGGATGAAGAATAAGAACAGTATAGAATAGTAACAGAAGAACGTACAGCGTGCTAAGTGAAAAAGAAGGGCATATACTATAATGGTATATGTCTTTTTGATTGGAGAAAAAACATGAAACGCTTGATGGGGTATTCCTTTTTCATGGTGGGATTTGGCATGTTTTTTATGTTTATTATTCCAAGTGACGTGATTGGGATTATTATTATATTGATATTGCTGTTGATAGGGTATAATCTTTTCTGCTGTAAGTAATAGGAAAGCAATTTCTTGTAAAGGAACAAAGAATGTGCCTTGGCACATTCTTGCGCCTGCGGCGGTCGCTTGCGACAACTACCTTATACGCCGCAGTGTGCATCCTCGCGGAGCGTTTTTACTTTACAGGAAAGCAATTTCCTGTAAAGTAAAAAAAGGACTGTCCAAAAGGACAGTCCAGATAGAAAATGCTAATTAAGCTCTTTCAACGGATCCGGATCTTAAACAGGAAGTACATACGTACATTCTTTTTGGAGTTCCGTTTACTTTACATTTTACAGATTTGATGTTTGATTTCCACATTCTATTAGATCTTCTATGAGAATGGCTCACATTGTTACCGAAATGAGCGCCTTTTCCACAAACTGCACATTTTGCCATGATAGCACCTCCTTTAAATTCTTCACTAAGCCTGTTATGACACAAGCTCACAACAAAGCTATCTTAACAGAAATACAGACAGAATGCAAGAAAAAAATTGCATTTTTTGAAAATAAAGAAAAATACTGTTTCTTTTTTCAGAAAAAGAGGTTATAATATAGTTCATGTTATGTATATACTGGCGGAAATGCGAGAAGATTAATTTTAATTGGAGGTTATAGAATGACAGGTAAAATGGAAAACGAATTAGGTAAAGTCGTAATTGATAATGAAGTAATTGCAACCTATGCCGGTTCTGTTGCAGTTGAGTGCTTTGGCATTGTGGGAATGGCTGCAGTTAATATGAAAGATGGCCTGGTTAAATTATTAAAGAGAGATTATCTGACACATGGTATAAATGTGGATGTGGATGAAAATAATAAAATTACAATTGATTTCCATGTAATTGTTGCCTATGGCGTAAGTATTGAGACAGTAGCAGACAATCTGATTCATACGGTAAAATATAAAGTGGAAGAGTTTACCGGAATGCAGATTAAGAAAGTCAACATTTTAGTTGAAGGCGTCAGAGTGATTGATTAAGGAGGAACTGTTGAAGTGGAAGTAAGTACAATAAACGCTGCGGTATTTGCTAAAATGTTTTTGGCCGGAGCAAAGAATCTTGAAGCAAAGAAAGAGTGGATTAACGAACTGAATGTTTTCCCTGTACCGGATGGAGATACAGGAACCAATATGTCTATGACAATTATGTCAGCAGCAAAGGCAGTAAGCGAGCTTGAAAATCCGACCATGAAGGAACTTGCAAAGGCAATTTCCTCGGGTTCATTAAGAGGAGCAAGAGGAAACTCAGGAGTTATCCTTTCCCAGTTATTCCGTGGATTTACCAAGGTGATTGCAGAATATGATGAGCTTGATGTAGTGATTCTGACAGAAGCTATGCAGAAGGCTGTTGAGACTGCATATAAGGCAGTTATGAAACCAAAGGAAGGAACGATTCTTACTGTTGCTAAGGGGGCAGCCAACAAAGCATTAGAACTTTGTGATGATACCGATGATATTGTATTCTTTGTAGATGAAGTTATTAAAGAAGCAGACCATGTGTTAAGCAAGACACCGGATATGCTTCCTGTATTAAAACAGGCTGGCGTAGTAGATTCCGGCGGACAGGGACTGGTTCAGGTATTAAAGGGCGGTTATGATTCCCTGATTGGCAAAGAAATTGATTACAGCATTGAAGGTTCTGCAGCATCTGCAGGTGTTATGAAGATTACTGCTGAGACAGAAGCTGATATTAAGTTTGGTTATTGTACCGAATTTATCATTGTATTAAATCAGCCATTAACAGAGAAGCAGGAGCATGAATATAAAAACTTCTTAGAGTCCATTGGTGATTCTATCGTTGTTGTGGCAGATGATGAGATTGTGAAAACCCATGTACATACCAATGACCCTGGTCTTGCCATCCAGGAAGCATTGAAACATGGTTCATTAAGCAAAATCAAGATTGATAATATGCGTGAAGAGCATCAGGAAAAATTAATCAAGGATGCTGAGAAACTCGCAAAAGAGCAGAAAGAGGAAGAAACCAAAGAAGAAAAGGCAGAGGAACCAAGAAAAGAAATGGGCTTCATTTCCGTATCCATTGGTGCCGGTGTCAATGAAATCTTCAACGGACTTGGCGTGGATTATATCATCGAAGGTGGTCAGACCATGAACCCAAGTACCGAGGATATGTTAAATGCCATCGACCATGTGAATGCAGATAACATCTTTATTCTTCCGAATAATAAGAATATTGTACTGGCTGCAAATCAGGCAGCATCTTTAGTAGAAGATAAGAAGATTATTGTTATTCCAACCAAGACAATTCCACAGGGAATTACAGCACTGATTAACTTTATTCCGGATCAGTCGGCAGAGGAAAATGCAGAGCGTATGACCGAGGAATTAGAAAATGTAAAGACCGGTCAGGTAACTTATGCAGTCCGTGATACCGTAATCGATGACAAAGAGATTAAACAGGGCGATTATATGGGAATTGGCGACAAGAGCATCCTTGCTGTTGGTAAGGATATCAAGAGCACTACAGAAGATATGGTTGCTGAGATGATAGATGAAGAATCTGCGATTATCTGTATCTATTATGGTGAAGAAGTAACAGAAGAAGATGCCAATGCATTAGGTGCTGCTTTAGAAGAGAAGTATCCGGAGGTAGAAGTGGAGATTCACTTTGGCGGACAGCCAATTTACTATTATGTAATATCAGTAGAGTAACAGGAGTGTTTATGGACAGAAATGCACCCATTCAGGAATTGAATGGAGTTGGACCAAAAACTGAAAAAGTATTGCAAAAACTTGGAGTATATACCGTTGGGGATATACTCCTTGCTTTTCCAAGGGATTATAAGCAGATGCCGGAGCCGGAGCATATCAGTGTGGCAGAGCCGGAGAAAGTCTATGCTTTTCATGTACGGCTGTGTTCTTCTCCGGTAACAAGAAGTACCAGAGCCATGCAGATATCTACTGCACAGTTTAGCGATGGAACAGGGAAAGTAGAGGCGGTCTGGTTTCGGATGCCCTATATCTGTAATCAGCTGAACCGGGAACCGGAAGTAATATTATATGGAAAGCTGACCTTAAAAAATAAGAAATATGTCATGGAACAGCCGGCAGTGTGGAAGCCGGATGAATACAGGAAAATGCAGATATCACTTCAGCCGGTATATCCGCTGACTAAGGGCATATCCAGCAAGCAGTTTGGTAAGCTTGTACGTACAGCCCTTGACAGTGTAAAAGAAGATGGTGAATATATTCCGGAAGAAATCTTAGCCCGCCATCAGTTTATGGGATTGAGAGAGGCATTGGAAAAAGTGCATTTTCCAACAGATTTAGAAGAACTGACCGGAGCAAGAAAACGTCTTGCTTTTGACGAATTTTTCTTATTTCTGCTACAGATACAGCGGTTTAAGGAACATCATGAGCAGACGCCAAATGGATTTCCGGTAGTAAGGGATGAATTTATTGAAGTGGTGGCAGAACAGCTTCCGTTTCCACTGACAAATGCCCAGAAGAAAACACTGGAAGATCTGGAAAAAGATATATACAGTCCTTATGCCATGCAGCGGTTGATACAGGGGGATGTAGGCTCCGGTAAGACCATTCTTGCATTCCTTATTATGGCAAAATTTGCTCATGAAGGTTATCAGACTGCTATTATGGCACCAACTGAAGTTCTGGCAAGACAACATTATGACACTTTTCAGAAATGGATTGCCATGTTTGAACTGGACTTTCCTGTTATTCTTCTTACCGGTTCGTTGACCGCAAAGGAAAAACGTGAAGCATATGCGAGAATGGAAACAGAACAGAATGCCATGATAATTGGAACCCATGCATTGATACAGGAAAAGGCACTTTATCAGAAGCTGGCGCTGGTAGTAACGGATGAACAGCATCGTTTCGGGGTAAGACAGAGGGAGACGCTGGCAGATAAGAGCAGCCGGCTGCCACATGTACTGGTTATGAGTGCGACTCCGATTCCGCGGACCCTTGCAATAATTCTTTACGGAGATCTGGACATCTCGGTAGTAGATGAGCTTCCGGCAGAACGTCTTCCGGTCAAAAATTGTGTCGTTGGACCGAAAATGCGGGAGAAATCCTGGAATTTTATTTTAGATGAAGTTCAAAAAGGACATCAGGCATATATCATCTGTCCTCTGGTAGAAGCCAATGAGGAATTGGAATTGCAGGATGTTACTTCATATGTAAAGAAATTAGAACAATATTATGGAGACAGAATCAGCGTAGGATTACTTCATGGAAAAATGCGCCCGGCAGAGAAGAATAAAGTAATGGAAGCCTTTGTCACTGGTGAAATCCAGGTTCTGGTTTCTACAACGGTAGTGGAAGTAGGTGTAAATGTGCCGAATGCCACCGTTATGATGATTGAGGATGCACAGCGTTTCGGGCTGGCACAGCTCCATCAGCTGCGGGGACGTGTCGGAAGAGGAAATGCACAATCCTATTGTATTCTTATGAATTCTTCCAATGGAAAGAATGCCAAAGAGAGATTGAATATTCTGGCGGGCTCTAATGATGGATTCTATATTGCCAGTGAAGATTTGAAAATGCGTGGACCAGGAGATTTCTTCGGGGTACGTCAGAGTGGTTTGATGGAATTTAAAATTGCAGATGTTTTTTCGGATGCCGATATGCTTTCTATTGCATCCGAAGAAGCAAAAGAATATGTCGAAAAGTGTAACTTAAACGATTGCGAAAAAGACATGAGACTTGAAACAACACTGAAAAATGCGTACAAAATGACAGAATACAGCACAAATATTTAGAAAGTTTCGAAAAATTAAGGAATAATTTGTGAAAAGTTTACGAAAATTAACGCAAAATCCCTCGTTTTTATTGCTAAATTGCCTAAATGTTGATACAATAAGTACAAAATTACAATTTAGTGAAGGCGGGGGATATATTTTTATGGCTAAGAAGAAAAAAGGGAAGAAAATTAGCACGAAAATGTTAAGTGCAATGCTCCCGGTACTGATTCTTGGTATGGCTGTATTAGGGGCAGTCAGTGTATTTTCCAGTAAGCAGATTATTGACGATGAGATTGGGAAGGAAATGACGCTGAGTCTGGAAAACGAGAAGACAGAGGTAGAGTCACAGATGCAGTCTGCGGCAAGCCTTGCAAAACATATGGCTGGAATTGTTGGGATTACTTATGAAAATGAGGAACTGCTGGCATATGTTAATTTCTTAAATACCATGATTTATGAGGAGGATTTTATTTATGGTGCCGGAATTTATTTTGCACCGAATAAGTATGACTCCAAACAGCGTTTTGTAGGACCTTATGTATATAAGGATGGAGATACGCCGATTCTGACTTATGACAGGAGCCAGTCCTCTTATGATTATGTAAGCAGGGATTTCTACAAGATTGTTTCGGATGGTGAAACAGAACCAAAGTTTACAAAGGCATATCATGATGAGGTTTTAGACTGTGATATGGTAAACTGTTCTGCACCGATGTATAATGCAGATGGAACTTATATGGGATGCGTAACTGTTGATATTACGCTGGATGAGATTCAGAATCTGGTCAGCCAGATGTCAGTAGGAAAAACAGGAAAAGCATTTCTGATTTCATCGGATGGAACCTATCTTTATACACAGGATTCCGGTAAAATCATGAATGAGAAAATAACGGATTCTAAAAATAGTTCTCTTGCTAAAGTAGGAACAAAAATGTTAGATTCTGATAGTGGAAAAGCCTGCTTTACAGAAGGGATTACCGGATATACGGTATATTATGAGACAATTCCGGATCTGGACTGGAAGCTTGGAATTGCGATTGAAAATTCAGAACTGAATGCACCGGTTATCAGCCTTGGGATTAAGCTGGCAATCATTGCGGCAGTGATTCTTATTATTATGATACTTGTGATTTTATCACAGGTAAAATCAGTTTCCAGACAGATTAATAGAGTTAAGAACTTTGCTGTACAGCTGGCAGAGGGTAACTTTAAAGTACAGTCGCTTGAGAACAGACGCAGTGATGAACTGGGAGCAATGGGACAGTCTTTAAATGAAATGTATGGAAATAATAAGGACATGATTTCAAAAATCAGTGGTCATGCAAAACTTCTGAGTGATTCCAGCATTGAACTGAAGCGTTCGGTAGAGGAATTAAAGAAGGATTATGAGATGATAGAGTCACTGATGAATCAGGTTAATTCCGATATGACTTCCTCCAGTGCAGCGACGGAAGAAGTAAATGCTGCGGTAGAGGAAGTGAATTCCTCTGTTAATATGCTGGCTTCTGAGACAGAAAAGAGTCTGGAGCTGGCAGGAGAAATTAAGAAGCGTGCAAATGGAATTGAAGATACCAGCCGCAATGCTTATGAACTTGCCAATAAGCTTGCAGCGCAGAACAGAGCTGGTCTGGAGGAGAGTATTAAGAATGCAGATGTTGTAAAATCCATTGGCGCATTGGCAGAAGTGATTTCCGAAATCGCAGATCAGATTAACTTACTGTCCTTAAATGCTTCCATTGAGGCCGCCCGGGCAGGAGAACAGGGAAAGGGATTTGCAGTTGTTGCCGGAGAAATTGGCAATCTGGCAGGTGAGACTACAGCTGCAGTTAATAAGATTAAAGAAACAATTGGCGAAGTAGAACATGCCTTTAGCGGAATTGTGGAACAGTCACAGTCTATGTTAAACTTCGTGACAGATACGGTCGCACCGGACTACGATACTTTCGTCAATGTAGCACAGCAGTATGGAGATGATGCCCAGGCAATTGAAAAATTTTCCAATGATATTGCCCAGATGGCAACAAATATTGAGACAATCATTCACGAGGTCAGCCAGGCAGTGTCCAGTGTGGCGGAATCTTCCCAGAATACAGTGGATAATAGTGGACAGATTATGAAGTCTGTAAATTCAGTATCTGCAGTTGTTGGAGAAGTGTCTGAAATGTCTTCCCAGCAGGAAAAGATTGCCGGAGAATTAAAAGAGGTTGTCGGAAAATTCGTATTGTAATAAGTGTTACTGCATGTGTCATGATAGAAAAATGATATAGAAAGAAAAGGGGGAACCTGAGAAAGGGGCTGTTCACCGATTCCGGTGGACAGCCTCTTCTGACATCTAAGCGTGCAATGAAAAAGATGCGTTAACGTTCAGCCATCTGCTTTTCCTGCGCCTCAATCATTTTCTTTACCATATAACCGCCTACGGAACCATTCTGACGGGAAGTTAAATCCCCATTATATCCCTCAGACAGTGGTACACCTAACTCACTTGCAACTTCGAATTTGAAACGGTTTAATGCACTTTGTGCTTCTGGAACAGAAGATTTTTTCGAACGATTAGACATAGTAAATTTCCTCCTTAGCATTTGTATATAACCGAATGGTTACAATACTATTATCTACCGATAAAAAAAGGATAATACTAATAAATATTCACTTTTTTGGAATAATCTTGAAAAAGCTCTTGACACATACAAGTATAATTGTATACAATTATTCAAGAATATTTGTGAATCAAAAGGAGTGTGTTCCATGAGAGAAGTCGTTATGAATGAAAAAACTAATCTATTACAGTTGGAAGAGCATTTTTATCAGCTTGTAGATGTTGAGGAACCAAATGTATTCCGCAATCTTTTTCCATATGAGGAAATTCCGAAAATTGCATTTAATGACAGAATCGTTCCGCATAATATGCCGGAGGATATCTGGATTACTGATACAACATTCCGTGATGGTCAGCAGTCAAGAGCACCATATACCACAGAACAGATTGTAACCATCTATGATTACTTACATAAATTAGGCGGACCAAAGGGTAAAATTCGTCAGAGCGAGTTCTTCTTATATAGCAAGAAGGATCGTGATGCCGTATATAAATGCTTAGAGCGTGGTTATAAATTCCCGGAAGTCACCAGCTGGATCCGTGCCAGCAAACAGGATTTCCAGCTGGTAAAAGATTTGGGACTGCGTGAAACCGGTATTTTGGTAAGCTGCTCCGATTATCATATTTTCTATAAAATGAAAATGACCAGAAGCGAAGTTATGAATCTTTACTTAAGTGTGATTCGTGAATGCTTAGAGACTGGAATCAGTCCAAGATGTCATTTGGAGGATATTACACGTTCTGATATTTACGGATTTGTAATTCCGTTCTGCTTAGAGCTGATGAAGTTAATGAAAGAATACAATATTCCGATTAAGATTCGTGCCTGCGATACCATGGGATATGGTGTAAACTTCCCGGGAGCAGTAATTCCGCGAAGTGTACCGGGTATCATTTACGGACTTACCACACATGCAGGAGTTCCTTCTGAATTGATTGAATGGCATGGACATAACGATTTCTATAAAGCAGTCAATAACTCGACCACAGCATGGCTTTACGGTGCATCCGGCGTAAACTGTTCCTTATTTGGTATTGGTGAGAGAACCGGTAACACACCTCTGGAAGCAATGGTATTTGAATATGCGCAGTTAAAGGGTACCCTGGATGGAATGGATACCAGAGTTATCACAGAACTGGCAGAATATTATGAGAAGGAATTGAATTATAAGGTTCCAAGCCGTACACCATTTGTCGGAAGTAATTTTAACGTTACAAGAGCAGGTATCCATGCAGACGGACTTTTGAAAAATGAAGAAATTTATAACATTTTTGATACCGAAAAATTCTTAAATCGTCCGGCACTGGTATCTGTTTCCAATACATCAGGACTTGCTGGAATTGCACACTGGATTAATACCTATTACCGTCTCAGTGATGACCGTAAAGTAGATAAGAATTCGGAGCTGGTAAAGACCATCAAACAGTGGGTAGACGAGCAGTATGATGAGGGACGTGTAACTGTAATTACAGATAACGAACTTGTAGTACAGATAACTGACTGTTGTAAAAAACTCGGAATTGTATTATAAATTAAGGAGGCTTTATCGTGGGTGAAGAAGGATATTCTTTAAGCGGAAGAGTATTTCATACGATTCGTGAAAATATCTTATCCGGAAAATACAAGTGCGATGAAGAATTGAAAGAAAAAACCCTGGGTGATGAACTGGGTGTCAGCCGTACGCCGGTAAGAGAAGCCTTAAGGCAGCTTGAACTGGAAGGACTCGTCAGAATCATTCCAAACCGCGGAGCATTCGTAGAGGGAATTACGAAAGAAGACGTAAAAGATATCTATGAAATCCGTGCACGGCTGGAGGGACTTTGCACAAAGTGGGCGGCAGACAGAATTACCAAGGAGCAGATAGCGGAACTGGAAGAAAACATTTTTCTGGTGGAATTTCATGCCAAGAAGGAAAATTATGCACAGATATTGGAGCTGGATAATAAGTTTCATGAGGTGCTTTATGAAGCTTCCGGAAGCAAAATGTTAAAGCATGAATTGTCTGCATTTCATCATTATGTGGAAAGAGTTCGAAAAATCACTTTGTCAATGCCGGATCGTGTGGTAAAATCAAATGATGAACATAAAAAGATTGTAGAAGCATTGAAGCAGCACAATGCAAAAGAAGCAGAACTGCTTGCGACAAGTCATATGTTAAATACTATTGAAAATATGGATAATTATGGCTGGGACAATCTGCTGAAATAGTAAATGGAGGATAGAAAGATGGACAAAATTAAAATGACTACCCCTTTGGTTGAAATGGACGGAGACGAAATGACAAGAATCCTTTGGAAAATGATTAAGGATGAACTGTTATTACCATTTATTGATTTGAACACAGAATATTATGACCTGGGTCTTGAACATCGTAATGAAACGGATGACCAGGTAACTGTAGATTCTGCAAATGCAACAAAGAAATACGGTGTTGCAGTAAAATGTGCTACCATTACACCAAATGCAGCACGTATGACGGAGTACAACTTAAAGGAAATGTGGAAGAGTCCGAATGGAACTATCCGTGCAATGTTAGATGGAACGGTATTCCGTGCACCAATCGTTGTAAAGGGAATTGAGCCATGTGTTAAGAACTGGAAGAAACCGATTACCATTGCAAGACATGCTTACGGTGATGTATACAAGGCTTCTGAAATGAAGATTCCGGGACCGGGAAAATGTGAACTGGTTTATACAGCAGAGGACGGAACGGAAACAAGAGAGCTGATTCATAACTTTACCGGAGCAGGTGTTGTCCAGGGACAGCATAACTTAAATGATTCTATCGAAAGCTTTGCAAGAAGCTGCTTTAGCTATGCACTTTCTACCAGACAGGATTTATGGTTTGCAACCAAGGATACCATTTCCAAAAAATATGACCATACTTTCAAAGATATTTTCCAGGAAATCTTTGATACAGAATATAAAGAAAAATTCGAAGAAGCAGGAATTACCTACTTCTATACCTTAATCGATGATGCGGTAGCCCGTGTGATGAAAGCAGAGGGCGGCTTTATCTGGGCATGTAAGAACTATGATGGAGATGTTATGAGTGATATGGTATCATCTGCATTTGGTTCCCTTGCCATGATGACTTCCGTACTGGTATCACCGGCAGGATATTATGAATATGAAGCTGCACACGGAACAGTTCAGCGTCACTATTATAAATACCTCAAGGGAGAAGAAACATCTACCAACTCCGTAGCAACTATTTTTGCATGGACCGGAGCACTCCGTAAGAGAGGTGAATTAGATGGCAACCAGGAGTTAAGCACATTTGCCGATAAACTGGAAAAAGCCTGTGTAGATACGATTGAATCCGGAAAGATGACCAAAGACCTTGCACTGATTACTACAATTGAAAATCCGACTGTATTAAACAGTGAAGACTTTATCAAGGCAATCCGTGCTACATTAGAGAAAATGTTATAAATTTTATACTCCGGGAGGGCAGAATAGTGTGCCGTCCCGGAATTTTCAGCTATAAAAAGCCCCTTGTAAAGAATGCTTTACTTATGGGGCGAAGAGAAAAAGTGAGGAGACTTCCATGATTTTAGCCTGTCAGAATATCAGTAAATCCTTTGGGACAGACACCATAATACAGAATGTTTCTTTTCATGTAGAAGATAATGAGAAAACAGCAATTGTCGGCATCAATGGTGCCGGCAAATCTACGTTATTGAAAATTATAGTGGGAGAGCTGGCACCGGACAGTGGCGAGGTAACCGTTGCAAAAGGAAAAACCATCGGTTATCTTGCCCAGTATCAGGATAAAGACAGCAACGAGACCATTTATAATGAAGTGCTTCATGCCTGCGATGCATTAATCGAAAAAGAAGAAAAGCTTCGTAAAATGGAAGAAGACATGCAGCATGTAAGCGCAGATGAATTAGAGAAATATATGGAGCAGTATAACCGTTTCAGCCATGCCTTTGAGTTAGAGGGCGGACTGACTTTTCGCAGTGAGATAAACGGTGTGTTAAAGGGACTTGGTTTTTCGGAAAATGATTTCGGAAAGAAAATGTCAGAGTTATCCGGAGGACAGAAGACCAGAGTGGCATTAGGCAGACTTCTGGTGACAAAGCCTGATATTATCATGCTCGACGAGCCGACCAACCACCTTGATATGGCATCGATTGCATGGCTTGAAAACTATCTTTTGAATTATAAAGGAGCCGTAATTATCGTAGCCCATGACCGTTATTTCTTAGACCGGATTGTTACGAAGGTAGTGGAAATATCCCGCCATACGGCAACGGTATTTCCGGGAAATTATACCGCATATGCGAGGCAGAAGGAAATACAGCGGGAAAGTCTTTTGCGACAGTATTATAACCAGCAGCGGGAAATCAAGCACCAGGAAGAAGTAATATCCAAGTTAAAATCCTTTAACCGGGAAAAGTCCATTAAGCGTGCAGAAAGCCGTGAGAAGGCATTGGATAAAATAGAACGTATTGAGAAGCCAATCGATGAAAAAACAGATATGCATATTACATTGGAGCCGGAAATTACCAGTGGAAATGATGTACTTTCGGTGAAAGGACTTTCAAAATCTTACGAGCATAAACTGTTTTCAAACATTGATTTTCAGATTAAGCGAGGGGAAAAAGTTGCTTTAATCGGAAATAACGGTACCGGGAAAACCACCATTTTAAAGATAATCAATGGAATTGTAGACGCAGATGCCGGGGAGATAAAGCTTGGAAGCAATGTGGAAATCGGATATTACGATCAGGAGCATCAGAATTTAGACCCGGATAAGACGTTATTTGATGAAATTGCAGATGCTTATCCGAATCTGAAGGCAACGAAGATTCGAAATGTGTTAGCAGCATTTTTATTTACGGATGATGATGTGTTTAAGCGGATTCGTGATATCAGTGGTGGAGAAAGAGGCCGTGTTTCACTGGCAAAACTGATGTTATCCAATGCGAACTTCTTAATTTTAGACGAGCCGACCAACCACCTTGATATTATGTCAAAGGAAATTTTAGAGTCAGCCATCAATTCCTATACCGGAACGGTGCTTTATGTATCCCATGACCGTTATTTTATTAATAAAACTGCCAGCAGAATTCTTGATTTAAAGAATGAAACAATTCTAAATTATATTGGAAATTACGATTATTATCTGGAGAAAAAGGAAGTTCAGGAGTTAGCGGCGTTTGGCACAGCTACACAGGATCGTGCAGACAATTCAGGGGCAAAAGGAAATGTCATTGTTTCCGATGGAACTGGAGAAAATAATGGAACAGAGCAGATATCCGGCGGAGGAAAACAGAAGTTAAGCTGGGAAGAAATGAAGAAACAGCAGGCAGCAAAACGTAAGCTGGAAAACGAATTAAAGCGTACAGAAGATGAAATTGCTAAGAGAGAGGCAAAGATAGAAGCATTAAATGATGAACTGTCAAAGCCGGAGGTAGCATCAAATTCCTATGAATTAAACAAAATCCATGAGGAGCAGATGCAGGAAGAGGCAGCGCTGGAAGAACTCTATGCAAAATGGGAAGAATTAAGTTTACAGAAAGATTGTTAAAGTTGTAACACATTGACATCCTTTCGGCAAGAAACTATAATTATTGTAGGGTATTGAGAGCAGGAGGAACTGGCAGAATGAGCAAAGAAATATCACAGGCAGTAATTCGTAGAATGCCAAGATATTACCGATATCTGGGGGAACTTTTAGATGAAGGGGTAGAACGTATTTCATCGAATGAACTGAGTGCAAGAATGAAAGTGACCGCATCGCAGATCAGACAGGATTTAAATAATTTTGGTGGTTTTGGACAGCAGGGATATGGTTACAATGTACAATTTCTGTATGAAGAAATCGGAAAGATTATGGGATTAAATGAACAGCATAATATTATTATTATTGGAGCTGGTAACTTAGGACAGGCACTTGCCAATTATGTGAAGTTTGAAAAACTCGGCTTCGTCATAGTAGGATTGTTTGACGTGAATCCGGAGTTATGCGGAAAATCCATTCGTGGCAATAAAATCGAAATGATTGATAAACTGGAAGAATTTGTAAAGACACATAAGGTAGATATTGCTACACTGACTATGCCGAAAGAAAAGGCAGATGCTGTGGCAAACCAGCTGGTAAGCCTTGGTGTACATGCAATCTGGAATTTTGCCCATGTAGATCTGGAAGTGTTGGATGAAAATGTTGTAGTGGAAAATGTACATTTATCAGACAGCCTGATGCAGTTATCCTATAACATGACAAAGAACAAAAGGAAAAAGGAAACGCTGGAATAGAGGTGTTTTGCATGAAAGATGACAAGGAATTTCTGGAAGCATTAGAAAGCAGAAAAGTACCAATACTTGTATTGGATCAGAAATGGCACAGGCTTTTTGCTTTAAGCGGAAAAACCAGTGAAATCAAGCAGCTGGAAGAAAAGTTAAATCAGTTGTTAGAACAGCAGGGAAAGCTTAATAATGATTTGAAAGAACTGAAAAAGACAAAGAATCGGTTGATGAAAAGCATTGTTGTCAACATGGAAGGAACTCATGAGGAAAATGAGGGGGATATTTCTTCCAGAAAATTAGATGAAGACAAGAGACTGATTGATGAAGTCAATGTCAAAATGGAAGAAATTGAGGATGAATTAATTGAACTTCCACGAAATATAAACAGTGCAAATCAGGAACTTATGTTAGAAAGCATGCGTTACTGCTATGAGAGACTAAGACAGAACAGCAAAGAAGCAGATGAAATTACGGCTTGGATTGATAAGGTAAGGGTAGAACTTAAGAAAAATATCATCAAAAAACAGAACCGTGAAATCAACAACCGGCAGATTTATTCTTATATGCATGATATTTTTGGTGTGGATATTTTAAATATTTTTGATCTGCGGCAGGAAGATGAAGACCGTCTGCAGGGAAAAAAAGCGGTGGAAAATGCGGACGAAAGGAATTAATTTATGGAATATCTTGTAAATTCCCGGGAAATGAAAACATGTGATACCAATACAATCGAACATTTTAAAGTGCCATCCATGGTTCTGATGGAGCGGGCAGCACTTTCTGCGATAGAAGTAATACAGGAAAAAGAAATTTCATGTAACCGCGTGCTGGTAGTGTGTGGAACCGGAAATAACGGCGGCGATGGTATGGCAATTGCAAGATTGTTATACTTATCCCACATTCCGGTTGAAGTATATCTCTATGGAAATAAAACACATTTTTCAAAGCAGGCAAAAGAACAGTATGAAATCCTGGCATCATATGGTGTACCATTTATTGATGAAATGGAGGATGCAAATTCCTACAGCCTGATTATTGATGCGTTATTTGGTATAGGATTATCACGAAAATTAGATGATGAACTGGTGCACTTGATGGAACGGCTAAACCAGAGCAGTGCCCACCGGCTGGCGGTGGATATACCATCCGGTGTCTCGGCAGATAATGGAGCTGTATTAGGTGGTGCATTCAAAGCAGATGATACCGTAACCTTTGCTTACTGCAAGACCGGAATGGTATTATTTCCTGGTGCAGAATACTGCGGAAATATTACGGTTAAGGATATCGGAATCGGAGAAGAAAGCTGGTTAGATAAAAGACCTGCAGCTTATGCAATCACAAAGGAAGATTTAAATTCTTTAAATAATCGTGCTGCTGATTCGAACAAGGGAACCTTTGGAAAAGTCCTTCTGGTTGCCGGAAGCGTGAATATGGCAGGTGCGGCGGTTCTTGCAGCAAAGGCAGCTTATCGCAGTGGCTGTGGTCTGGTGAGAATATATACACCGGAAGAAAACCGTATTATCTTACAGACAGCAGTGCCGGAGGCAATTCTTACTACCTATTCTGCAAAAAAGGCTGATACACAGCAGCTGATAGAATGTCTGTCCTGGGCAGATGTTATTATTTTAGGACCTGGAATTGGCAAAAGTGATGTGGCACACAGTATTGTAAAGACGGTACTTAAGAATGCGGCAGTACCAATGGTAGTAGATGCCGATGCATTAAATATCATAGCAGAGCAGACCGAACAGCTTCTTCGCCCGCATACAGAACTGGTATTAACGCCACATCTGGGGGAAATGTCCCGGTTAAAACAGCTTGCCGTTTCCTATATCAAAGAAAATATTGAGCAGGTTGCGGAAGATTTCGCAAGGGAATATAATGTAATCTGTGTTTTGAAAGACAGCAGAACGGTAACGGCAATTCCTTATGGGAAAACATTTATTAACCGGAACGGTAACAACGGAATGGCTACTGCGGGAAGTGGTGATGTACTGAGCGGAATTATTGGAAGTCTGATGGCGCAGGGCCTATCTGCAGAGCAGGCGGC
Organism: Roseburia sp. OM04-10BH; assembly: GCF_003462605.1. Taxonomy (NCBI): domain Bacteria; kingdom Bacillati; phylum Bacillota; class Clostridia; order Lachnospirales; family Lachnospiraceae; genus Roseburia; species Roseburia sp. OM04-10BH. Next base: position 152,237 of record NZ_QTZI01000003.1, read on the forward strand.
ACCGCTTGGGGTATATGTACATGCGGCAGCAGCAGATGAACGGAGCAAAACAGTTTCAAAGTATGGACTGACTGCAGGTGAAATTATAAACGGATTATCCGATGTGTTGTCATAATAATAATTTGAGGTGAATGAAATGAAAAGATATAGCAGGGTATATGCCAGCGTGAATCTGGATGCGGCCATTGAGAATATGGAGGCAATGCACCGGCTTTTAAAGAAAGATACCAGCATGTTTGCGGTAATTAAAACAGATGGATACGGACATGGTGCAACGGAACTTGCCCGTGTATTAGAGCCGCTTCCGTATCTCCATGGCTTCTGTGTGGCCACAGTGGAAGAAGGCGTAATTTTAAGAAATCATGGAATTAAGAAGCCGATTCTGATTCTTGGTTTTGCATTCCCGGATGAATATGAGATTATTGTAGAACAGAAATTAGAGCCTGCCGTATTTACGTATGATATGGCAGTTGCACTTTCTGAAGCTGCAACAAAGAAAAATCAGGATGTGGCAATTCACATTGCAGTGGATACTGGAATGAGCCGGATTGGTTATCAGGTGGAAAAAGAAAATGCAGGAGAGGTAGCGCAAATCAGTAAGCTGCCACATATAATAATGGAGGGGATTTTTACCCACTTTGCAAGGGCAGATGAAAAGGACAAAACGGGTGCCCATAAGCAGCTTGAACTGTTTCAGAAAATGATTGCAATGTGCAAAGAAGAAGGCGTTATTTTCCATCATGCACACTGTTCAAACAGTGCAGGAATTATTGATTTGCCGGAAGCAAATATGGACATTGTAAGAGCGGGAATTACATTATACGGTCTCTGGCCATCGGATGAAGTGCAAAAAGACAGACTGTCAATGCACCCGTTAATGGAATTAAAGAGTCATGTTTCTTATGTAAAGACACTGCCGGCTGGAAGGGAAATCAGCTATGGTGGAACCTATACCACAACCAGAGAGACGAAGGTGGCAACGATTCCGGTCGGTTATGGAGATGGTTATCCGAGAACTTTATCTAACAAAGGTTCTGTACTGATTCAGGGAAAAAGAGTACCGATTCTTGGCAGAGTCTGCATGGATCAGTTTATGGTGGATGTTACTGATGTGCCGGATGTTGTTGTTGGAACAGAGGTAACACTTCTTGGCAGAGACGGCGATGAAATCATTACAGCGGAAGAAATCGGGGATTTATCCGGCAGATTCAATTATGAATTTGTCTGCTGTCTTGGCAAACGTATTCCAAGAATCTATTTCGAAAACAACAAAGAAGTAGAACATAAAGATTATTTTCAGGATTAGAACAGTATACACTCGATAAAATTGGTAATACTTTCAGTAAAACCTATTCTATGGAGTGTATATTATGATTATCAGACGAGGAGATATCTATTATGCGGATTTAAGACCGGTAGTAGGCTCGGAACAGGGCGGAATCAGACCGGTTCTGATTATACAGAATGATGTAGGAAACCGGCACAGTCCTACGGTTATCTGTGCCGCAATCACATCACAGATGAATAAAGCGAAGCTGCCGACCCATGTGGAGCTGTCCTGTCATGAATATGACATTGTAAAAGATTCGGTTATTTTATTGGAACAGCTTCGTACCATTGACAAGACACGATTAAAAGATAAGGTGTGTCATCTGGATGGAAAAATTCTGTCGAAAATCGACAAAGCACTGAAGATTAGTCTGGAATTATATACATAACTTGACTATTTTTGCCTAAAATGTTATATTTTTCAGAAATATGTATAAAAAGGAGAGTATTCAAAAATGGATGACGGAGGGAGTCCGAATACAGGATTTTTTAAAAAAATTTTTCATAAACTTCCATTCAAAGATTCCGAGGATGTAACAGAGGAAGAAATTATTTCCATGGTAAATGAAGGCCATGAGCAGGGAGTCCTTCGGGAAAATGAAGCGGAGATGATACATAATATCTTTGAATTTGGTGATAAAGAAGCCGGTGATATTATGACACACCGTAAAAATATTTCTGCACTGGATGGAAATGACATTTTTGAAGATGTAATCACTCTGGTGATAGACAGCCATTATTCGAGAATGCCGGTATACTCTGATACCATAGACAATATTATCGGAGTATTACATATCAAAGAGACCTTATCCTACAGCAGACAACCGGAGCTTTTAAAGAAGCCGATTAAGGAAATTGACGGGTTAATCCGTCCGGTGGATTTTATACCGGAGACACGCAACATCAATGCATTGTTTCAGGAGATGCAGTCGGCAAAAGAGCATATGGTAATTGTTGTGGATGAATATGGTCAGACAGCCGGACTGGTCACCATGGAGGATATCTTAGAGGAAATCGTCGGAAATATTTTAGATGAACATGATGAGGAAGATACCTATATAGAGAAGAAACCGGACGGAACATTTGTAATGAATGGAATGACACCGTTAGAGGAAGTAGGGGAAGCACTGAATCTTGATTTTGAAGATGAGGATTATGACACCTTAAATGGCCTTCTGATTTCGCTTATTGATAAAATTCCATCGGAGCACGAAGTCTTTGAAGTAAAATACAAAGGCTATATTTTCGAAGTACTTTCCGTGGAAGATAAGATGATAAAATATGTACATGTTGTTCCGGAAAGGTCAGAATCTGCCGAGTCTGACACTGCGACTTGTCAGCAGGATGAAAAAATGGTAGAATAATACACGAAATACGGATAGAAAAGAGGATTTATTATGTCAGGACATTCCAAGTTTGCCAATATCAAACATAAGAAAGAGAAAAATGATGCGGCAAAAGGAAAAATATTTACAATTATAGGACGTGAAATTGCAATTGCGGTAAAAGAGGGTGGAGCAGACCCTGCTAACAACAGTAAATTAAGAGACGTAATTGCAAAAGCAAAGGCGAATAATATGCCAAACGATACCATTGAGCGTGGTATTAAAAAAGCAGCCGGAGACGGTGATTCCGTAAATTATGTACAGGTTACTTATGAAGGATACGGTCCAAGCGGAACTGCAATTATTGTAGACGCATTAACCGATAACAAGAACCGTACCGCTGCAAATGTAAGAAATGCATTTACAAAGGGTCAGGGAAATATCGGAACACAGGGCTGTGTATCTTACCTTTTTGACCAGAAGGGTCAGATTATCATTGCCAAGGAAGACTGCGATATGGATGCAGACGATTTGATGATGATGGCATTGGATGCCGGAGCAGAGGATTTCTCAGAAGAGGAAGACAGCTTTGAAGTAATTACAGCACCGGATGATTTCAGTGCAGTACGTGAAGCTTTGGAAGCAGAAAATATTCCAATGGCAAGTGCTGAGGTTACCATGATTCCTCAGACTTATGTTTCTTTAACAGACGAGAAAGATATTACCAATATCCAGAGAATCCTAGATCTTCTGGATGAAGATGATGATGTACAGGAAGTATATCACAACTGGGAGGAATAAAACTGATGCCTGCATTTATCAGAGACAATGATAGATAGATGCAGGTATTTTCTAATAATATATTACATATGGTATAAAGGAGAAGGAAAGATGGAAGAGAATTATCAGATTGAGACAAAATGTATTCAGTCTGGCTGGAAACCAACCAAGGGGGAACCGAGAGTATTACCGATTTACCAGAGCACTACATTTAAGTATGATACCAGTGACCAGATGGGACGGTTATTTGATTTAGAGGAAGCCGGATATTTTTATACGAGACTTCAGAATCCGACCAATGATGCAGTAGCTGCAAAGATTGCAGATTTAGAGGGCGGTATAGCAGCAATGCTGACCTCATCCGGACAGGCAGCCAACTATTTTGCAGTATTTAATATCTGTGAAGCAGGAGACCATATTGTGGCATCCAGCTCCTTATATGGTGGAACCTTTAATCTGCTGGGAACCACACTTAAGAAACAGGGGATTTCCTGTACCTTTGTGGATCCGGATGCATCGGAAGAAGAGCTTTCAGCGGCATTTTTACCAAATACCAAGGCGGTGATTGCGGAGACCTTATCTAATCCATCCCTTGTAGTACTTGATATTGAGAAGTTTGCACATGTTGCCCATGCACATGGGGTACCACTTATCGTAGATAATACATTTGCAACACCGATTAACTGCAGACCTTTTGAATGGGGAGCAGATATCGTAACTCATTCTACTACCAAGTATATGGACGGACATGCCATGGCAGTGGGTGGATGTATCGTTGACAGTGGTAATTTTGATTGGGAGAAATATAAGGATAAATATCCGGGACTGACACAGCCGGATGAATCTTATCATGGAATTGTATACACTCAGAAATTTGGTAAGCTGGCTTATATCGAAAAAGCAACAGCACAGCTTATGCGTGACCTTGGTTCCATTCCATCCCCAATGAATTCTTTCTTACTGAATGTCGGGCTGGAAACTTTACATTTAAGAGTGCCAAGACATTGTGAAAATGCCCAGAAGGTAGCAGAATATTTAAATGCAAATGATAAAGTGGCATGGGTAGATTATCCGGGCTTAAGGGATAACAAATATCATGCACTGGCAGAAAAATATATGCCAAATGGCACCTGTGGTGTTATTGCATTTGGCTTAAAGGGTGGTAGGGAAGTATCCGTATCCTTTATGGATCATCTGAAATTAGCTGCAATTGTAACACATGTAGCAGATTCCAGAACCTGTGTCCTGCATCCTGCCAGCCATACACATCGTCAGATGACAGATGAGCAGTTAATTGAAGCAGGTGTAGCACCGGATTTAATCCGGCTTTCCGTTGGAACGGAAAATGTAAAAGACATCATAGCAGACCTGGAACAGGCATTGGAGAATGTTTAAGCAGAAAGGGGTAGCAAAATGAAGAAAATTCTATTTGCAGCATCAGAATGTGTACCATTTATTAAAACCGGAGGACTTGCGGACGTGTGTGGTGCACTGCCAAAGGAATTTGACCCTCAGTATTGGGATATTCGTGTGGTAATTCCAAACTATAGTTGTATACCGGAACATTTCCGGAGCCAGTTTGAATATGTAACACATTTTTACATGGGAACAGGTTCTTATATCCCAAACAAATATGTGGGTGTATTAAAATATGAATTAGATGGAATTACATATTACTTTATTGATAATAAAGAGTATTTTGACTGTTTTTCACCTTATGGAAATATCAGACAGGATATCGAAAAATTCTGTTTCTTTGATAAGGCAGTATTATCTATGCTTCCTGTTATCGGCTTCCAGCCGGATATTATCCATTGTCATGACTGGGAAACAGGTCTCATTCCGGTATATCTGAAAAACGAGTTTCAGGGAGATATGTTCTTCTGGGGTATGAAATCTGTTATGACTATTCATAACTTAAAATTCCAGGGTGTATGGGATATTAAGACCATGCAGGGGTTAACCGGACTTCCGGCATCACTTTTTACACCGGATAAGCTGGAATATAAGAAAGATGCTAATATGTTAAAGGGTGGTCTGGTTTATGCAGACTACATTACCACAGTCAGTGATTCTTATGCCAATGAGATTCAGACAGAATATTATGGGGAAGGTTTAAATGGTCTGCTTTCCGCCCGTCATTATGATATGCAGGGAATTGTAAACGGTATCGATTATCAGGTTTACAACCCGGCAACAGATAATAAGATTTACTGTAACTATGATGCTGAGTCATTCCGCAAGAAGAAAGTCAATAACAAGCTGAAATTGCAGGAAGACTTAGGACTGACCGTAGATAAGAAGAAATATATGATTGGTCTGATTTCCCGTCTGACTGACCAGAAGGGCTTAGATTTGATTAACTTCGTTATCGACCGTATCGTAGATGACTTTACACAGCTTGTAGTAATCGGAACTGGTGAAGGTCAGTATGAGAATATGTTCCGTTATTATGCATGGAAATATCCGGATCGTGTGTCTGCAAATATCTGTTACTCCGATGACCTGGCGCATAAGTTATATGCATCTGCCGATGCCTTCTTAATGCCATCCCGGTTTGAGCCATGTGGACTGACACAGCTTATTTCATTCCGCTACGGAACAGTGCCAATCGTCCGCGAGACTGGCGGATTAAAAGATACTGTTGTTCCATATAATGAATATGAGAATACCGGAGACGGATTCTCATTCAGTAATTACAATGGGGAGGAAATGCTTTCTGTCATTAATTATTCCAAACACATTTTCTTTGACAAGAAGAAACAGTGGAACCAGATTATTGACCGTGGCATGGCAAAAGACTTCTCCTGGAAGAGTTCTAAGTGCCGTTATGAGAACCTTTACAATTATTTAAAGGGCTGGCCGGTATAAAAAAGAATATCATGTAGATAATAAGACAGACAGTGTAAAACTGCCTGTCTTATTTTTTTCGCGAGTAGCGAGAAATAATCCGGACAGAAAGAAGGGAGCATCTGATATGGAGCAGAAAGAAAACAAAGTGCTGCCAAAGAAAAAAGTCCAAAATGTGGAATTGAAAAATGCAGAAATCAAAAATGCAGAATTACAAAATACAGAATCAAAACTAGAAAAAACAGAAAACAAAGAACGGAAAAAAGATGAATCGAAAAAGGAACAGTTAGATGAACAAGAACTGATCAGGGAATCCGGGCAGATTTCCTTATCTGACAGCCGATGGCATCAGAAGATTCATTTATTATCGGTGATTGGTGAGATTGAAGGTCATGAATGTCTTTCTTCCAATACCAAGACAACGAAATATGAGCATGTACTGCCGAAGCTTGCAGAAATAGAAGATTCTGACCAGGTGGATGGTGTTCTTGTGCTTTTGAATACAGTAGGCGGTGATGTGGAATCCGGACTTGCCATTGCAGAAATGCTATCTTCCTTAAGTAAACCGACAGTGTCCCTTGTCTTAGGTGGAAGTCATTCCATTGGTGTGCCGCTGGCGGTTTCAACGGACTATTCTTTTATTGTGCCATCTGGAACCATGGTCATCCATCCGGTGCGTATGAGCGGGACAGTAATCGGAGCACCGCCAACTTATGATTATTTCCAGCAGATGCAGAATCGGATTATTCATTTTATAGCATCTCACAGCAGAGCGGATGAAAAAAGATTAGAGCAGCTCATGATGAATACCACCATGCTGGCAAAGGATCTGGGAACCATTCTTGTAGGAGCGGATGCAGTAAAAGAAGGACTGATTGACGAAGTGGGGGGAATCGACCAGGCACTTCATAAATTGCATGAGATTATACGAGAACAGAAAAACGAATGCCTGTAATGACAAACGCATCAAAATATGGTATACTAATGCACAGTGTTGATAATTTTATACAAGTAACTGTAGTGAGAGATACCAAGGAGGCAGCTATGTCATTATTACAGTCTGTTTTATTAGGTCTGATACAGGGATTAACCGAATTTCTGCCGGTAAGCAGCTCCGGTCATCTGGCAATATTTAAACAGTTTTTTCAAATAGAAAGCGGCGGAATGTTTTTTGATATTCTGCTTCACATCGGAACACTGATTGCCGTATTTATTGTATATTATAAAGATATATTCCGCATGATTAAAGAAGGCTTTGCCATTATTGGCGATTTTTTTGTAAATGTGGCAACCTTTTTTAAACGTGTGATAACAAAAGAAGATTTACCATACCGTAAAATCGTGCATAATAGTTACCGGAAATTTGTGATGCTTGTCATTGTTTCCACGATTCCAACCGGAATTATTGGAATTGCAGCGAAAGATCTGGTGTCTGCGGCAGAGCAGATTTTACTGGTTCCTGGAATCTGCCTTATTATTACGGCAGTGCTTTTATTTATTGCAGACCGGATTCCGGATGGCGGCAAGACACCAAAGCAGGTAACTTATACCAATGCATTTTTAATCGGTATCAGTCAGGGAATCGCAACCATGCCGGGCTTATCGCGGTCAGGAACCACAATCACAGCATGTCTTTCTACCGGAATGACCCGCAAATTTGCGGTAAAATATTCTTTTATCATGTCTATTCCGGCAATACTTGGAGCACTGGTAGTAGAGATTAAGGATGTTGAATTTGCAGCATTACAGTCTGCAGATATTTTGAATTACATAGTTGGAACGCTGGTGGCAGCGATAGTCGGTTATATCTGCATTAAGACCATGCTGGTAGTAGTGCGCAAAAAGAAATTCACGATATTTTCCATCTACTGTCTCATAATGGGACTTGTATCAATTGGAGGATATTTCTATATGTAAACGGGAGATTGAAATGGCAACTGGAACTAGAAAAAAGACAACTCAGAAGAAAAAAACAACGGGAACAACAGCATCAAAGGCAAGAAAACAGCGGGAACAGCAGGAATCCTTCCGGAATGAAGTGATTCTTTGGATTGCACTGGCAGTCTGTATTGTTTTGCTGCTTGCCAATTTTGGAATCGGTGGAAAAATCGGAAGCGGAGTCAGTTCCTTTTTCTTTGGAATATTTGGATTAATGGCATATGTATTCCCAATCTGTTTCTTTTTAGCCGTGGTGTTCGCAGTGTCTAACCGGGAAAATAAAGTAGCAGCAGTCAAAATTGTAGCGGCGGTATTATTTGTATCCTTTTTATGCCTGTTTGTGCAGATGGTAACAGACAGCAGCAAGGAAGCAGGAGCAATATCCGCTTTCCGCTATGGCTTTGAAAATAAGGCTGGTGGCGGTATAATCGGTGGATTATTAGAACAGCTTCTGTGTCCGAATTTTGGTGTGCCGGGTACTTATGTCATTGATATTATCGTTTTGATAATTTCCCTGGTGCTGATTACGGAACGTTCTATTATGAAAGGCATGCAAAAAGGCGGAAAAGTCATTTACGATTCTGCCAAGGATGATGCAATCCGCCGAATGGATGCAGCAAAGGAACGCCGGGAGGAGCGGGAGAAAGAAAGAGAAAAAGAGCAGGCAAGACGACGGATGGAGAAGAAGGTAAGTGGTGTAGCATTGGATACCAAATTACCATCCCCGGATAAAAAGAAAGTCAAATCAGATGATATTAATGAAATTACTTTGAGTGATATCGAAGATATGCCGGTGGTACAGGAAGAAAATAAAGTTGTACTTACGGCAGCCAACGGCAGTCGGGGAATGGAACAGCCGGTATGGCGGGAGCCGGTAATTCACACACTGAATGAGCCGGTGGCAACCATACATAGAACAGAGGTAAAACCGGTAATTGAGCCTGCATTTGAGCCGGAACCTGTTGCAGAAAAGACAGAAAGCTATAAGCAGAAAGAACTGGTGCAACCTGCAATGGAAGAAGAAAAACCAAGGAAAAATAAAAAGCAGGATAAGATGGAAATTGAAGATGAAGTAGCTGCAGTAGAAGAATCCATTGTAAAGCAGGAAAGCTCCGGTGGCAGATATGTATTCCCACCGGTAGATTTGCTGAAAAAAGGAAATACAGGTGCTTCCGGTGATACCAGAGATTATCTGAATCAGACAGCAGCAAAATTAAAAGAGACTCTAAAGAATTTTGGAATTAATATTACAATTACGGCTATCAACTGCGGACCAGCAGTAACGAGATATGAATTCCAGCCGGAAATGGGTGTAAAGGTCAGCAAAATCGTAAATTTGTCCGATGATATCAAGATGAATCTTGCGGCGGCGGATATCCGGATTGAAGCACCGATTCCGGGTAAAGCAGCCATTGGTATCGAGGTGCCGAATAAAGAAAGTATTCCGGTTATGTTCCGTGATCTGGTAGAGTCAGAGGAATTTCATGCCAATAAATCACCGATTGCTTTTGCAGCCGGAAAAGATATTGCCGGAAAAGTCATGATTGCGGACATTGCAAAGATGCCGCATCTATTGATTGCAGGAGCTACCGGTTCCGGTAAATCTGTCTGTATCAATACAATTATTATGAGTATTTTGTACCGGGCAGATCCGGAGGATGTAAAGCTTATCATGATTGACCCGAAAGTGGTTGAGTTAAGTGTATACAATGGAATCCCACATCTGTTTATTCCGGTTGTTACAGATCCGAAGAAGGCGGCAGGTGCATTGCACTGGGCGGTAGCTGAAATGACAGACCGTTATCAGAAATTTGCAGAATACGGTGTCCGTGATCTGAAGGGCTATAACCAGAAAATAGAAGGAATCAAAGATATTGATGACCCGGATAAGCCAAAGAAGATGCCACAGATTGTAATTATTGTGGACGAGCTGGCGGATTTGATGATGGTTGCACCGGGGGATGTGGAAGATGCTATCTGCCGGTTGGCGCAGCTTGCAAGAGCCGCAGGAATCCATCTTGTCATTGCAACACAGCGTCCTTCCGTAAATGTCATTACCGGACTGATTAAAGCAAATATGCCATCCCGAATCGCATTTTCTGTAACGTCCGGTGTGGATTCAAGAACCATTCTTGATATGAACGGTGCGGAAAAGCTTTTAGGAAAAGGCGATATGCTTTATTATCCGCAGGGCTTACAGAAACCGCTTCGTGTACAGGGTGCGTTTGTATCCGATAAAGAGGTATCAGATGTGGTTGAATTCTTAAAGGAACACAATGAGGGAGAAGGCTACAGTAGTGATATTGAAGAGCGGATGAACAATATTTCTGTATCCGCAAGCACTGGTGCTGATGCGGCATCTGGTGATGGAAATGACAGAGATGCTTATTTCTTGGATGCTGCAAAGCTTTTGATTGATAAAGATAAAGGTTCCATCGGAATGATTCAGCGTTATTTTAAAGTTGGTTTTAACCGGGCGGCAAGAATTATGGATCAGCTGGAAGAAGCTGGTGTAGTAGGACCGGATGAAGGGACCAAGCCGCGACAGGTGTTAATGTCTCCGGAACAGCTGGAAGCATTTATTGAAGAGGGTAATTAAGAAAGATTTATAGAATACAATCCATGAGGAGGAAATGAAGATGAAGTCAGATATTGAAATTGCACAGGAAGCAGAACTGGTACATATTAAGGAAGTGGCTGAGAAGCTCGGAATAAACGAGGATGAGCTGGAATTTTACGGAAAATACAAAGCAAAGATTTCCGATGAATTATGGGAGTCTGTAAAAGACAGGGAAGATGGCAAACTGGTTCTTGTAACAGCTATTAACCCGACACCTGCCGGCGAAGGAAAGACCACAACAAGTATCGGACTTGGTGAGGCGATGGCTTTACTTGGTAAAAAAGCGGTACTTGCACTTCGTGAGCCGTCTTTAGGACCGTGCTTTGGAATCAAAGGTGGAGCTGCAGGTGGTGGATATGCGCAGGTAGTTCCGATGGAAGATTTAAATCTGCATTTTACCGGAGATTTCCATGCAATCACATCCGCAAATAACCTGTTGGCAGCATTATTAGATAATCATATCCAGCAGGGCAACCAGCTTGGAATTGACCCACGTCAGGTAGTATGGAAACGTTGTATGGATATGAATGACCGTGCACTTAGAAATATTGTAATCGGTCTTGGAAGCAAGATGGATGGTATGGTACGTGAAGACCATTTCATCATTACAGTGGCATCTGAAATTATGGCTGTTTTATGTCTGGCGGACAATATGGAAGATTTGAAACGCCGTCTGGGCAGAATCATAGTTGCCTATTCCTTTGACGGAAATCCGATTACGGCAGATGATTTACATGCAACCGGTTCTATGGCAGCACTCCTAAAAGATGCCATCAAACCAAATCTGATTCAGACATTAGAGCACAATCCGGCCATTGTTCATGGTGGACCATTTGCAAATATTGCTCATGGATGCAACAGTGTCCGTGCTACAAAGACAGCTTTAAAATTAGGTGATATTGCAATTACAGAGGCCGGTTTTGGTGCTGACCTTGGTGCTGAGAAATTCTTTGATATCAAGTGCCGTAAGGCTGGACTTAAACCGGACTCAGTGGTACTGGTAGCAACCATCCGTGCATTAAAATACAACGGTGGGGTTCCAAAGGCAGACCTTGCAAAAGAAGATTTGGAAAGCTTAAAGAAGGGAATTGTAAACTTAGAGAAACATATCGAGAACCTTCAAAAATTTGGTGTACCGGTAGTAGTTACCTTAAACTCCTTTGTAACCGATACCAAAGAAGAAATTGCATTTGTAGAGAACTTCTGTAAGGAAAGAAACTGTGAATTCGCATTATCTGAAGTATGGGAAAAAGGTGGCGAAGGCGGAATCGAACTTGCAAAGAAAGTACTGGATACTTTAGAGCATAAAGAGGCACATTTCAAACCTCTGTATGAGGATGAGATGTCTCTTATGGATAAGATTAAGACGATTGCAACTGAGATTTATGGAGCAGATGATGTAACTTACAGTAAGGCTGCATTAAAAGAATTAAAACATATTGAAGAAATGGGAATGGGCAATTTCCCTGTATGTATGGCAAAGACCCAGTATTCTCTTTCTGATGATGCATCAAAACTTGGCAGACCGACTGGCTTTACCGTAAATGTCCGTGAAGTATATGTATCTGCCGGAGCAGGCTTTGTAGTAGCTATTACCGGCTCTATTATGACCATGCCTGGACTTCCGAAAGTACCGGCTGCAAATAATATTGATGTAACCAATGATGGCGTAATTACAGGATTATTTTAGGAGGTATCATGGCATTATTAATTGATGGAAAAAGAATTTCTGCTGAAATAAAAGATGAATTAAAAGAAGAAGTAGCACAGTTAAAGGAACAGGGAATCACAGGAGCACTTGCTGTAATCCAGGTGGGAAATGATCCTGCATCCAGTGTATATGTCAGAAACAAAAAACGTGCCTGTGAATATATTGGGATAGATTCTCTTTCTTATGAGCTTCCGGAAGAGACTTCCCAGGATGAATTACTGGCTTTAATCGATAAATTGAATAAAGAAGAACATGTAAAAGGCATTTTGGTACAGCTTCCATTGCCAGAGGGCATTGATGAGGATGCGGTAATCCGTGCCATTTCTCCGAAGAAGGATGTAGATGGTTTCCATCCGGAAAATGTCGGCGCATTGATGATTGGACAGAAAGGATATATTTCCTGCACACCTGCCGGAATCATCCAGCTTCTGAAGCGTTCTGACATTGATATTGAGGGAAAACACTGTGTTATCGTTGGAAGAAGCAATATTGTTGGAAAACCGATGGCAATCTTAATGCTGCGTGAGAATGCAACTGTTACGGTAACGCATTCAAAAACCCGTAATTTAAAGGAAATCTGTAAAGAGGCAGATATTCTGATTGTTGCAATTGGGAAAAAAGAATTTATTGATGCATCCTATGTAAAAGATGGTGCAGTTGTCATTGATGTAGGAATTCATCGCGATGAGAACAATAAACTTTCCGGTGATGTAAAATTTGATGAAGTAGAGCAGCTTTGTAGTGCGATTACACCGGTTCCGGGTGGAGTCGGACCAATGACCATTGCAATGTTAATGAACAATTGTGTGGAAGCTATGAGACATGAATAGGAGAAGGCTATGAAGTGTGCAAATTGTGGAGCAGAAATAAAATTAGGCTGTGTATACTGTTCTGTATGTGGAAAAGAAGCACAGATTGTTCCGGATTATAATGTGGAAGAGGATATTTTAAAAGAATTATTAGAAGAAGACGATAAACCGAATAAGAATACCTCTTCCAACGGAAAGAAGAAAAAATCATTGAAAAACAGCCAGAAGAAAAAGAAAGAGGCAGAACAGAAAAAGAAACAGAAAAGACTTCTGATTACAGTATCAGTTCTGATTGCTATTGCAATCATTGGTGTTATCATTGTGCTTCTAGTGCAGAACAGCCATAAGAAATCTTTTGATTATCAGTATCAGAAGGGAATCAGTTACACGGAAGAGAAGAATTATACCAAGGCATTGACCTATTTTGAACAGGCTGAGAAATTGCAGCCGGATAATGTGGATGTATTACTGCGGATGGCTGATTTGTACCGTCTCCGAAAAGATGAAACATCGGAAGAAGCGTATTTGTTACAGATACTTACCCTTGATAAGAACAATGAAGAAGCATATCAGATGCTGATTGCCTTATATGATAAGCAAAAGGAATATGATAAACTGCAGGATTTATATGAGCAGTCAGACTCTGATAAGATAAAATCCCTGTTTGATAATTATGAAGTAAAGGCTCCGGAGTTTTCGGAAGAAGCCGGGGAATACAATGATACGATTGAAATTGAACTGATGGCAGACTCAGACTGTACCATTTATTATACGTTAAATGGTGATTCTCCGATTGAAAAGGGAATGGAATATACAGAACCGATTTCTTTAGAGGATGAGAACGAATATACCATCAAAGCAGTAGCAAAGGACGCAAGAGGCTTTTATAGTGAGATTGCAGAAGCAGATTATGAAATTACTTTTGAAGCTCCGGATTCTGCTAATGTGACACCTGCTGCCGGAACATATTATGATGCACAGAGCATCAGTATACAGGTTCCCGCCGGTTCCACCGCTTACTATACCTGGGATGGTTCAACACCAACACAGGATTCTGATGTATACAGTGAACCACTTGAAATGCCGCAGGGCAATAATGTGTTGTCTGTTCTTGTGGTAGATGACCATGGACTGGCAAGCCCGGTGGTAAGATATAATTATATTTATCTGCCGGAATAAGCTATGGCAGATGAACGAAGGCAGATAAGAATGTTTCTTATCTGCCTTCGTTCCGGGGATTTTAAAAATTAGTCTTCTTTTACAAATTCAATGACACCCTTGTCAAGTCTGGATACTCTTGCTAAAGAATAGACATCGATGCCCTGTTCCTCTAATTTTTCACGACCAGGCTGGAATGCTTTTTCGATTAAGACACTGACACCTGCGATGGTGGCATGTGCTTTACGGATTAGGCGGATAGCACCGGTAGCAGCTTCACCGTTGGCAAGGAAATCATCCACGATAAGAATGTGGTCATTTTCGCTGATGTATTTTGCGGAAATGGTTAATTCATAGCTGGTTCCTTTGGTATAAGAAGTTACAACAGTCTGATATAAATCATGATTTAAAATTTTAGAAGGCTGTTTCTTTAAAATAACAAGTGGAACGCCTAATGCTTCTGCAGCCATAAGAGCCGGAGCAATACCGGAGCTTTCGATGGTAGCAATACGTGTGATACCTTTTCCTTTATAATGTTCTGCAATATCTTTGCCCATTTTCTTCATTAATTCAGGATCCACCTGATGATTAATAAAGCTGTCAACCTTTAAAATGTTTTCGCTTTCTGCGATTCCTTCTGCAAGAATTTTGTCTTCTAATAATTTCATTTTGTTACTCCTTTGATTGTATTATATTTAAGCAGAAATCTGCTGTTTATTCATTGTTGTCTGAATAGTAAGCGGCATAAATCTTTTCTAAGATATGTTCTTCATAATCCTCCGGCAGACCGGAAAATTTAGCATGAAGAAGTGCGGCAATTTTGTCGGAACGGATAAAGTAACGCTGCTCCATGGAAGGCTCGCTGTCAGCACCACTGACATGGTCGATTTCTTCCGCAGTATAGTTTGAAGAGAACCATTCCATAATTTCGCTGGTGCGTCTGCTTTCCATATCTGCATCCACAGACATCTGGTTGATTTTACGGAAATGTGTAATTCCGATTCCAAGAAAAATAACAAACAGAACAGACATTACAACAATCATAATAACACGCATATAATCAGCCATTGGTAATTTGATGATGTCCAGAGCAAAAAGAATGACAAAAATCAGACCGGCAATTCCAACTCCAAGGAATGTATAAGCGGTAGAACGATTATCTTCCAGCTGGGCATCTTTCTCCTTGTATACCATGTTATGTACCTGACCTTTCGTTATAATAATACTATTATAAGTGATTTTATCCGACGATACAATAACCTTGTCTGTATTTCTGAAATAAGGTATACTGCAAGTATGAAGATAACAATATTATGCGTAGGAAAAATCAAAGAAAAATATTTCAGGGATGCCATTGCCGAGTACGAAAAAAGACTGGGCAGATACTGTAAGCTTGAAATTGTGGAAGTGGCAGATGAGAAAACACCGGATGGAGCATCCGAGGCAGAGGAACAGCAGATTCGTCGTAAAGAGGGGGAACGGCTTTTAAAATATTTAGAGGGAAAGAACTGCTACGTCATTGCCCTTGCAATCAACGGAAAAATGCTGGATTCTGTTGCACTATCAGAAAAAGTCAGTGACTTGATGGTAAAGGGCAACAGCCATATCGTTCTTGTGATTGGAGGCTCCCTTGGAATTGCGGATGAAGTATTAAAACGTGCAGATGAAAAAATAAGCTTTTCGAAGATGACATTTCCGCACCAGCTGATGCGTGTTATTTTATTGGAGCAGTTATACCGGAGCTATCGGATTATCAATCATGAACCGTATCACAAATAAGCAACCGTATCATAAATAGAAGAAACGGATAAAAGGAGGAGATTTTATGAGGATGTACGACCTCATTTTAAAGAAAAAGGAAGGAGCTGCTTTAAGCAAAGAAGAAATCCAGTGGATGATAAATGCATTTACAACCGGTGAAATTCCGGATTATCAGATGTCAGCCATGCTGATGGCAATCTGTTTTCAGGGAATGAATCACGATGAGACACTGGCATTAACACTTGCTATGCGGGATAGCGGAGATGTGCTTGATTTATCCGGTATTAAAGGTGTAAAGGTGGATAAACACAGCACCGGTGGTGTAGGAGATAAGACCTCCCTGATTCTGACACCAATCATTGCTGCACTGGGTGTTCCGGTAGCAAAAATGTCCGGAAGAGGATTGGGTCATACCGGCGGAACCATTGATAAGTTAGAATGCTTTGAAGGATTCAGCACATCCATATCAGAAGGAGCCTTTTTAAAGCAGGTATCAGAGGTTGGCGTTGCAATTGCGGGACAGACTGCTAATCTTGCACCAGCAGATAAGAAGCTGTATGCACTCCGGGATGTCACTGCTACGGTAGCGGAGAAATCCTTAATTGCCAGCAGCATTATGAGTAAGAAATTAGCCAGCGGATCGGATGCTATTGTCCTTGACGTAAAGACCGGAAACGGTGCATTCATGCAGACTGTGGAAAAGGCAGAGGAACTTGCCCGGATTATGGTGGCCATCGGAAATGGTGCTGGAAAGAAAACTTATGCGGTTATTACAGATATGTCACAGCCCCTTGGCAATACAGTAGGCAATATTGTGGAAGTGCAGGAAGCCATTGAAGCATTGAATGGAAAAGGGCCAAAGGATCTGATGGATGTTGTCTATGCATTAGGGTATCTTATGTTAAAGACTGCCGGTGTAGCAGAAGATGAAAACGAAGCAAGAACAATGATGGAGAAAGTCATTGCAAGCGGAAAAGCACTGGATAAATTTGCAGACTTTGTAGAAGCACAGGGTGGCAGAAAGGAACAGGTTTATCATCCGCAGTTATTGGCAAAAGCAGCAATTACAGAAACCATCACCGCACCGGAAGATGGATATGTAGAAGCTTTAAATGCTATGGCAATTGGAACTGCCTGCATGAGCCTTGGCGGCGGCAGAGAGACAAAGGAGAGTCAGATTGATTTAACTGCCGGTATCCGCCTTAAGAAAAAAATAGGAGACAGCGTAAAAAAAGGAGAATGTCTGGCCGAATTATATGGTAATGATGCAGCAAAATGCAACGATGCAAAGGAACTGGTTCAAAATGCATTTCTTTTCAGTAAAGAGCCACTGGATGCACCGGAAACAGTTTTAAAATATATTACCGCATAGAAAAGGAAAAAACTCATATAGTTATATATGAGGAAAAACAATAAGAAAGAGTTAAAAAAAGATTTTAAAAATCATATGGTGGAATCCTTAGAACTGCCGAAAGACTTAGTCTACCGGGCAGCAATTGTAACCGTTATGGGTAACAGGGAACTGCTGTTGGAAAATTATAAGGGAATCTTAGAATACGAGAAAGAATATATCAGGATTCAGGCGAAAAGCTGCCGGATTCTTGTTCGTGGGAAAAATCTCAACATTTCCTATTATACGAATGAAGAGATGAAAATAACAGGAATCATCCAAAGTATTGAGTATGAATAGAGGTTTTCTATGACAACACTTTCCCTGTTTAAATATATAGGCGGTTACCTTGAGGTAGTCTTAAGTGGTTATGCCCCGGAACGATTTTTAAATCTGTGTGGCAATCACAATATTTTAATCTGGAATCTTCGAAAAGAGGAAGATGTTTATCGCTTTTTTATCAGCATTCGTGCATTTTGGAGTATCCGTCCGTTCATAAGCAAGACCGGATGCAGGATTCGGATTCTGCGCAAAATAGGATTTCCGTTCTGGATGAACCGTTACCGGAAACGAAAATGCTTCCTGATGGGAGTAATTCTCGCTGCTGGTCTGGTGTGGTTTTTATCACGATTTCTCTGGAATGTGGAGGTAGATGGTAATTCATCTGTTACGACAGAAACCGTTTTAACATTTCTTGATGAGGAGGATTGTGGTTACGGAGACCGGATTCGTACGATTGACTGCGAACAGTTAGAACGGGATCTGCGGGCACAGTTTCCGGAAATCATCTGGGCATCGGTACAGATTTACGGAACGAAAATGACGGTATTAATCAAGGAAAATCTGGTACAGCAGGAAGCAATGGAAGAATTGCCGTATGAAGCTTCAGACCTGATAGCAGAAGAGGATGCGACAGTGGAATCAATTATTACAAGAAATGGAACCCCACTAGTAAAGAACGGCGATGCAGTAAAGGCAGGAGATATATTAGTAAGTGGCAGGATTGATTTGACTAATGACAGCGGGGAACGGTATGCCTATGAATATTGCAATGCAGATGCGGATATATATCTGCTGACGGAATATTCCTACCATGATAAATTTTCCCTTGTCCATGAAGAAAAAAGAATGACCGGTGCAAAAAAGAAACGGTATGCTATTGATTTCTTTGGAAAAGTAATAACACTTCCGGCATTAAGCGGTGAATTTGAATGTGCAGACAAAACAACAGATTATAAACAGCTTTGCCTCCATGGGGACTTTTATCTGCCACTTGGAATCTATTCTAGTACTTTAAAAGAGTATCGGACAGAACAGGCAATTTATACGAAAGAGCAGGCAGAAGCGGTTGCTACAGAAAATTTTAATATTTATTTGTCACATTTAGCAGAAAAAAATATTCAAATTTTAGAAAAAAATGTTATTATAGATATGGACGATAAAAACTGTATCATGGAAGGAATCATCAAAGTGCGCACAAAAGCTGCTTTAAGGCACGAAACGGAACAGCTTACAGCACCTGATACAGAAGACACAGAGGAAGGGCTAGTATTAAATGAGCTTGAATGAAACAAGAATTGATATACCGGCAGAGCATGTTTCCAATATTTTCGGACAATTTGACCATAATATAAAATTGATTGAACGGACCTTAAATGTTACGGTAGTGCCCCGCAATGAAGGAATCAAAGTCATTGGAGATACCGCAAATGTAGAGGGTGCATGCAAGGTGTTTTCGGAACTTTTACAACTGGCAGAGAGAGGAAACATGATTGATGAGCAGAAGGTTGCATATACACTTTCTCTTTTGGGAGAACATAAAGAAGGCTCGTTGGTAGAAATCGATAAGGACTGCATCTGCCATACGATAAACGGCAAACCGGTGAAACCAAAGACTTTAGGTCAGAAGGCTTATGTGGATGCCATCCGTAAGCAGATGATTGTATTTGGAATCGGGCCTGCCGGAACCGGAAAGACTTATCTTGCCATGGCAATGGCAATTACTGCATTTAAGAATGAAGAAGTAAATCGTATTATTTTAACCCGTCCTGCAATTGAAGCCGGTGAAAAATTAGGATTTCTTCCGGGAGATTTACAGAGCAAGGTAGATCCGTATCTTCGCCCGCTGTATGATGCACTGTATCAGATTATGGGAGCAGAAAGCTTTCAGCGGAATATGGAAAAGGGGCTTATTGAGGTCGCACCATTGGCTTATATGAGAGGCCGTACCTTAGATAATGCATTTATTATCTTGGATGAGGCACAGAATACTACACCGGCACAGATGAAGATGTTTTTAACACGTATTGGATTTGGCTCCAAGGTTGTGGTGACCGGAGATGCTACCCAGAAGGATCTGGCTCCGGGAACGAAGTCGGGACTGGATGTGGCATTACGTGTACTTCGAAATGTAGATGAGATATCCGTCTGCAAATTGACCAGCGCTGACGTAGTAAGACATCCTTTGGTACAGAAGATTGTAAAAGCCTATGACGATTATGAATCAAAAGCAAATAAAAGAACGAAAAGAGTAACGAAAAATGAAGGAAGATAGATTTTCACCCAAAAGAATGATTCGTATGCTGGGAATCCTTATTTCCGTTGCGATTTATTCTGTTTTTCTGGCAATAATCTGCAAGTTTACCATAGACCGTGTACTGGTACTTGTTTTTATAAATGCTTTATATCTGCCATTGCTGATTGCAGTGATTGAAATGGAACGTATCAGAGGGCATCTGAACCGGAATGAAAAAAGTGATTTTCATCAGCTGTTTCTTTGCTTTCTTGCAGCAGCAGCCTGTTATGTGGGTTTCTTTTTTATGCCGGCATATATGGCACCGGTCATGATTCCGGTCATGATTCTTTCCTGTGGCGGAAATGAGCTGATTGGTATTTTAGGCGGAATTTATTTTAATACACTGCTTTGCATGTGTTCCAGCGGCAGTTTTTATGAATATGCGACATATACTATGCTGACGGTACTTTCCGGAATTCTGCTTATGGTAATCAGCCAGAAAAAATATAAAATTTATGGATGCATCATGACCGTTGCATTGTCGTTTGCTGTTCCGAGTATCTTCTATTACATCAGCAGCTTTGAAATCAATTATCATCAGTACTTATCCGCAGGATGCAGCATGATACTGACTGCAGTTTTTTCGTACTTTTTTGCAGACAGGCTGTATTATTATACGAAGCATGAAAAAGAACGTACTTTAGCTGAAATTATTGCAGAAAATTTTCCGCTGGTACAGGAGATTAAAAACTATTCGGAAATTGATTATGCACATGCCCGTAAAGTTTCGAGTGTGGCAGAAGAATGTGCAAAGGAGCTTGGGGCAGATGATAAAACGGTAGCTGCGGCAGGATTTTACTACCGGATTGGCAAGCTGGAGGGAGAACCGTTTGTAGAAAATGGAGTTCGTCTTGCTGAGATTAACTGTTTCCCGAAAAACGTGGTTAAGATTCTAAGCGAATACAATGGTGAATTAAATGCTATTAGTTCCATAGAGTCCGCAATCGTACATATTGTGGACAGTATTGTTACCAAATTTGAACTTTTGGACAAGGAAACCGTGAAGAACAGCTGGAATCATGATATTATTATTTATCAGACATTAAACGAAAAATCGGCTGCCGGATTATATGATGAAGCGAATCTTGGCATGAACCAGTTTATTAAAATCAGAGAGTTTTTAACGAAAGGAGCGGATTTATTTTGAGCCTTGCGATAGAGAAAGAAGCGGAGGTTACCTTCGATTTTGATTATGAAACACTTGCAAAAGATGTAATATCGTTTACAATGGAACATGAGCATTTTCCTTTTGAAGCAGAAATCAGCCTTACGCTGACAGATAACGAAGGTATCTGGAAGGTTAATAAAGAGTTCCGGGAGATAGACCGCCCGACGGACGTTTTATCCTTTCCAATGTTAGAATATGATGTACCGGGAGATTTTTCCCAGATAGAGAATCAGACGGAGGATTGCTTTAATCCGGATACAGGGGAAATTCTGCTGGGGGATATTATTATTTCTGTGGACAAGGTCAGGGAACAGGCAGAGGAATATGGCCACAGTATGCAAAGAGAATTTGCATTTCTGATTGTACATAGTATGCTGCATCTGTTTGGTTACGACCACATGGAAGAGCAGGAAGCTGCATTGATGGAAGGAAAGCAGCGCGAGATTTTAGAATGCTTAAATATTTTAAGATAAAAATGGAGGAACATCATGAAAAAGAGATTAAGTATTGTTTTATGCATGACACTGATGGCAACCAGTCTTTTAGCTGGATGTAAGAAAAAAGAGGAAGCTCCGGAACCAACAGAAACCGTTTCTGAAGTAGAACCTGAAACCGAAACCAAAACCGGCAAAGATGGTATGGCAAGAAGTTACCTGACCGGTGAATGGATTGATAAAGATTTAGCAAAGAAGAAACCGGTTGCAATCATGATTGGAAATACCAATGATGCATTGCCACAGTATGGACTGTCACAGGCAGACGTACTTTACGAAGCTCCTGCTGAAGGCGGAATTACCCGTCTGATGCCAATTTTCCAGGATTATTCCGGATTAGACAAGATTGGTTCGGTAAGAAGCTGCCGTCACTACTATGCATATTATGCAATGGAATTTGATGCAATTTATATTCATTACGGACAGGCAATTTACGCAACTGAGCTGTTAGAGAGTGGCAAAGTTGAGGACTTAAACGGTTTAGAGGGTGCCATTGATTCTGCTACTTTCTATCGTGACAAGTCAAGAAAGGCTCCACACAATGCATTTGTAAGCACAGATGGTATTGATGCCGGAATTGAATTAAAAGGTTATGATACCGAGCTGCCTTCCGATTATGAAGGACATTATCAGTTTAATGAAGATGATGAAAAAGAAATTGAACTTACAGACGGAGCAGATGCAGCAGTGGTTCAGCCGGGATATTATGTAAACAATCCTTGGTTTGTATATAACAGTGAAGATGGTTTATACTATCGTTTCCAGTATAAAAAAGAGCATATGGATGAAAATACAGGCACACAGCTTGCTTTTAAGAACATTCTGCTTCAGTACTGCGATTATACCAAGTTAGATGATGCACACGGTTATCTGGATGTTGAGAGCACCGGTGAAGGAACCGGAAAATATATTACTAACGGTAAAGTAATAGATGTGACATGGAAGAAAGCAAGCGAAAACGAGCCAACCAGATACTATGACGCTTCCGGAAATGAAATCACATTAAATCAGGGTAAGACCATGGTATGTGTATTGTTAAATGATATGGAGAAGAAATTAAATATCTATGCAACAGAAGATGAGTTTACACCACCTTCCGCAAAATAATTATTTCGAAAATTACTTGAGGTAAATTTATGAGTTCAGGAAAAAAGAGTGACTCCAACTTTTTAGTACAGGGTTCCATTCTTGCAATTGCCTCTATAGTCAGCAGGATAATCGGTCTGCTCTATCGTATCCCGATGACCAATATCATTGGAGATACCGGTAACAGTTATTACAGTGCAGCCTTTGAAATTTATAATATCCTGCTGATTATTTCTGCATACAGCCTGCCATTGGCGGTATCCAAGCTGGTATCTGCCCGTGTCTCGAAGGGGCAAAGAAAAAATGCATATCGAATTGTAAAAGGAGCCCTGCTTTTAGCAACCGGTACCGGACTTACTGCAAGTTTGATTCTTTTCTTTGGTGCGTCATTCTTCACAAACATGCTGAATACGCCCCTTAGTATTTTTGCATTGAAGGTTCTGGCACCGACGATACTGGTAGTTGCTGTATTAGGAGTCTTACGTGGATTTTTCCAGGGACTTGGTACCATGATGCCGAGTGCCATTTCACAGATTATCGAACAGATTGTCAATGCGATTGTCAGTATTGCAGCTGCCTATATCCTCTATGGATATGGGGCAAGAATCGGAGCAGTGCTTGGAAATAAGGAAAAGTATGGTTCTGCTTACGGTGCTGCAGGCGGAACACTGGGTACCAATATGGGAGCAGTGTTTGCACTTTTATTCCTTGGAATGTTGTTTCTGGCATACAAACGTATTTTTAAACGACAGATGCGCCGTGATACCAGCAGCAAAACAGAATCCTATCAGAATGTCTTTCGTGTACTGATTATGACCATTGTTCCGGTACTTTTAAGTACCACAATTTATAATATCAGTGCAATTTTAGATCAGGGTATCTATAAGAACGTAGCGGAACTACAGGGCTATAAGCCGGATGATATTGATGTCTGGTGGGGAATCTTTTCCGGAAAATATAAGACCATTATCAATATTCCGATTTCCATTGCTTCTGCGATGGCGGCTTCCTGTGTACCAAATCTTACCGGTGCGTATGCAAGAAGGGACAGAGAGTCCGTACGAAGCCAGATTAATATTGCAATCCGCTTTATTATGGTAATTGCATTCCCTTGTACCATTGGAATTGCAGTGCTGTCAGGACCGATATTAAAGTTGCTGCATCTTTATGGCAGCACCGGAACTACTGCAGCAACCATGCTTACAACGGGAGCTGTTGCAATTTTGTTCTATTCTCTTTCCACATTATCTAATGGATTGTTACAGGGGATTAACCGGATGAGAGAGCCTGTTAAAAATGCGGCTATCGCATTGGGACTGCATCTGATTGCACTATTAGTGATGATGTTTGGTTTACATCTTGGTATTTATGCAGTGGTATATTCGAATGCTTTATTTGCATTCTTTATGTGCCTCTTTAACGCAATGTCTTTACGGAAATACAGTGGTTATCGTCAGGAAGTTGTGAAAACTTTCTTAATCCCAGTGGCAGCTTCTGCCATTATGGGTGTCGTAGTCTTTGGCGTTTACAAAGGTATTTATGCTGTTATTAAGGTAAATGCCATTGCAGCTATACTTGCAATTGTAATCGGAGCTGTTGTATACGGTGCAATGCTTTTATTATTAAAAGGCTTAAGTGAGGAAGAATTAAAGAAATTCCCGAAGGGATACCTTTTTGTCCGTATTGCCAAGAAATTACATTTATTATAAAAATGCAATAAAAGGGCAAAACATAGAATTCTTGAAAAAATTGTATAAAAAGAAAAAACCTGCGCATACTGTTTGTGGTGATGAATATGAAAAACACAAAACGTATGCGCACTTTTTTCCTTGGAGCACTGGTATTATCTATCTCTGCATGGATTGGTGGAAGACAGTATTATCTGAAACTGAATGAAAAAGAACAGGAAAAAATAATAGAGATTCAGGAAGCTGAGACGGAGCAATTCGAGGATAGCGTGGAAAGTGCAAACATTCAGAATAAAAAAGCATTTGTTATCCGGGAAGAGGACGGGTACCTGAATGTCTATTTCGGCGAAGAGGATGCCTTATACATGTATACTGGAATTGCATATCAGGGACTGCCGGAAGAATTGAAAAAAGAAATCAGCAATGGAAAAACCTTTGATACACTGGAAGATTTATACCGTTTCTTAGAAAGCTATTCCAGTTAAAAAGTTGATTGTTTCAGACTGTTATGATACAATCTAAAAGGCTGAATAGGTCTGATTGCATAGCAGTCCAAAAGAAATAGAGAGAAGAGTAAATAACTGGCATGAGTAAGCATACAGAACGCATAGGTGTCGTTGTAGTCGGTGGAGGTGCTGCCGGATTGGTGGCAGCCATTATGGCGGCACGAAACGGTGCAAAAGTTCTTATTTTAGAGCACAACGAAGTACCTGGTAAGAAGATTTTAGCAACCGGAAACGGTAAATGTAATTATACAAATAAAGTGCAGGGTGTGGACAAATATTACGGACAGAACCCTGCTTTTGTTGCACCTGTATTTGAGCAGTTTGGACTGGAAGAGACACTGCAGTTCTTTAAAGAACTTGGCATATATCCAAAGGAGCGTAACGGCGGATATTATCCTCAGAGCGAGCAGGCAACTGCAATCAGGGATGTGTTGCTGATGGAATTAAAGAAACAGAACGTTGGAGTTGTCTGTGGCTGTGGCATAAGAGGCATAGAAAAGACCGCAAAGGGCTTCACTTTTCATACCAAGGGCGGTGATTTTTATGCAACAAAATGCATAATGGCAACCGGTGGTAAGACCTTAAAGAAAAGCGGCAGTGATGGAAGTGGTTTCCTATATCTTGAAAGTCTGGGACATCATATCATAGATTTAGTACCGGGGCTTATCGGATTGAAGGGAAAACAGTCATTTTTTGCTGATATTGCAGGAATTCGTGCAGATGCGAAGGTCGATTTATACATAGAAAGCACACATGTATGCAGCGAACGAGGTGAATTACAGCTTACGAATTATGGAATATCCGGCATTCCGGTATTTCAGCTTTCAAGAGTTGCCACAAGAGCGTTATCAGAACAGAAAGAAGTCTATGCGACACTTAATTTTGTGCCATTCTGGGAGAAAGAACAGTGCTTAACCTATTTCAAGGAAAGATTTAAGAAAGCAGATGAAAAACACATCGGGGAAGCCTTAATCGGCTTTTTCCCGGAAAAATTAATTCCGGTATTATTAGAAGAGTCACATATAAAAGCTGCAAAATATGCGAACCGGCTGCAGACAGAAGAATTAGAGAGCTTTATAGATACGGTGCAGGGACTCCGGGTGGATATTACTGACTGGAATACCTTTGATACGGCACAGGTGACTGCCGGTGGCGTAGACACTGATGAAATAGATGCAGAAACCATGGAGTCAAAGCTTTGTCCGGGACTTTATTTTGCCGGAGAAATGGTGGATATTGACGGAATCTGCGGTGGTTATAATTTGCAATGGGCATGGAGCAGCGGCGCAGTAGCCGGGATACATGTGGCAAGGGAGTTATCATGATACGAGTAAATCAGTTAAAGCTTCCGATTGAACATTCGGAAGAGATGTTAAGAAGACAGATTATCAAAACACTTCATCTAAAAAATGAAAAGGATCTGATTCATTATCAGATTCGAAAGCAATCCATTGATGCAAGAAGAAAAAATGAACTTTCCTTTGTATACACAGTGGATGTGGAAGTGAAGCAGGAAGATACGATTTTACATAAGAATAAAAATTCCAATATCAGTAAAGCAAAGGATATACATTATCATTTCCCGGATGCCGGAGAGAAACAGCTGTCCTACAGACCGGTTATTGTAGGAAGCGGTCCGGCAGGAATGTTCTGTGCCTATGAACTGGCAAAGCATGGCTATTGTCCAATTATTTTGGAGCGTGGAAGCAGTGTGGAAGAGAGGACTACTGAAGTAGAACGGTTCTGGAAGGACGGCATCTTAAATCCAAAGACGAATGTACAGTTTGGCGAAGGCGGAGCAGGTACTTTTTCCGATGGGAAATTAAATACGCTGGTAAAAGATGTGGCAGGAAGAAACCGGGAAGTGTTAGAAATCTTTGTGAAAATGGGCGCTCCGGAAGAAATTATATATATAAATAAGCCTCATATCGGAACTGATATTTTAAAAACAGTCGTAAAAAACATTCGGCTGGAAATTGAAAGAATGGGTGGAACTTACTGCTTTTTCAGCCAGCTTACAGACATTATGCTGAATGGGAAGAAAGATAAAGTAGAAGCCATCCGGATTAACGGAGAAAAGGAAGTAGCAACAGACGTTCTGGTGCTGGCAATCGGACATTCCGCCAGAGATACTTTCCCAATGTTACAGGAAGCGGGACTTATGATGGAAGCCAAAGCATTTGCGGTGGGATTTCGTGTAGAGCATCCGCAGGCGATGATTGATGCATGCCAGTATAACGGACATAAAAATGCCCTGCTGCCTGCTGCATCCTATAAGCTGACTGCAAATCTTGAGAATCACCGCGGGGTATATTCTTTCTGTATGTGTCCGGGTGGTTATGTAGTAAATGCTTCTTCGGAGGAAGGTATGCTGGCAGTCAATGGCATGAGCTATCATGCAAGAGCCGGGCAGAATGCCAACAGTGCCATTATCATATCGGTTCGACCGGATGATTTTGAAGGGGATGGACCGTTAGCTGGAATTGAGTTTCAGCGGAAATTGGAAAAAAATGCCTATCGCATTGGAAACGGAGCAATTCCGCAGCAGCTTTACGGAGATTTTAAAGAGAATCGCATATCTACAGGATATGGGGCTTTTGAAAGTACCACAAAGGGTGCACATACATTTGCAAATCTCAGGGAAATTTTTCCAAAAGAATTAGCAGCATCTTTTCAGGCAGGAATGGAGCTCTTTCCGAAATACATTCCGGACTATAACAGGGAGGATGCCATTTTATCCGGCGTGGAGAGCCGAACTTCCTCTCCGGTGCGGATTACAAGGGATGAATCCTTTGAAAGTAATATTGCAGGCATTTACCCTTGCGGAGAAGGTGCCGGTTATGCCGGCGGTATTATGTCAGCAGCCATGGACGGATTGAAAGTAGCGGAAGCAATTGCAGGAAAATATGCAAGACTTAAAATAGATTAAAACAACAGGTGTTTTGAAATAGAAAAGGAGATACAGAACATTGACGGAATATACACCAATGATGCAGCATTATTTAAAAACACATGAAGAATACAAGGACTGTATTTTATTTTACCGTCTGGGTGATTTTTATGAAATGTTTTTTGATGATGCAAAGGTTGTATCAAAAGAATTAGAGCTTACCTTAACCGGAAAGAGCTGTGGTGCAGAGGAACGGGCACCCATGTGCGGAATCCCATATCATGCAGCAGAAACTTATCTGACCAGACTGGTGAAAAAAGGTTATAAGGTTGCTATCTGTGAGCAGGTGGAAGACCCGAAGCTTGCCAAGGGAATGGTAAAGCGTGAAGTAACAAGAGTTGTAACGCCGGGAACTACCTTAAATGCACAGGCACTGGATGAAACGAAAAATAATTATATCATGTGTATCGCATATATCGGTGACCATTATGGTATTTCTTCTGCAGATATTACCACCGGAGACTATTATGTGACAGAAGTGGATTCGGAACGGAAATTATTGGACGAAGTCAATAAATACCAGCCGACAGAAATCATCTGTAATGAAGCATTTTATATCAGCGGAATTGATATCGATGATATGAAAAACCGTATGGGAATCGTAATTTATTCTCTGGATGCATGGTATTTTTCTGATGAGACAGCACAGATGACTTTAAAGGATCATTTTAAAGTCAGGGATTTAGAAGGACTTGGTCTTGCAGATTATGACAGCGGCGTCGTTGCAGCCGGTGCATTATTAAAATACCTTTACGAGACACAGAAAACAACCCTTTCCAATCTGGTGGCAATTCATCCGTATACCACCGGAAAATTCATGATTATTGACAGTTCTACCAGACGAAACTTAGAGCTGGTTGAAACCCTCCGGGAAAAGCAAAAGCGTGGTTCTCTCCTTTGGGTATTGGATAAGACCAGGACAGCCATGGGAGCAAGAACCTTAAGAAGCTTTGTGGAACAGCCATTAATTGAGCGTACGGAAATAGAAGAACGTTATGATGCCATTGACGAATTTAATACCAATGCCATCACAAGAGAAGAAATCCGGGAATATTTAAATCCGGTCTATGATCTGGAACGGTTGATTACCCGTGTTACTTATCAGACCGCAAATCCAAGGGATTTGATTGCATTTCGCAATTCCATACATATGCTGCCACCGATTAAGACACTGATGAGTGACTTTCAGTCACCACTTTTAAAACGTTTATATGAGCAGCTGGATACGTTGGATGAATTATACGAATTAATCGAACGCTCCATTGCGGAAGAACCGCCACTTACCCTTCATGACGGCGGCATCTTAAAAGAGGGCTATAACGAAGAGGTGGACCGCCTGCGGAAAGCAAAGACAGATGGAAAGAGCTGGCTTGCTGATTTGGAGGCAAAAGAGCGTGAGAAAACCGGAATCAAGAATCTGAAAATCAAATATAACAAAGTATTTGGCTATTATCTTGAAGTAACCAATTCCTTTAAAGACATGGTGCCGGACTATTTCACCAGAAAGCAGACTCTGGCAAATGCTGAGCGTTTTATCACACCGGAATTAAAAGAATTAGAGGATGTTATCCTAGGTGCGGAAGACAAGCTGATTGTCTTAGAATATGAACTGTTCCGGGAAGTCCGCCAGAAGGTGGCGGATGAAGTGGTCCGTATCCAGAAGACCGCCAAAGCAGTGGCGCAGATTGATGTATTTGCATCTCTTGCAACTGTAGCGGAACAGAATAATTACTGCCGTCCGAAATTAAACGAAAAAGGTCTTATCGACATCAAAGACGGCAGACATCCGGTAGTAGAACGGATGATTCAGAATGAAATGTTTGTGGCAAATGATACTTATCTTGATAATGGCAGCAACCGTGTGTCCATTATTACCGGTCCGAATATGGCAGGAAAGTCTACCTATATGCGACAGAGTGCGTTGATTGTACTGATGGCTCAAATCGGAAGCTTTGTTCCGGCAAAATCAGCCAAAATTGGAATTGTAGACCGTATTTTTACCAGAGTAGGGGCTTCTGATGACCTCGCCAGCGGACAGAGTACCTTTATGGTTGAAATGTCAGAAGTGGCAAACATATTACGGAATGCCACTTCCAACAGTCTTTTGATTTTAGATGAAATCGGACGTGGAACCAGTACCTTTGATGGATTGAGTATTGCCTGGGCAGTGGTAGAGCATATCAGTAATCCAAGGCTTCTTGGCGCAAAGACATTATTTGCAACCCATTATCATGAACTGACGGAGCTGGAAGGCAAATTAAACAGCGTAAATAACTACTGCATTGCAGTAAAAGAAAAGGGTGATGATATCGTTTTCCTGCGCAAGATTGTAAAAGGCGGAGCTGATAAGAGTTACGGTATCCAGGTAGCAAAGCTTGCGGGAGTGCCGGATAATGTCATTGAACGTGCCAAAGAAATTGTAGAAGAATTAAGTAATAATGATATTACGGAAATCGTTCAGAACATCAGTGCGGAGGGAAGCAGTAAACGCAGCAAACCGAAGTTAGACGAGGTGGATTTAGAACAGATATCACTGCTTGATACCATGGACAACGATACGATATTAAACGAATTAAAAGAACTGGATTTGGGTCAGATGACACCAATCGAAGCAATGAATAAGTTATACGAATTACAGAATAAAGTGAAAAACAGATGGTAAAGGAGGTGGATGGCGTTATGCCACAGATTGCACTGTTAAGTCAGGAAACAATTGATAAAATTGCGGCAGGAGAAGTCATCGAACGACCAAGCTCGGTGGTAAAGGAGTTAGTGGAAAATGCGATAGATGCTGGTTCCAGTGCAGTAACGGTTGAAATCAAAGAAGGTGGAATATCCTTTATCCGTATTTCGGACAATGGTTGCGGAATCGAAAGGGAACAGATTCCTTTGGCATTTTTGCGTCATTCCACCAGTAAGATTAAATCCGTAGAAGATTTGTTTACCGTTACATCCTTAGGGTTCCGAGGTGAAGCATTATCAAGTATCGCAGCAGTAAGTCAGGTGGAACTCATTACAAAGACAAACGGTGATTTTACCGGATCCCGTTATCTCATTGAAGGCTCAAAGGAAGTTTCTTTGGAAGAAATCGGTGCGCCGGATGGAACCACTTTTATTATACGGAATCTTTTTTATAATACACCGGCAAGAAAGAAATTCTTAAAATCCGCTCAGACAGAAGGCACCTATATTCATGAACTGATGCAGCGGATGATTTTATCCCATCCAGACGTAGCTTTCAAATTTATTATGAATAATCAGGTAAAACTGCAGTCATCCGGAAATGGAAATATCAAGGATATTATCTACCATTTATACGGAAGGGATATTACAAAAGCGCTGCTTCCGATTGCACATGAAAGCGAGCTTTTTAAAGTCAGTGGATTTATTGGAAAGCCGATGATTTCCAGAGGAAACCGGGGCTACGAATTATATTTTGTCAATGGCAGATTTATCCGGAGCCAGATTTTATCCAAGGCTATAGAGGATGCCTTTAAACCGTTTCTGATGCAGCATCAGTATCCCTTTACAGTACTTTATTTTGAGATTGACAGCAGTCTTTTGGATGTAAATGTGCATCCCACCAAGATGGAACTTCGCTTTTCCAACCAGCAGGAGCTGTACCGGGAAGTGCAGAGTATTTTATCGGCAGCGCTAGTGCACCGTGATATTATACCGGAAGTTCCGGTGGATACACCAAAGAAAAACGAGATGGAAGTTCCTAAGATAGAGAAGGTAATGCCGGAGCCATTTGAGCAGAAACGTTTGGAAGAAATCCGGAAGGCAGTACGAAAAGACAGTCCTTACGAAATAAAATATCCTGTCAGCAGACCAATGGGAACCGGGTCAGTCAGCTCTGCGACACAGGAAAAGCTTCTTGATACGATAAAATCAATGCCACCGGAAGGTATGATGGAAGAACGGATTCGGAAAGAGCCGCTTCCGGAACAATCGAAAAAAGAAACGGAAAAAGAACTGGCAAAAGAAGCCTATGTCCTCCGGGAGGAAGAAACCTACGGAGCAAAGCCGGAAGGAAGCTATGAACAGGGTTCTTTCTTAAAAGAAGAGGAGATGGCAAAGCAGAAGATTATCGGACAGCTTTTTGATACCTACTGGCTGGTAGAATATAATGACAGACTGTTTATTGTAGACCAGCATGCTGCCCATGAGAAAGTCATGTATGAAAAATTAAAAAAGCAGTTTGAGAAGAAAGAGTTTACTTCTCAGGCTATCAGCCCGCCGATTGTCATAACATTATCCATGCGTGAGGCAGAAGTACTGGAGCGATTCAAAGAACAGTTTACGAAGCTAGGTTTCGAAATTGAGCACTTTGGTGGTGCAGAATACAGTATCTGCGGAGTTCCGGGTAATCTTTACCGGCTGAATACCAGGGATGTATTGATTGACATGTTAGACGAGCTTACCGATGGCATATCCGAGCGGGCAACGACGGATGTTATTTTAGACAAAATCGCATCCATGTCCTGCAAAGCTGCAGTAAAGGGAAGCCAGAGACTGAGCCTGCCGGAAATGGAACAGCTTATGAAAGATTTGATGAAGCTTGATAATCCATATAATTGTCCACATGGAAGACCAACGATTATTGCCATGTCAAAATATGAAATTGAGAAAAAATTCAAGCGGATTGTGTAGGAAAAGATGATGAAGAAACCAATTGTAGTACTGACAGGTCCTACTGCGGTAGGAAAAACAGAATTATCCATTCAGCTTGCAAAGGTCATTGGCGGAGAGATTATCTCCGCCGATTCCATGCAGGTGTATAAACATATGGATGTAGGTTCCGCAAAAATCACACCGGAAGAAATGGATGGTGTACGTCATTATCTGGTGGATGAATTAGAGCCTTTCGATGAATTTCATGTGGTAAAATTTCAGGAATATGCCAAAAAATATTTAAATGAAATATATGCCCACGGAAAGATTCCGATTATTGCCGGCGGCACCGGATTTTATATCCAGGCGCTGTTAAATGATATTGATTTTACGGAACAGGAAAGTGACAGTGCATACCGGAAAGAGTTGGAAGCGCTGGCAGAAGAACATGGCAATCAGTATCTTCATGACCGGTTAAAGGAAGTGGACCCGGAATCTGCCGAAGCCATCCATCCGAATAACAGAAAACGCGTCATCCGTGCGTTGGAATTCTATCAGGAGACCGGTAGAAAGATTTCTGAGCATAATGCAAAAGAGCAGATGCGGACTTCACCTTATAATTTTGCCTATTTTGTATTAAATGATGAGCGCAGCCACTTATACAAAAGAATCGATGCCAGAGTAGATAAAATGATAGAAGATGGACTGGAAGCAGAAGTCCGCCGCTTAAAGGAAATGGGCTGCACCAAAGATATGGTGGCAATGCAGGGAATTGGCTATAAAGAAATGTTATCCTATCTTGATGGCAGTTATTCTTTGGAAGAAGCAGTTTATATTATCAAGCGGGAAACAAGACATTTCGCAAAACGGCAGATTACATGGTTTAAACGGGAACGGGATGTCATCTGGCTTAACAAAAATGAGTTTGATTATAAAAATGAGGCAATTCTTGCATACATGATAAAGATACTTAAGGAAAAAGCTATTATTTCTTAAGTTTTTATTCATACAAAAAGAAAGAGAACATTATATGATAGACTTGCTGTAGTTTAGGAAGGAATTGCAGCCGGAAAGACGAGGAAAATGATGAGAGAAGAAATGATTGAAAAGAAATATGAAGAAATGGGTATCAGCAAAGAAGTATACCTTTTTGGGAAAAAGATAGAGGATGAATTAAAAGAACGTTTTGCAGCAATTGATGCAACAGCAGAATATAATCAGATGAAAGTAATTGATGCCATGCAGAAAAACAGAGTTTCCGCAGAATGCTTTGCCATGTCCAATGGATATGGATATAACGATCTGGGAAGAGATACACTGGAAAAAGTATACGCAAGCTGTTTCCATGGAGAAGATGCTCTGGTCCGTCCGCAGATTACCTGCGGAACCCATGCACTGGCACTGGCATTGATGTCAAATTTAAGACCGGGGGACGAATTATTATCACCGGTAGGAAAACCGTACGATACCTTAGAGGAAGTTATAGGTATCCGACCATCCAAAGGCTCACTGGCAGAATATGGCATTACTTATCGCCAGGTAGATTTACTTTCCGATGGCAGCTTTGATTATGAGAATATCAAAAAAGCAATCAATGAGAAAACACATCTTGTGACCATTCAGCGTTCCAAGGGATACCAGACAAGACCTACCTTATCCGTAGAGCGGATTGGAGAACTGATTTCCTTTATCAAATCCATAAAACCGGACGTTATCTGTATGGTAGATAACTGCTACGGTGAATTTGTAGAAGAAAGAGAACCACTGGATGTAGGAGCAGACATGATTGTAGGTTCCTTGATTAAGAATCCGGGGGGCGGACTGGCACCAATCGGCGGCTATATTGTCGGCAAAAAAGAATGTGTGGAAAATGCAGCATACCGCCTTACTTCTCCGGGACTCGGCAAAGAAGTGGGTG
Source organism: Roseburia sp. OM04-10BH (assembly GCF_003462605.1). Lineage (NCBI taxonomy): Bacteria > Bacillati > Bacillota > Clostridia > Lachnospirales > Lachnospiraceae > Roseburia > Roseburia sp. OM04-10BH. The sequence continues at coordinate 186,907 of NZ_QTZI01000003.1, forward strand.
CTTCCTTAAATGTAATTTCTTCTTTCTATCAGGGACTGTTTCAGGCACCGATAGTTACAGCAGGTGCATTAAAGGGTGCAATTTTTGCTGCAAATATCTACGAAAGACTGGGCTTTGCCGTTGTACCGAATGGCACAGAGAGCCGTCACGATATTATTCAGGCAGTTACCTTAAACAGCCCGGAAGGTCTGATTGCATTCTGCAAAGGAATTCAGGCTGCAGCGCCGGTGGACAGCTATGTAACACCGGAGCCATGGGCAATGCCGGGCTATGACAGTGATGTCATTATGGCTGCCGGGGCATTTGTACAGGGTTCCTCCATTGAATTAAGTGCCGATGGTCCATTAAGAGAGCCGTATGCCGTATATTTTCAGGGTGGACTGACCTGGTATCATGCAAAACTTGGAATCCTGATGTCTTTACAAAAACTTTATGAACAGAAACTTGTTAATGAAGATATGATGTGTTAATATAAAGTATATGCCTTTTTGGAAGAAATGGGTTACCGGTGAGAGTAGAAAGAGGTTATAATATGACAGCAAAAAATCTGCCAGTCTCCGAACAGCCCTATGAAAAGTGCTTGAAATCCGGGGCGGCATCCCTATCGGATGCAGAGCTTTTAGCGGTAATTATCCGCTGTGGCACAAATGGAAGTTCTTCAACAGAAGTAGCAAAGCATGTATTGAGCAAACGCACCGGAAATCTTTTAGGGCTTTATCAGATGAGTCTTAAGGAATTACAGGAGGTTCCGGGTATCGGGAAAGTAAAAGCAATCCAGTTAAAGTGTATCGCAGAGCTTTCAAAGCGGATTGCACAGACCGGACGCCAGCAGGCAGTTGTAATGCAGAATGCTTTTTCCGTAGCAGACTATTATATGGAGCAGCTTCGGCATGAAGAAAAAGAACATCTGATGCTTTGCATGTTTGATACGAAGTGTCATCTGATTGCAGATTCCATTCTTTCAATTGGCACAGTAAATGCCTCACTGATTTCCCCGAGGGAGATTTTCTTGAAAGCATTTGAATATCATGCAGTACATGTGATTTTAGTGCATAATCATCCCAGCGGAAATCCGCTACCAAGCAGGCAGGACATTGAAGTTACCAGAAAGATAGTGGAAGGCGGCAGGCTTCTTGGAATTGAGCTTGCTGATCATATTATTATTGGTGATAAAAAATATTTTAGTTTTAAAGAACAGGAAATGCTATGATTTCCGGAGGGAGAAAGAAATGTCGAATAACATTTATGGAATTGATCTTGGAACCTCTAATATGAAGGTATATTGCAAGGCAACTGGGAAAATACTAAATGAAAAAAATACGATTGCCATCATAAATAAGAATCAGATGTATGCTTATGGTGATGCAGCGTATGCAATGTATGAGAAGGCACCGGAGCAGATTCAGGTTTCTTTTCCGATTATCTGTGGTGTTATTGCAGATTTTAATAATATGCAGACCATGATACAGGAATTTTTAGAAAAACACGCAAAGGGCAAGACCCGTGGTGCAGAATTTATCGTTGCGGTACCAACAGATATTACGGAAGTTGAGAAAAAAGCTTTCTTTGATATCTTTTATAAGAGCAAAATGAAACCGAAGTCTGTCCTTTTATGTGAGAAGCCATTGGCTGATGCTGTTGGTTTGGGACTTGATGTCAATGAGCCGACCGGAGCCATGATTGTAGATATCGGAGCAGATACCACAGAAATTTCAGTAATTTCCCTGGGTGGACTTGTATTAAGTGACTTACTGCATTTTGGTGGAAACCGCATTGATGACTCCATCAGCAGTTACATCAAAAAGAACTTTAATCTTGTGATTGGACGCAAAACTGCTAAGACTTTAAAAGAAGAACTTGGTTCCGGTACACCTGGCATGGAAAAGAGTATGGTTATAGTTGGCCGTGACGTAGTCAGTGGTCTGCCGATTGAGATGGAGATTACTGCAGAAGTCATTTATGCTGCAATTAAGGATAATCTTAATTCTATCTGTAACTCTATTAAAATGATTTTGGAGAAGACTCCGCCTGAACTTGCAAAAGATATTATTCATTCCGGTATTTATATTACCGGTGGCGGTTCTAAAATACATAATCTGGATAAATTATTTACTGAGATTACCAATATAAAGGTAAATTCCTGCGAGAATCCGGAAGAATGTGCAGTTCGTGGATTGAATAAGATTGTTTCAGATGAAAAATATAAACATTTAGGATTCAGTATGAAGTCCAAAATATATAAATAGAGGCATAAAATGAGACGTAGACCAAAACATCAAATTCCAACAAAGTATATATTATTGTCCATGACCGCATTATGTATTCTGGCAATGTATGTCAGTTTTTCATTGAATCTTGGTGGCGGACCGTTGAATTCGATTGCCGGTGCAATTTTTGAACCAATGCAGAAGGGAATCAATTATGCTGGTACATGGCTTTCTGACAAGGCAGATAATTTAAAAAATCTGAATGACGTCATGGAAGAAAACGAACAGTTGAAGGGACAGGTAGAAGAACTGACCAACGAATTAAACACCATTAAATTAGAACAGTATGAACTGGATAATTTAAGGGAACTGTTAGCTTTAGACCAGCAGTATTCGGATTACAAGAAAACCGGAGCAAATGTTATCGGAAAGGATCCAGGCAACTGGTTTTCCGTTTTCACCATTGACAAAGGCTCCAAAGATGGAATTGAAGTAGATATGAATGTTATTGCCGGAAACGGACTGGTAGGAATTGTTATCGATGTGGGACCGCATTATGCAAAGGTGCGTTCTGTGATTGATGATTCTGCCAAGGTATACGGCATGATATTAAATACGTCAGATAACTGTATTATAAATGGTAATCTTCAGAGTATGAATGAAGACCAGGTAATCGAGTTCTCCGGATTAAACGACAGCGAAAACAAGGTTCAGATAGGAGATCAGATTGTAACCTCCAATGTCAGTGATAAATATCTGCAGGGCATTCTGGTGGGATATGTCAGCAGTATTTCGGAAGATTCCAACCACCTGACCAAATCAGGAACCATTACTCCGGCAGTTGACTTTGAACATCTTCAGCAGGTTTTGGTAATACTTGATAAAAAGGAAACGGGGTCTGATTGATGAGAAGAAAAATCACCGTTACATTAATTATTGTTGTATGCTTTTTATTGCAAAGCACATTATTTAAGGCGTTATCCTTTGCGTCTATTTCCCCGAATCTTTTGATTGTGGTCTGTGCATCTTTTGGATTTATGCGCGGAAGAAAAGAAGGGATATTTATCGGTTTCTTCAGTGGACTGCTGATAGATATCTTTTTTGGGGAGATGATTGGATTTTATGCCCTTTTATATATGTATGCAGGCTTCTTAAACGGATGCTTTAAGAAGATGTTTTACCCGGACGATATTAAGCTTCCAATGCTTTTGATTGCCGGAAGTGATTTATCTTATAATCTGTTTATCTACTTTTTCCGGTTTTTATTCCGCAAGCAGTTTGCAATTGGATATTATATGTTACACATTATCATACCGGAACTTGTATACACGCTTTTGATTTCTGTGGTTTTATATTTCATTATTTTGAAAATTAACCAGCGGTTAGAGCGTATTGAAAAAAGGAGTGCAGCGAAATTTGTTTGATACACTGAAAGAAATACTTCATAAAGTTGCAAAATCAAGAATATTTGTACTCTGCGTTGTCATGATTCTTTTGTCATCGACTTTGATAGGCAGACTATTTTACCTTCAGATTATCAAAGGTGAAGAGTATCAGGATAATTACAGTTTAAAAATCCAGAAACCACGTATCTTAAATGGTTCCCGTGGCAATATTTATGACCGTAATGGTAATCTTTTAGCCTACAACGAACTGGCAAACAGCGTAACCATTGAGGATAATGGTTCTTATGACAAGACTTCAGAAAAGAATGAGGCTCTTAATACAGAACTTTACAATATTATCAAAGAGCTGGATAAAAACGGCGATGTCATTGAAAATGATTTTGAAATCGGACTGGATGATGACGGGAACTATTATTATACGGTAGAGGGAACCACATTAAAGCGTTTCCTTGCTGACACTTATGGACATTCTTCTGCGGATGATTTAGCCTATAATAAGAAGCTGAAATATAACGAAGCAGAAGCAACCCCAAAGCAGGTAATGGATTACCTTTGCAGATCCAGTAAACAGAATGGCTATGATTTATCAGAAGATGATTATGCCAGAGAAGACTTATACCGGATTGTGGTATTGCGTTGTGCCATTGCAGAAAACAGCTATCAGAAATACATTTCCACAACCATTGCCCAAAATGTTAGTGATGAAACCGTAGCATATATTACAGAAAATATGAATGCATTGCAGGGTGTGGATATCTCGGAAGATACCATCCGAAAATATGTAGACAGCAAGTATTTTTCCCATATTATCGGATATACCGGAAAGATTTCCCAGGAAGAATATGATGAATTATCTGCTGATAATGATGAGTATTCTTTAAATGATGTCATTGGAAAATCCGGAATTGAGCAGGTTATGGACGAAACACTACAGGGCAAAAAGGGCAGTGAAACCGTTTATGTCGACAGTCTCGGAAAAGTAATGGAGACAACCGAACGGATTGAGCCACAGGCCGGAAATGACGTTTATCTTTCTATTGATAAAGATTTGCAGGAAGCGGTTTATAATCTTTTGGAACAGGAAATTGCCGGAATTTTATATTCTAAAATTGTGAATATCAAAGAATATAATACCGCAGCCGGAACAGCGTCCGATATTCTGATTCCAATTGATGATGTGTATTTTGCATTGATTAATAATAATGTATTGGATTTAAACCACTTTAGTACTGAAGATGCTTCCGATGTGGAAAAACAGATTTTCAGTGCCTTTGGAAGTAAACAGCAAACAGTATTAACCCAGGTGGAAAGCAGCCTTAGCAGTTCAGCAGCAACTCCAGTGGATGAGTTGCCTGAGGAAATGCAGAATTATATGACCTATATTCCGAAAATGCTGGTCAATAATAAAATTTTGCTTACAGATTCCATTGACAAATCGGATGAAACCTATAAAAATTATGCAGGTAATAAAATCAGTGTAAATGAATATTTAAATTATGCCATCAGCCAGAAATGGATTGATATCACGAAGTTTTCCGTAGACGAGAAGTATTCTGATTCTTCCGAAATCTATGATGCACTGGTCAGCTATATTGTAGAAGAACTGGCATCAGATAAGGGATTTTCAAAGATTATGTATAAGTACATGATTCACGATGACCTGATTAATGGAACGCAGCTTTGTCTTGCACTTTTTGACCAAAAAGTGTTAAACTATGATGACACGGCAGTAAGCGGGTTACAGTCCGGCAGCATCAGTGCCTTTAATTTTATAAAAGAAAAGGTGAAGAATCTTGAGATTACACCGGCACAGCTTGCACTGGATCCTTGTTCCGGCTCCTGTGTCATTACAGATGTAAAGACCGGCGAACTGTTGGCCTGTGTTACTTATCCGGGCTATGATACCAACCGTCTGGCAAATACAGTAGACAGTAATTATTATAATTTGCTGTATCAGGATTTATCAAATCCGTTCTATAATAATGCAACACAGCAGACGACGGCACCTGGTTCTACCTTTAAGATGGTTACTGCAACAGCAGGACTTACTGAGGGTATTATTTCACCTGGTACAACTATTTTGGATAAAGGACAGTTTGAAGAAGTGGCAAATGGACCAAAATGTTGGATTTATCCAAGCAGTCACGGTTCCATCAATGTTTCAGAGGCATTAAGAGATTCCTGTAACTATTTCTTTTATAAAGTTGGTTACGATTTAAGTATGGTAAATGGAACTTATAATGAAGACCATGGTGTGGAAATGATTAATAAATACTCATCCATGTATGGTCTTGATTCTAAAACCGGAATTGAAATTGCAGAAAGTAAACCGAAGCAGACCACAGAGTTCCCGATTACTTCTGCAATCGGACAGAGTAACAACAGTTTTACTACGGTACAGTTATCCCGTTATGTAACTGCAGTTGCAAACAGTGGAACCGTATATAATTATACCCTGTTAAAACAGGTTACAGATTCCGATGGTAACGTATTAGAAACCTATGAACCGACCGTAAAGAACACGATGGACAACATTTCAGAGAGTACCTGGGATGCCATTCATTCCGGTATGAAGATGGTGGTAGAAACCCATGAGCAGTTTGATGGACTTACTGTGGATTCTGCCGGTAAAACGGGTACCGCACAGCAGGTACCAACCAGACCAAACCATGCGTTATATGTAGGATATGCACCATATAATGATCCTGAGATTTCCATTGCAACCCGTATTGCATACGGATATACATCAGCCAATACTGCAGAACTTGCTGCATCAGTATATAAATATTATTTCCATTTGGAGGATACATCTACCTTGTTAGATGGTCAGGCAGAAGATGTTGGAGCTGCTGCCAATGCCTTTAATGATTAAATGTCAGGAGGGAAGTATATGTCGCAACCAGTTGTTTTAAAGAGTAATCCCCATGGAATCAATCTGATTTTAGATGATAGAATTCCATTTCAGGAGCTATTAGACGAGATACTTCATAAATTTAAAGAATCCGACAAATTCTTTAAAAATGCCAGAATTGCCTTGTCTTTTGAGGGCAGGGAATTAAGTCAGGAAGAAGAACTTGCAATCGTTGATTTGATCAGTCGAAATACCAGCATTGATGTGGTATGTATTTTAGATAATAATTCCCTGCGGGATGAAATCTGTGCCCGAAAGATTCAGGAATTTGATGAAAGTCAGTCTGGAAGAACCGGTGAATTCTATAAGGGAACACTGCGAAGTGGACAGGTCATTGAATGTAAGACAAGCATTGTTGTACTTGGCGATGTGAACCCAGGTGCAAAAATTATTGCAAAAGGAAATATTGTGGTATTAGGCTCGCTTCGTGGCAATGCCTATGCTGGAGCGGCAGGAGATGAGCATACCTTTGTAGCTGCCCTTGATATGGACCCGGTACAGATTAAAATAGGTAATGTAATTGGAAGAAGCTCTGACCGCGGACCACTGAGTGCCATTAAGAACCGGCGGAAGACTTTAGAACCGCAGGTAGCTGTTGTTATGGATGATTCCATACTAATCGAACCGATTACAAGTGGATTATTAATGAATATATAAGATTTAGGAGGAAGAATAAATCATGAGCGAAGTAATTGTTATTACATCAGGAAAAGGCGGTGTTGGTAAGACAACAACTACTGCAAATGTAGGAACCGGTCTTGCACAGTTAAATAAAAAAGTAGTATTGATTGATACCGATATCGGATTACGTAACCTTGATGTAGTTATGGGTCTTGAGAACCGTATTGTATACAATCTGGTAGATGTTGTAGAAGGCAACTGCAGAATCAAACAGGCATTAATCAAAGATAAGAAATATCCGAACCTTTTCTTATTACCGTCTGCCCAGACCAGAGATAAAACCTCTGTTACACCGGAGCAGATGCAGAAATTAGTAGAAGAATTAAGAGAAGAATTTGATTACATATTATTAGACTGCCCGGCTGGAATCGAACAGGGATTTAAAAATGCAATTGCAGGAGCAGACCGTGCACTGGTTGTTACCACACCGGAGGTATCTGCAATCCGTGATGCAGACCGTATCATTGGTCTTTTAGAAGCAAATGAGATTAAGAAAATCGAGTTAATCGTAAATCGACTGCGTATGGATATGGTAAAACGTGGCGATATGATGTCCATTGAAGATGTTCATGAGATTCTTGCTATCGATTTAATCGGTGCAGTTCCGGATGACGAACAGATTGTAATCTCAACCAACCAGGGTGAGCCGTTAGTAGGCTCTGACAGCCTTGCAGGACAGGCATATTTAAATATCTGTAAACGTATCATGGGAGAAGAAGTACCGCTTCTTGACTTAGAGTCTAAAAATGGCGTATGGTCTAAATTCGTAAGTTTATTTAAGAAAAACTAGGGGGATAATAATTATGGGATTCATGGATTTTTTTAAGAAAAAGAATTCCGGTAATGTAGCGAAAGACCGTCTGAAATTATTGTTGATTTCAGACCGTGCTGACTGCTCACCGGATGTAATGGAAAATATCAAAAACGATATTATCCAGGTAATATCAAAGTATATGGAAATTGATGCGGAAGGGCTTGATATTCAGATTACCCAGACCGAATCAGATGGTAACAACGGAACTGTTCCGGCATTGTTTGCAAATATTCCGATTAAGGATTTGAAGCATTCCGGAAAATAACTGACTTCAGATTGGATGTAGTGATTTATGTTAAAACAATACCGCTTAAGAGACTACCGTTTCCGACTGGTATTTTATGTGGTGGCACTGACCATCATTGGAATTATGGTAGTTGGCAGTGCAAAGCCTTCCGTACAGAATAAGCAGATTGCAGGATTAATCTTAGGTCTGATTGTAATGGTTGGTATATCGCTGATTGATTACAATTTTATATTGAAATTCAGTTGGATATTCTATTTTGTTAATGTGGCTTTATTGGCAGCTATCTTTGTCATTGGAGAAAAGACAAAAGGAGCGCGCCGCTGGCTGAAGCTTGGAATCCGCTTTCAGCCTTCCGAATTAGGCAAAATCCTGTTAGTTTTGTTTTTTGCCTATTATCTAAGCAAAAATAAAGATAAACTGAATAATATCCGGACGCTGTTTTGCACGCTGGTATTGGCAGCAGTACCGCTTCTTCTGATTTTTAAGGAGCCGGATCTTTCTACCACAATTGTTACAGCATTAATTTTTGCATCCCTCTTGTTTATTGCCGGATTAAGTTATAAAATAGTAATGGGTGTGCTGGCAGTGGCGGTTCCGTCACTGGTTGTGGTCTTAACGCTGGTATTACAGCCGGGGCAGAAACTTTTGACAGGAAATCAGGCACTTCGTATTTTAGGCTGGCTGGAACCCGATAAATATCCTAACATTGCATATCAGCAGCAGAACTCGATTATGGCAGTGGGCTCCGGACAACTCTGGGGCAAGGGACTTAATAATACGAATATTGTTTCTGTTAAAAACGGTAACTTTATATCAGAACCACAGACAGACTTTATTTTTTCTATAGTAGGTGAAGAGATGGGCTTTATCGGCAGTATTATTATTATCGTATTACTGTTTCTTATTACCATAGAATGTCTGTTGGTTGCAAGACGTGCAAAAGACATGGCAGGCCGGTTGATTGCCAGCGGAATTGCTGCATTGATTGGTTTCCAGAGTTTTGTAAATATATGCGTTGTCACAGGCTTGATGCCAAATACCGGACTTCCACTTCCTTTTGTAAGCTATGGATTAACATCGTTAGTCACGCTGTTTGCGGGAATTGGTCTGGTACTGAATGTAGGGCTTCAGCCTAGAAAATATGGACAGGGGGACTAAACGAATGAATATCGGTTTGATTGCACACGACGCGAAGAAAAAGCTTATGCAGAATTTTTGTATTGCATACCGGGGAATTCTTTGTAAAAATGAACTTTTTGCAACGGGAACTACCGGAAGACTAATTGAGGAAGTAGCAAATCTGAATGTCCACAAATATCTCGCAGGTCATTTAGGCGGTGCACAGCAGCTTGGTGCACAGATTGAGCATAACGAGATTGACCTTGTGATTTTCCTGCGTGATCCATTATCACAGAAGTCACATGAGCCGGATGTAAACAGTGTTGTTCGTTTATGCGATATACACAATATTCCGCTGGCAACAAATCTTGCTACTGCAGAGCTTTTGATTAAATCATTAGACAGAGGAGACCTTGAGTGGCGTGAAATGTATAAATAAACGTGTACTGGCAGGTCTGCTTGTTGTATGTGTGTTCGTATCTGTAACGGGTTGTGGGAAAGCCAAAAGCGTTGTAGAGAATGGCTATCCGGTATATGGAGAAAGCAGCAGCGTAAATGTGCTATCCGGTGCAGAGGATACGGTCAGCTCTTATTTTGGTGCCAATTTATGTGTTGGCGGAACTGAAAATATCGGGCAGGAATCCGTAGAACATAACAGTGTGGCAGAGGCCGCCGGAGTATTTAACACGGCAACTAATACAATTACATATGCCCAGAATATATATGAGCGGATGTATCCGGCCAGTACAACAAAGATACTGACCGCTTATCTTGCTATCAAATATGGAAATCTCAGTGATGTGGTAACAATCAGTGACAATGCCGTAAATCTGGCGTCTGATTCTTCTAAATGCGGATTGCAGGCGGGAGACCAGATGACTTTACAGGATTTACTTTATGGTCTGATGCTGCGAAGCGGAAATGATGCAGCCATTGCAATTGCAGAACATATTTCCGGTTCCGTAGAAGCTTTTGTGGATTTGATGAATCAGGAAGCACAGCAACTTGGTGCAACCGGTTCTCATTTTATGAATCCAAATGGACTGCCGGATGAGAATCATTATACAACCGTTTATGATTTGTATCTGATTTTCCAAAAGGCATTACAGGACGAGACCTTTTACCAGCTGATTTCTACCAGCTCCTATACCACCAATTATACAGCGGCAGATGGCAGTGCTAAGACCCAGGACTGGAGCAGTACCAATCAGTATAAAACCGGTGAATCCAAATTACCGGATGGATTTACACTGGTGGGCGGTAAGACAGGAACCACCGGGGACGCAGGATTCTGTCTTGTGTTACTTACGGATAATGCCGGTGGACAACCGGTGATATCCATTGTATTAAAGGCAGACTGTAAATCCAATCTGTATCTTATGATGAATGAAATACTTGCCGGATGTGGTAACTAGGCATTGTATAAAGCTGCAACATATTATATAATGAATTTATATAGTTCTTCATTGAAGAAAATAATGTCTGGGAGGAAATGCGATGATTGAAATAATTGCAGGAGAAAAGGGTAAAGGAAAGACAAAAGTATTACTGGATAAGGTAAATGAAGCTGTAAAAACAGTCTGTGGCAACATTGTATATCTGGATAAGAGCCAGAAACATATGTATGAGCTGGACAATAAAGTCAGACTTGTCAATGTTGCAGATTTTCCAATATCCAATTGTGATGAGTTTTTAGGTTTTATATGTGGTATCGTTTCATCTGATCATGATTTACATGAGATGTATCTGGATAGTTTTCTTACGATTTCCGGTATGAAGGACGAAGAATTTACCCATGCTATTGAAAAACTTGATGTCATCAGTGAGAAGTATAAAGTTAAATTTATTTTAAGTATTTCTATGGATGCTTCAAAACTTCCAGAATGTGCAAAAGCAAAAGTAGTTGCAGCACTTTAAAAATGCCTGAATTGGCAGTAAAAGCGGTGTCTTAAGTCCTTAAAATGCTTAAGACACCTTTTTTACTAAGCCTGTTCGATAGAGCGGATTCGTCCGTAGGCAGAAAGCAGATAAAGACCGCTGATTCCGACAAGTGCATAGATAATGCGGGAAAGCCAGCTCATATTACCAAACAGAAATGCCACCAGGTCAAATCGGAAGAATCCGATGAGTCCCCAGTTGATGGCTCCAATGATTACAAGTGTTAGTAATGTATAATCTAATCCTTTTGAACTCATAGCCAAAGTCCTCCTTTACTATGTAGTATGGTGCAAAGTGGATGACATTATACATCAATTTCTATTTATTCTTTATAAAGGCGGAACGATTGTGGCTGAAACAAAAAAGATTGTAAAGTATCGAAAACCATTTCATTTAAATATAGAGATTGTCATTTTTGTCATTATTCTTGTATATATTCTTTTTTATGTATTTTCTTATTTCACTGAAAAACACATTGGAATATATGAAGTGACCCAGGGTACAATTGCCGAGAATAATACTTATACCGGATTGATTGTAAGGTCAGAAAGTGTTTATACTTCCGACTATAGTGGTACCTTTAATTATTACATTGCAGACAATGCCCAGGCTGGCTGGAACAATATTATCTGTTCTGTGGATGAGACAGGCTCTGTCAGTGATCAGTTGGCGGCTGCAGCTGCTTCAGATACCACGGGGCTTGACAGTGATTATTTTAAAAATCTGAAGTCCAATGTATCACAGTTTACCCAGTCCTATGATTCATTATCTTTTTATCATGTATATGATTTTAAAGAAAATGTAAGCTCCCAGGTCATGGAATCGGTAAATATGAGTGCATTATCCGATTTGACAGCATCCGGGGCAACGGCAAGTGATACCTTCCATATCAGTTATGCCCAGACTCCGGGGCTGATTGCTTATTATACCGATGGCTATGAAAATATCACGACAGATAATTTTACGGCAGATGATATTCAGCCGCTGGATTATAAGAAGACAACCATTAAAAATAACAGTACGATTGCTGCAGGTGACCCGATTTATAAGCAGATTACCAGTGAAAACTGGAATATCATTCTTCCGGTCAAGAAAGCAACCTATGACCGGTTAACAGACAGCAATGTTATTGAAATCAAATTTAAAAAAGACAATACGAGCTGCTGGGTGAATTATGAATTAAAAACCCAGGGGAATGATTATTATGTGATATTATCTCTGCATAATAACATGGTTCGCTTTGCAGGAGACCGTTTTACCGATGTGGAATTACTGCTGACAGAGCGGAGTGGACTTAAGATCCCAAATTCTTCCATCACGGAAAAGGCTTTCTATACTGTTCCGAAGGAATATTTTACCCGTGGAGGCGATTCTAACTCCTTAGGCTTATATGTAAGGGACAATAAGACCAATGCTGTTAATTTCGTTGCAACAGCTATTTTCCAGGAATCCGAAACGGATTATTATATTGACGAAGAAGAAATTACTGCCGGCAGTATCATTCAAAAGCCGGATTCCAACGATACTTTTGAGGTGCAGGCGCAGTCCACACTTCAGGGTGTATACAATGTCAACAAGGGATATGCGGTATTCAAGCAGATTGATATTTTGTATCAGAATGAAGAATATACCATTGTAAAGGCTGGAACAGATTTTGGAATCTCCATTTATGATCACATTGCATTAGAGGGCGATGCTGTTTCCGAGGATGATCTGATTAATTAATATTGTTAAAAAAGTAACATTATCATAAAATGATATCATGAGATTAAGAGGTGTATAAAATGCTGAAAGAAAACTTAAAAGAAGTGCAGGAAAATATTTTAAAGGCATGTGAAAAGTCCGGAAGGAATCCGGAAGATGTAACATTGATTGCTGTCAGCAAGACCAAGCCGGTACCAATGCTGCAGGAAATTTACGATGAAAACATCCGTGACTTTGGGGAAAATAAAGTGCAGGAGCTGGTAGAAAAATATGATGAGCTTCCACAGGATATCAAATGGCATATGATTGGTCATTTACAGAGAAATAAAGTGAAATATATCGTTGATAAGGTCTGCCTGATTCATTCTGTAGATTCTTACCGTCTCGCTGAAGAAATTAATATTCAGGCAAAGAAGAAAAATATCACAGTTCCGATTCTTGTGGAAGTCAATATTGCTGAAGAAAGCAGCAAATTTGGTATTCATGCAGAGGATGCCATTGCACTGGTAGAACAGATTGCACAGCTTGAAAATGTACGGATAAAAGGACTTATGACCATTGCTCCGTTGGTAGAAAATCCAGAAGATAACCGTCAATATTTTCGGAATATCCGCCAATTATCTGTTGACATAGCCGCAAAAAACATTGATAATGTATCTATGAATGTCCTGTCCATGGGTATGACAGGAGATTATATGGTTGCCATTGAGGAAGGTGCTACAATGGTTCGTGTCGGTACCGGAATTTTTGGCGAAAGAAATTATAATAAATAAGTAGTTAGGAGAATGAACAATGGGTCTTTTTGATAAATTTATGGATGTTATGCGTTTGAACTCAGATGATGACGATGATGATTTCTATGATGACGATTATTATGATGAGGAGGAAGAAGAAAAGCCAAAGAAAAAGCTTTTCCATAAGCATGAGGAAGAGGATGACGATTTCGATGAGCCTGTTGTAAAGGAGAAACCAAAGGCAGTCAGCAAGATTACTCCAATGCGCAGCAGCCGGAAGCAGAATGGTAATATGGCAGTCTGTGTGATTAAGCCAACCTCTTTTGAGGATGCAAGAGAGATTACTGAGACTCTTCTTATGAACCGTACCGTTGTATTGAATGTAGAGGGTCTGGATGTTGAGATTGCCCAGAGAATTATTGACTTTACCTCTGGTTCCTGTTATGCAATCAATGGAAATTTGCAGAAGATATCCAATTATATCTTTATTATTACACCGGAATCTGTTGATATTTCAGGTGACTTCCAGGAGATTTTAGACAGCTTCTCCGGTTCGTCCATTCAGACAGATTTTCGTTAATAGTATTACAATCAAAATATATGATGTGATATAGCTATGATGCAGGATGAACAATTAATAAAAAAACGCTTCCTGGACTTGTTCCAGCAGGCACAACGCAAGGGGATTGTCTGTTTCAGCGATTTTCTTACCCTGAATGAACAGAATATCTTAAATAGCTGCGCCGGATCATTGGGAATTACCTATGAATTATCGGGCGGCTGTTTTTATGCAGAGCGTCAGATAGCAGCTTTTCTTCCTGATGCTCTTTATTATGAATGGAGTTATCCGATTAAATGTATTGAAATTGCACCGGCTTATCCGAAATTTGCAGATACAATTTCCCACCGGGATGTATTGGGAGCATTGATGAATCTTGGCATTGCAAGAGAGAAGCTTGGAGACATTCTGATAAAGGATAATAAGGCTTACCTTTTTGTAAAAAGGGAAATTGCCGATTACATAGCCGAGGAACTTCAACAGGTATGTCATACTATAGTACATTGTGTTTTAGAAGAACCATCAGCTATTGCAGTGGAGCCAGAATTAAAAGAATTCGAAAAAATTGTGGCATCGAATCGCTTAGATAGTGTGATAGCTGCCATGAGTGGAAAATCAAGAAGCCAGTCGGTTGTGCTGATACAATCCGGTAAAATTTTTATCAATGGTGCAGAGTGTTTACATAACACATACTTATGTAAACAAAATGATGTGATTTCCATCCGCGGAACCGGAAAATTTATTTTTGATGGGGAAATTGGCACCACAAAGAAAAGTAAGATGAAAATCCGTTTCCGGCAGTATGTTTGATTAATGATGAAAATCCACTTCCGGCAGTATGTTTCATAAAAAAGACGAAAGGCGATAGATTTATGAATAAGAAAATTATGTATATAATTACTATATTGAGTACAGCAGTATTGCTTTTTCTCGACCAGATAGCAAAATATTTAGCCGTGCTTCATCTCAAAGGACAGGCTGCAATTCCAATTATTAAGAACGTTTTTGAATTGCAGTATCTTGAAAATCAGGGGGCAGCCTTTGGTATTATGCAGGGGAAGAAAACTTTTTTTGTGATTGGAACATTGATTTTCCTTGTAATAGTGGTAATTCTTTATCATAATATTCCACTGGCGAAAAGATTTACACCAATCCGCATTGTTGCTGTACTGATTGTTGCCGGTGCTATTGGAAATATGATTGACCGTGTTGTACACCAGTATGTCATTGATTTCTTTTATTTTAAGCTAATTAATTTCCCAATTTTTAATGTTGCAGATATTTATGTGGTAGTAGCATGTATTCTCTTTATTCTGCTGATGCTGTTTTATTATAAGGAAGAGGAATTAGGTCAGATTTTCCCATTTATGAAGAGCAAAAAAGTAGAAGAGTAGGGGGAAATTTCTTTTATGCATAATGAAACTTTTGAAGTTACGGATGAATATGAAGAGGAACGTCTGGATAAGTTTCTGGCTGCTATCTACCCGGAACAGTCCAGAAGTTTCTTTCAGAAGCTGATAAAAGACGGGCTGGTATTGGTCAATGATGTGCCACAATCAAAAGCAAATTATCGGATGCATATAGAAGATATGGTTTCTGTGACCATACCAGATGCGGTAAAGACAACCATTTTACCAGAAGCTATTCCATTAGACATCTTGTATGAAGATGATGATGTAATTATCGTTAATAAACCCAAAGATATGGTTGTACATCCATGTCCCGGACATTACAGCGGAACGCTTGTAAATGCAATCATGTACCATTGCAGGGAAAATCTTTCCGGAATCAATGGTGAAATCCGGCCAGGCATCGTTCATCGAATTGATAAGGATACCACCGGTTCACTGATTATATGCAAAAATGACCAGAGCCATCGTCTGATTGCAGAACAGATTAAAGTGCATTCCGTTAACCGGCTGTATCGTGGCATTGTAAAAGGAATTGTAAAAGAAGATTCCGGCATCATTGAAGGCGCAATCGGACGTCATCCAAAAGACCGTAAGAAAATGGCAATTAATGAACGAAATGGGAAACCGGCAATTACCCATTACCGTGTTATAGAACGTCTAAAAGATGCAACTTATATGGAATTCAAACTGGAAACGGGACGTACCCATCAGATTCGTGTTCACATGGCAAGTATTGGTCATCCCTTACTGGGCGATACCGTATATGGCAGTCTGAAGAATCCATATCATCTGCAAGGACAGACCCTTCATGCTTATATCATTGGATTTGTGCATCCGACAACCGGAGAATATGTTGAGTTTAAAGCACCTATTCCGGAATATTTTGAAGATCTTTTAAATAAATTGAGGAAGAATTAATTCAGGATTCTTCTTCAATTTTTTATGCTTTCTCCGGTATTATTTTCGGTAATATTTAGTGTTTGGCTGTTTTCAATTTTAAAAAATTCTATTTATTTTCAGAAAATACTAGGAATAGTGCACTAAATATGTTATAATTCATTTATCAAGTTATATATTTTGCATAAAGAGGTGATTACTATGGGAAATAATGTTGTTATAACCATCGGACGTGAATTTGGAAGTGGCGGAAGAGAAATTGGCAAGAAAGTTGCAGATCGTCTCGGCATAAAGTTTTATGATAAAGAGCTTTTACAGGAAGCTGCAAAAGAAAGCGGTTTCTGCCGTGAAATTTTTGAAAATCAGGACGAAAAGCCAACGAACAGTTTCTTATATTCTTTAGTTATGGATACATATTCCATAAATGGCTATTCATCCGCACCGTTTTTAGATATGCCGTTAAATCACAAGGTATTTTTAGCACAGTTTGAAACAATTAAGAAAATTGCTGAAAAAGAATCCTGTGTCATTGTTGGTCGTTGTGCCGACTATGCACTGGCAGAAAATCCAAACTGCATCAATGTATTTATTCATGCTGACAAGGAATTCCGGATACAACGTGTTGCTGCGGAGTTGCAGGTAAATGAATCCAAAGCAAAGGATGCTATCCAGAAAAAGGATAAACAGCGTGCCAGTTACTACAATTACTATACCAGCAAGAAATGGGGCGATTCAAGAAGCTATCATCTGACCTTAGACAGCAGTGCTCTTGGCATTGATAAATGTGTAGAAATGATTTTGCAGTATCGTGCATTATATCTTATGAAATAAGAACAAAAAACGCATGAACTTTTAAAGTATTCCAAAAGAAACTTTAGGGTTCATGCACTTTTTATTTTTCATTCATAGTTTTTACTCATTTGCTATAAAGCCGGACTGCAAATGTGGCTATAAAAAGCTCTGAAACAGCCATAAGGGAATGCCTGTGTAAGTCAAAGGTATTTTTATGCGTGCGTCGGTGCTAACCGGCTTAAAATGGCAGCATTTATTCGTAAAAGCTGTGTTTTGCGAATAGATACTTCACTACCACTATATATACCATATTAACGCACAAAGCAGACTTTACATCAAGTCTTTTGAATCTAATATAATTGTAAATGGACCGTCATTCAGCAAAGTTATCTTCATATCAGCTCCAAAGGAACCAGTTTGTACGTCCGGAACTTCGTCACGACATTTTTCAATGATATATTCATATAATTCGTTGGCTTTTTCTGGATTACCTGCATTTACAAAGGACGGTCGATTTCCCTTACGGCAATCTGCATATAATGTAAATTGTGAAACTAACAAGAGGGATCCATTTACATCCTTTAGACTTAAATTTGTCTTGCCATTCTCATCTGCAAAAATCCTTAATCCCAATAGCTTTTTAACTAATTTATCTGCAATTTCTTCATTATCATCCTCAGCAATTCCGATTAATACCAGGTAGCCATTCTGAATGGAACCAATAATTTTCTGTTCAACTTCAACTTTGGCATGTGTAACACGCTGTATTACGAATTTCATTCTTCTAAAATTCCTTTCATTACATATTCTTATCCTATTATATATGTAAAGACATAGATTTTCCAGTAGTTTTCATGTATAATGTATTCGTAAAACACAAAACTTGGAGGCTATTCATGAAACTTCAAAAATTATATAGTTATACCAGAAAGGCGATGGATGATTTTCAGATGATTAAGGAAAATGATTCTATTGCGGTTGGTATTTCCGGAGGAAAAGACAGTCTTACGCTGCTATATGCCCTGGCTGGTCTACGCAGATTTTATCCGGTGCACTACTCTCTTACTGCCATAACAGTTGATTTAGGATATCCGGATTTTGATTTAACAGAAATCAAAGCATTGTGTCAGAAGCTGGATGTGCCATATCATATTATTCCAACACAGATTGGGGCAATTATAAAAGAGCAGAACAAAAAGAATAGCCCCTGCTCTCTTTGTGCAAAGCTTCGTAAAGGAGCATTGAATCATGCTGTCATTGAGCTTGGCTGCAACAAGGTTGCTTATGCTCATCATAAAGATGATATCATAGAAACGATGCTGCTTTCTCTTATGTTTGAAGGAAGATTTTATGCATTTCCACCGGTTACACATCTCGACCGTAGCAATCTCGATGTTATCCGGCCACTGATGTATGTTCCAGAAGTCGATGTAATTGGTTTTAAAAATCATTACAATCTTCCTGTTGTTAAAAATCCATGTACATTTGATGGAAAAACAAAGCGTCAGTATGCCAAGGATTTATTACAACAGCTTAATAAAGATCATCCTGGTGTAAAGAACCGTTTATTTACAGCAATTATAAATGGGAATATTCCAGACTGGAGGCAATTATCCAATGAATGAAAAGGCATATTATGAATCAGTAAATACAAAAAATGAATTAAAGTTACGTGAACTTCAGAAGGAGCTGCCCCCCTTCTGCCGAGAGTTTTTTATCGGAATGAAGGCGTCTGTTTCGTCCCGGACCCTATTGGCTTATGCATATGATTTAGGTATATTTTTTGATTTTATACATCAGAATAATCCCATTTGTGCGAAAAAGCCGGTAAATGAATTCACTATCGATTTGTTAGACCAGATTTCGCCTATGGATATTGAGGAATATCTTGATTATTTAAGGGTTTATGAAAAAGATGGTGTTGCGCATACCAATGATGAAAGAGGCATTTCACGTAAACTGGCAAGCTTACGAAGCTTTTATAATTACTATTTCTGTAAAGAAATGATAACAAAAAATCCTGCACAGCTTGTCCGGATGCCAAAAAAACACGAAAAAACCATAACGAGACTTGATGTAGATGAAGTTGCTATGCTGTTAGATGAAGTTGAATCTGGTGAAAAATTAACCGAACGCCAGCAAAAGTTTCATGAACAGACCAAATGTCGTGACCTTGCAATTATGACATTGCTTTTAGGAACAGGAATCCGTGTTTCTGAATGTGTGGGACTTGATATCACAGATGTAGACTTTCGTAACAACGGAATCAAAGTACATCGAAAAGGTGGTGCAGAAGTCGTTGTATACTTCGGTGATGAGGTTCGCACTGCTCTTTTGAATTATCTGGAAGAAAGAAATACCATTGAAGCTGTGGAAGGAAGCACCCATGCCCTCTTCCTTTCCATGCAGAAGAAACGAATCGGTGTCCGGGCAGTAGAAAATCTGGTAAAAAAATACTCAAAATTAATTACTACCATGAAGAATATTACACCGCATAAATTAAGAAGTACCTATGGAACGTCACTATATCGCGAAACAGGCGATATTTATCTGGTGGCTGATGTCTTAGGCCATAAAGATGTAAATACCACGAAAAAGCATTATGCGGCCTTAGAGGATGAACGTCGAAGAACTGCTCCAAAATATATTCATTTGCGGGATGAATAAAAATAAGCATTCTTATCATTATATTATAATTAATATTTTATAAGAAAAACAGTTTCCCTTCCGGTATTATAAAAGTAAAAATATATTTATAATCACCAGAAGGGAAACTGTTTTAATATAAAATAATAAAAGGAATCTTATAAAATACTTGATATCTTATCCTGAATCCGCTGTTTTACTAATTCGGCAATTTCTTTGGATTTCATATCTTTATACTCTTCGTAATAAATCGGCTCCAAATAATGAACCTGTGTAGTAATTGGCCACAGATAAAAACTGTTAAAGACTTTGTAGGAATCAATCAGCGCAATTGGTACAATTGGTACATGTGCTTTTATTGCAGATTTAAAACTACCCGCTTTAAAATCACAGACACGATTACGGTTATTGAATTCGTAACCACCTTCCGGAAAAAGAATGTATTTCTTTCCGTTCTTTACATCTTCTGAAACTTCGGTAATAATTTTCAAAGCCTGACGGACATTATCTTTTATTAAACGCTTACCCTGAAGTAAGTCAACAAATTCACTTACCAGAATGGTATGGGATTTGGCTTCGTCCATAACAAGGGAACAAGGTTCCTTATGAGTGCTTATGATACCAAGAGCATCATATTTACCCTGATGATTCGGATACATAACATATCCACCTTCTTTTGGAAGATTTTCTTCGCCATAGGCTACAGTCTTGATTTTACCGGAACGCTTCATTAAATAAATGACATGACGAACCAGTTTATATCGTTCTTCTTCCGAATATTTTTCCGGATGATCTGCCCACTTTCTCATTTTCGGTATAATATATGGGGCCCGAAAAAGATTCATTAGAATAACATATATAAAACGTAACATTTTCTAACTCCTTGATATTTTAATCTTGTACTATGCGTAAAATAATACATAACTATTATACCACATTCCGAAAATTCGACAACTATTCTTTCTTTTCTGATAAATTTTTATTTTAAATTTCTTAGCATATTATGCTGCAATCACTTTAAGGACTGCTTCTGCCAGCTTCTGATGTCCCTCTTCATTTAAATGTTCTCTATCAGCACTGCTTGGTGCTGCAATATCAGATGCAGCAAGAAAATCGCAGTTGTATTTTAGGGCAATTCTTTGATAAACGGATTTTAATTTTTTAGATACTTCAACAGATTTTTGATTAAATTCAGGATCAAACTCCGGCTCCCAAACTCCTTCACCTAATTGGATTGGAGAAATTAACAAAATACGGGTATCTGAATCAATTTTCCGGATCTGTTTTAATAATTGTTCTATTCCAAGTCCAATTACTTCTGCTGATGCATTATATAAGCTTTTGCAGTCATTCGTTCCTAACATAAGAACAACCCGGTCAATTGGAGCGTGGCTTTCTAACAGTGTCGGAAGTAAGGCAGCCCCCTTCCGTCCCTCTCTTAGCTCATCTTCAAAGACGGTGGTTCTACCGCATAAACCTTCTTCTATAATACGATAACCTTTTTCATATAAATGTTGTTCTAAAAGACCTGTCCATCTGGTATCACGTCCATATCTCTCTTTTGTGCCAGGAATTAAACCGTAAGTATTTGAATCACCAAAGCATAATATTTCTTTCATAGTAAACCTCCATTTGTCTAAAATAATGTAATTTGATATATGTAGTTGAAAATAATACTTTTTCTAATTTCCTACTATATTAATATGGTTACTATGAAAAGTCAATATAAAATTAAAATAATATTTAAAATAACATTAAAACAAAATCTCTTCTTGTATATCTTATTTATCCAGAAAGGTATCTAATTTATCTAAAAACGTTCTGTGTTCTGTCATATCTGAAATCCTATTTAAATTCACTGGAAGAATAAGAAACAGTAAGGTACTCTCCCGCATGGATGGTATCACTGGTCAACTGGTTCATCTCTTTTACTTCTTCGATATAAGAGGCATAATCGGCATCATCATCTGCATATTGCTCTGCAATCGTCCAGAGAGTATCCCCTTTCTGTACTTCAATGCTGGTATAATATTTATAGGTATTTACCTCATTGGAAGCTTTGCTCTGTGAAGAAGCAAGCAGGTTGCTTCCTAAAATAACACCAAGGATGGTTAAAAGCACTGCCAGAAAAGAAATAATAAGATATCTTTGAATCTGGCACACATATGCTTTGTTTCTTCCTCCGTTTGCACGAATTGCCATCGTACGATTCGATGTATACTGAGTTCCATCCATATTTCTGCACCTGTTGTCCATTCTATTTCCCCTTCCGTAGTATTCTTTATATTCGTTGTATCCATATACTCTATTATCACGATTCATTGTTTCGTCTCCTTTCGAACGTCTGTTGCGAACATTTGTTTATATATGCATTATATATAGGGAACATTCGTTTGTCAAGAAGAAAAGCGAACAAATTTTCGGAATATGTGTTTGCTTTTTCTGTGAACATATGTTAGACTTAGAATATAAAAAGGAGGTAATGAGATGGCATACGGAAAAATCAGTTCAAAACAAAAGGAAATTCTTGAATATATTAAACAGGAAATTTTAAATAAAGGATACCCACCTGCTGTTCGTGAAATTTGTGAAGCAGTTAATCTGAAATCAACTTCTTCGGTTCATTCTCATCTGGAAACTCTTGAGAAGAATGGATATATCAGACGTGACCCTACGAAGCCAAGAGCAATTGAGATCATTGATGACAGCTTTAATTTAACCAGACGTGAGGTTGTTAATGTTCCTATGGTAGGAAGTGTTGCTGCAGGACAGCCGATTCTTGCAGTAGAAAATATTACCAGCTATTTTCCTATTCCGGCAGAGTTTATGCCAAATGCAGAAAGCTTTATGCTTCGAGTTAAGGGAGAAAGTATGATTAATGCAGGTATTTTCGATGGGGATAATGTTCTTGTAAAGCGTCAGTCTACTGCATCTAATGGTGATATTGTGGTTGCTCTTGTAGATGATTCTGCAACGGTTAAGACCTTTTATAAGGAGGATGGTTATTATCGTCTGCAGCCCGAAAATGATTCCATGGATCCAATTATTGTGAAAGAATGTTCTATTCTTGGAAAGGTATTCGGCGTATTCCGTTTCCTGGCTTAGCAATAATTTCAGGCTTATTATGTAAGTATATTTTAGAAAGAAGGCGCTACCATACAGACTGTGTTTGTACGATAGTGCCTTCCTGATATGCACATCTTATTATATAACTTTTTATATATACCTTTTCATAATATACTTCTTAACTATATATTTCTTAAAGTTCTTCCGGGTCAATATCTTTTCCATCTCTCCAGATGCGCTCTAAATCGTAGAAGAGACGATCTTCTTTTGAGAAGATATGAACGATAATATCACTGTAGTCCATCAGAATCCAGCTGGAACGCTGATTTCCTTCAATCTGTTTTGCATGATAACCGGCTTTATATAACTGTTCATCTACGCTGTCCTGCATAGCCTGTAACTGGTTGGCATTACTTCCACTGGCAATAATAAAATAATCTGCGATAACAGATATTTCACTGATATCAATAATACGGATATCTTCTGCCTTCTTTTCTGATAAAGCCTGATATGCAAGCTTCGCCATTTCTTTCGACTGTTTATTCATGAGAACCTCCTGTATAGTAATGATATGTTTCAATTGTCATTGGATCGATATTTTTATCATTTTTACTGCCGTTGAGATAATGAATGGTATCACTTAAAATCATTTTCAGTGCTTCATCTAAATCTTCAAAGGCTGTTTTTCTGATTTCTTTTAGGTTTGCTGCTTTATCCCGTTTTGGTTCGATATAATCAGCAATAAATACGATTTTATCCAGTGTATTCATTGCCGGTGCCCCGGTGGTATGAACAGAAATTGCATGAAGAATCTCTTCGTCCTCTACTTCATATAATACTCTGGCAAGAAATGCACCGACTTTAGCATGAAGTAAAAAAGGATTATCCTTTTCCACCTGCGTGACAGGAATGTTATTCTTCGCACAGATTTTTAATTTCTTTTCGTTTGGAATACATTTGGCACAATCGTGAAGCAGACCTGCAAGCTGAGCCTTTTCCATATCATAACCATTTGCCATGGCAAGACAGGCTGAAGTATACATGACCCCTAAAGTATGCTCATAACGGTCTTTATCCAATTCCTTTTTTAATGTTTTTTTTATCTTATTTAATCTTTCGTTCATTGGTGTCTGACCTTCATCCTCCTGATATAAACACTGATGGGCAATATATTCTTCCACTTCCGGTGTGACAAGGTAACGTATCGGTTCCCCTTTTGCTACCCGCTCCCGGATATTATGAGAAGAAACGGAAACATTTGGTGTGATAATCGGCCTTATATCTGCCGCATAGAGCCGCTTTAACTCTGCAGCCTTATTCTTTATCCGGTTCATATCCAAATCGTCTCTGATAGCAACTAAAAGCGTTGCAAGGCGGCAAATTTCTGCCGGTTCCATCCATTTATCCAGATAATCAAGGGAATCTGCTCCCATAATGAAATAGAGTTCCCAGTCCGGATAGGTCCGATGAAGCTCCTGCAGCGTCAGATACGTATAACTGGTACGGGCTGCATTAATCTCCATGGCTGAAAAATAAAAATCCGGATTATTTTTAATAGACAGGCGAATCATTTCCAGCCGGTGGGCAGACTGTTCAATCTCTTTATCATCCTTATGAGGCGAATGTCCCGTTGGAATAAAAAGAATCTGGTCTAAATGATATTGTGTTACCGCATTCTGTGCAATAATCAGATGCCCGATATGAATCGGATCAAAGGTTCCGCCAATAATTCCAATACGCACTTTTTTCAATCTTCTACCACCCTTCCAAGGTATAAAAGCTTTCGTTTATAACAATTCAATCTTTGGATGTTTCTTTGATTTACGGTAAAGAACGATTTTTTTACCAGTTACCGCAACCACCTGTGCATGCGTACGCTCTGCAATTATTTCGCCTAATTCGCGAGGATCATCTGCACAGTTTTTTAATACAGAAATCTTGATTAATTCCCGTTTTTCAATAGCATCATCTATTGCAGAAATAATTTCCGGTGTAAGAGATGCCTTTCCAATCTGGAAAATTGGATTTATCGTACTTGCCATTCCTCTTAAATGGGAACGCTGCTTACTCGTTAATTCCATAATGATTTACTCCTTATAATAATCGAATTCAAGTCCATACATACGGACTGTATCACCTTCCTGAATACCCTTTGCCTCTAATTCCTTTAAGATACCCTGTTCTTTTAAGAATTTCTGGAAGAAAAGGAAACCTTTCTCTGAATCAATATTGGTGTAACCCAGCATTTTATCAATTTTAGGACCTTCTACAACATAAGCACCATCTTCCGGATCAACCTCAATGGTATAAGGTTCACCCTCTAATGCTCTGGAATCCGGGAAGAATTCCTGTTCATAGATGACCGGAGTATCGTCCATTTCATCTAAAAGACTCTTCACATAAAACATTAACTCACGGACACCCTGACGGCTGACCGCAGAAATTGGAAATACTTTAATGCCGGATGGCTCAAAGGTTTCTTTTAATTTCTCAATAATTTCATTATTGCCTTCATAAATAGCATCAATTTTATTGGCTGCAATAACCTGAGGTTTCTTTAACAATTCAGGGTTAAAGGATTCCAGCTCCTGATTGATGGCATGAATATCTGCAATCGGATCTCTGCCTTCTGTTCCGGCAGCATCCACAACATGAATAATAACCTTGGTTCGCTCTATATGCTTTAAGAATTCATGTCCAAGACCGATTCCTTCGGATGCCCCTTCAATCAGCCCCGGAATATCAGCCATGACAAATCCGGCACCTTCGCCTAAATCAACGACACCAAGAATCGGATTTAAAGTTGTAAAATGATAATTTGCAATCTTTGGTGTTGCATTGGTGGAACTGGATAATAAAGTTGATTTTCCCACATTTGGGAAGCCGACTAAACCAACGTCAGCAATTACTTTAAGTTCCAGTCGAACTTCAAGTTCCAATGCTTCCTGCCCCGGCTGTGCATATTTCGGTGCCTGCATGGAAGAGGTCGCAAAATGCTGATTGCCAAGTCCACCCTTTCCACCGGTTAAAATAATCTGTCTTTTATTCTCACCGGACATATCTGCAATTACCTTATCGGTAGCTGCATCACGGATAATGGTTCCGGCAGGAACATGGATGACAAGGTCTTCACCCTTTTTTCCGTGGCAGTTTCGTTTTTTTCCTTCTTCTCCGTTTTCTGCAGCCCATTTGTGTTTATGACGGAAATCATTTAATGTATTCATGCTGTCATCTACTTCAAAGATGATATCGCCACCTTTTCCACCATCGCCACCGTCCGGACCGCCATCCGGAACATATTTTTCACGGCGGAAGCTCACATGACCGTTACCGCCTTTTCCTGATTTTATAATAATTTTTGCACTGTCGGCAAACATAATTTTCTACCTCATTATTGATTGTGATTAAATATCAGTTACTGTAATCAAATGATACTTTAATTGTTTCTAAATTACTTCAAGTTAAAATATAGTTTCCTATAAGTGAAAATAGACCCGGCGCTTTCGTGTCGGGTCTATCATGCATCTTATTCGTTTGTTGCTACTGGATAAACAGAAGCCTGTTTCTTATCTCTGCCTTTTCTTTCAAATCTAAGAACACCGTCTGTTAATGCGAATAAAGTATCATCTCCGCCGATACCAACGTTAACGCCTGGATGAATCTTTGTTCCACGCTGTCTGTATAAAATGTTACCAGCCTTAACGAACTGTCCATCTGCTCTTTTTGCACCTAATCTCTTGGATTCAGAATCTCTACCGTTCTTAGTAGAACCAACTCCCTTTTTATGAGCAAAAAACTGAAGGTTCATATTCAACATGTTCTACACCTCCTTGAAGTTTAAAATGATGTAATCATTTCCATAATTGTTTTGTATTCCCTGTAAGCCTAAAACCATTGTGTCCAAAAGTAACTTTGCATCATGTCCTGCCGGCTGCTCAAAAGATACGGAAATCAATCCGGTCTCTTCGTCCTGATTGGTCTTGAACTGTTCTTTTGTGAACATTCCAAGGGCATTGATTGTATTAATCACAAGAACCGAAATTCCTGCACATACAATATCCTCTCCGGCATCTGCATATTCAGCATGTCCGACACAGGAAAAAGCAAGATACTCTTGTTTCTGGTTTCGAAAAATCGTTATCTTTGTCATAACAATTTCCTATCGATTACGCATTAATTTTTTCGATTTTCACCTGTGTGAACGCCTGTCTATGACCGTTCTTCTTGTGATAGCCGGTTTTTCTCTTATACTTGTAAACGATAACTTTCTTAGCTCTGCCTTCTTTTACTACAGAAGCTTCTACAGTTGCATTAGCTGCGTCTGCACCAACTTTTAATCCGTTGTCAGATACTGCTAAAACCTGATCGAAAGTTACTTTCTCACCAGCCTCAACACCAAGCTTTTCAATGGTAATGATATCGCCTTCAGATACTTTGTACTGTTTACCACCTGTTGCTATAATTGCGTACATATGGCACCTCCTATTATCATTACTCGCCAGTTGTGGTGCTATCCTTACGATAGACTTATACCTCACTGTGCGGCATACTGTTGTATCATAGCACACGAATTACGATTCGTCAACTATTTCACGCTATAATTTTAATTATTTTTCAGGTATCATTATTTTTCAGGTACTTTCCGGGTATTGTATTCAGATATTTCTTTGCATATCTTGATAGATACCTTGATGTGGCTTTTGCAGCTGCTATCATCTTAGCTGGGCAACCTGCTCCAAAAGGGTCTTACGCTCCTTCTTCCGGGTCAGCTCCACTAAGCCAAGCTTTGTAATATCCACAAGCCGTACCGGAACCGGGTCTTCTTTTAAGGATAACCGGAACTGGTGCATCAGCTCTTTTCTTTGCTCTTCTTTTGCCATATTGATGAAATCCACAATGACAATTCCTGAAATATTACGAAGCCGGAGCTGTCTTGAAATCTCTGCAGCAGCTTCTAAATTAATCTTATAATAATATTCTTCTGCATTTTTTCCGGAAGTATTCTTTCCACTGTTTACATCAATAACTGTCAGAGCTTCCGTTGGCTGAATGATAAGATAAGCACCGGACTTCATCCAGACCCGTTCCGATATTGCACGCTGTATCTGCGTTTCAAAGGAATAAAGGGTTCCTAATGAAATGGCATCATTTTCATAGAACCGTATCTTAGATAAAATATCAGGATTTCCGGCATAAAGCTGTTGAAGCTCTTCATAGATATTCTTATCATCCGTAATAATTTCACCAAGCTCTTCCTGGTAAAGGTGATTAATGGCATTTTCATAAAATTTCTTTGGCAGCATCAGAATGCTGTAACAGGTACGGAAATGAAAAGTTGCAGCTAACTTCTGATAGTCAGATAAAAGTTTCCGGTATTCTGTTTCCAATTCTTCCGAAGAAGCTCCTGCCGCATTGGTTCTTACGATAAGACTATGCGGCTTTCTTTTTTCTTCCTGTCCGGCATTCTGCTTTGTATCGGTAACTGCTTCTTTTTCAAAAAGCCGCATCTGTTCGAAAAGCTGTACCTGACTGCTTAACCTTTCTTTTTCATCCGCACTTAATTTAGATGAAATGGCAAGGGAACGGTTTTCATTTGTCAGGACAAAATATTTTCCGGTAAGGGAAAGCTTGGTATCTGCAATGGGATACTTGGTCTTGATCGCCTCTTTGGTAATCTGCACCACAAGTTCATCCCCTTCGGTCAGCTTTCCGCTTCTGCACTGCTTCGAAAACCAGGCATCTTTTATATGTGCTGTTTCCAGATAACAGGTTACTCCCTTTGCAATGTCCACAAAAGCGGCATCTAAGTTCGCGGCAATCTTTTTTACCCTGGCAATACAAATTATTCCCGGTACAACCTGATTTTCTTCGGATAACGGATGAAATGCAATTTCCCTAAACTTGTCCTTTTCATCTAACAGTGCCGTAAAATAGGAGTCGCCTACATAATGCTGCCTTGTAATGATAAATTTATTCAAGAATGTCATCTCCCATTTCATCCAATGCAATCAGAGTGCCGTCTTCTTTTCGGGCATATACGTCCACACGATGAATCTGAAACTGCATTTCGTTATAAGGAAGTTCCAGATACCGGTAAAAGGCTTCTAACAAAAGCTCTGGTTTTACATTATCTACGCTTCCTGTAGATACTTTAAGATAAAAGAATGGACAGCCATCTGCTTCCTCAACCTGAAAATCATATACCAGCTGCTTTAAGTCCATGACTTTTTCGCTTTTTTTCGTCTTTTTCGTAACCAGAATCTCCGGAGCATCTTCATAAAATGCTTTTACTTTACCTTTCAATTCATCCAAAGTGAATGGACAATTTCCTTTATCCTTATAAAATACGTTATAGTCTGCTGCTGCAACAATGGACATCGCTGTTTTTGCATGCTCTGGCAGCATCCGGTAAGATACGATTTCAACACCTTCCACCATGGTATCATTTAAAGCCTTAACGGATTCAATTGAACTTCTGGTAGAATGTACTTCAATATCAAGATATTCTCCATCACTGGTGATTCCAACTCCCAGCGGTGCCGCAAAAGACATAATCTGATGCGGAGAAAATCCCTCAGAATATGCAATATCAATCTCAGCACGACGCATTGCTTTCTGGAAATAGCGCATCATATCAAGGTGTCCGATAAATTTCATTACACCATATTTTCGAAATTTAATTCTTATTTTCAAAGCAGACACCTCCCTTAAACTGAGCAGCTCCACAGCCCTGACACTGCATCCGGCAGTTTGGAGTTACTTCTTCTTTTCTGGCACGTTCCCATTCGCGGATTAAGAACTTTTTCGAAACGCCATCATCAATAAAATCCCATGGGAAAATTTCATCCAGAGGACGTTCCCGCATGGTATAGAAATCGGTATCGATGCCACATTCCGCAAAAGCCTCTACCCAGCGGTTATTATCAAAAAATTCCGTCCAGGCATCAAAGATGCCACCTTTTTCATAAACTTTAAGCAAGGCAGGGGCAATCCGGCGGTCTCCTCTTGCAAGAATACCCTCTAATACCGTAACATCTGCTTCATGCCAGTTATACTTGATGCTCTTGCGGTTTAACTGTTCTTTTACAGCATCATTTACCACCTTGGCTCTGCCAAGATAGCTGTCCTTATCATACATTCTCGCCCACTGGAATGGAGTAAATGGCTTTGGTACAAAGAAAGAGGTACTGATAGTAATCTGACATTTTCCATTCCGCTCTTCCTTTGGAATCTCATAATAACGGACTGCAATTTTATTGGCAAGTTCTGCTATGGCACGCATATCATCTTCCGTCTCGGTCGGAAGTCCTAGCATGAAATAAAGCTTTACTTTATTCCAGCCGCCTTCAAACGCCATTCCGGCACCATTTAAAATCACCTCTTCCGTCAGTCCTTTATTAATAACATTACGAAGACGCTGGGAACCGGCTTCCGGAGCAAAGGTAAGGCTGCTCTTTCTGATATCCTGCACTTTTCCCATAACGTCTAAGGAAAATGCATCGATACGAAGAGATGGCAGAGAAATATTTACGCCTTTATCCTTAAAGTTATCAATCAGAAAATTAACCAGTTCTTCCAGTTGCGAATAATCACTGGAACTTAAAGAACTTAAAGAAATCTCTTCATGTCCGGTATTCTTTAACATTTCATAAGCATAATGTTTTAAGACTTCTACATCTTTTTCACGGACCGGACGGTAAATCATTCCTGCCTGACAGAAACGGCAGCCGCGGATACAACCACGCTGAATCTCTAATACCACACGATCCTGGGTTGCTTTAATAAAAGGAACAACCGGTTTCTCCGGGTAAACAGAATGGGACATATCCATCTGAATCTGTTTCTTTACCGTTGCCGGCACATCCTCATATTTTGGTGTAAAGGATGCAATCGTTCCATCTTCTTTATAAGCCACCTCATACATGGAAGGCACATAGATTCCAGGAATAGACGCTGCACGGCGTAAGAATTCCTTTCTGCTGGCCTTTTCTTTCCTGCACTGCTTATACAGCGTAAATAATTCCGTATAAGAAATTTCGCCTTCTCCGATATAGAACAAATCAAAGAAATCTGCAATCGGCTCCGGATTATAGCTGCAAGGACCGCCACCGATTACAATCGGGTCATCTTCTTTTCGCTCAGAAGACAGCATGGCAATCTGGGATAAATCAAGAATCTGTAAAATATTGGTATAGCACATCTCATACTGGATGGTAATACCAAGGAAATCAAAATCCTTAATCGGCTCCTGACTTTCCAGTGCAAATAAAGGAATATTTTTTTCTTTCATAATCTTGTGTAAATCCGGCCACGGAGAATAAACCCGTTCGCAGTATACATCATCCCGTTTATTAAACATATCATATAAAATCTGAATGCCCAGGTGAGACATTCCGATTTCATAGACATCCGGAAAGCACATTGCAAAACGGATGTCAACATCCTTCGGATTCTTCTTTACCATGTTCAGCTCGTTTCCGATATAACGGGCCGGTTTATCAATTGTTAAAAGTATTTCATCACTTAATGCTAAAGTGTTCATCTGGTACCTCAATCATTCTTAAATATCATAATCCGATTTGTGAAAAAAATAACGCTTATATATTTTTTGCAAAATCCGAAATCATCATAACATACTTTTGCAGTTTTGTATAATCATAGTTTTCTTCTAATTGCCGATACATCCATTCGATATCTTTTTCACCGGCAGTCCCCGGAAAAGAAAGCTTCCCTTTATCACATAAAACAAACATCACAAAAATGCAAATACAAAGCAGCCATTTTACTTTCCAAATGGCTGCTTTTCCTGTGTTTATTAACTCCTCGTCCGTGTCTTTCCGTGATTCCGAAAAAGAATTTCTGGCACGAAGAATATATTCCCGTCTGTTTGCAATATAATCCTGTTCCAAATAAATCGCACCTTTCTGCATATCATCGCCTGATTGTTGTTCTGCTGTAATCTATGCAGAAAGTGCAGGAACTATGTATGTTATCTCTGGGCAAGTTCCTGGGTAACATCCTCCCATGTTACGCCTTTTTCTACCATCAATACCATTGCATGATAAAGGAAATCTGAAATTTCATAAATAATCTCTTCCGGTTCCGGATTCTTTGCGGCAATGACAATCTCGGTTGCTTCTTCGCCGACCTTCTTTAAAATCTTATCAATTCCCTTATCGAAAAGGTAGTTGGTATAAGAGCCTTCCTTTGGATGAATCTTACGATCCGCAATAATGGAGTAGACATCCTCAAATACCTGCAGTGGATTTTTCTCAGCATATTCTTTCTTGACAATTTCATTAAAAAAGCAGCTTGGTGCTCCGGTATGACATGCCACGCCAATCTGGGATACCTTTGCAAGAATGGTATCAAAGTCACAGTCTGCCGTTAAAGATTTCACATACTGGATATGACCACTGGTCTCACCCTTCATCCACAACGCCTTACGGCTGCGGCTGTAATAAGTCATCTTTCCGCTGGAAATGGTGGTATTGAACGCTTCTTCATTCATATAAGCTACCATAAGTACTTCATCGGTACGGTAGTCCTGTACTACAACAGGTACCATTCCATCCGAATTCAATTTGAAATCACTCCATTTTAATGCCGGAGCAAAATTGTCCATACGGATTCCGCTGGCTGCAAATTCTGTCTTTAATTTCATGATATCTGTCCTGGTATCATTAATAAATGCACCACAGATTCCTCTGACATTTTCACGTTTTAATACATCCACCAGTGCATCCTTGTCATAATTATCATACTGAACGACATATGGCAGATTTGTAATATTTTCTACTCCGTCCATCATGGATGGATCAAGAACAATCATTTCATGAAAATATTCATCCAGTTCATCTTTGTGTTTGAATAAGAAATCAATATTCTTTACAGAAACTATCATACGGTCTTTTCCGAATCGTTTTGCACCTTCCTCCGCCAAAGACATGCTGACAGATTTTGCACCGTTTAAAACAACCTGTTTACATCCGGCATAGATAAATTTCTTAATGTCTTCCAGACGGTTGATATTTCCACCTGCATAAATCGGAATCTCTACAGTACGGAAAATATCTTTTACCGTATGAATATTTTTCTCATGCTCTTCATCACCGGTTGATAAGTCATAGATTAAAATCTTATCAATTCCACTGTCATTATAAAGCTTGGTAAGTTCTTTTAAATCTCCTGCAGAACTAAGGTCACTCGGGCTCTTTACTGCCTCTCCGTTTTTCAGATAAATGGTTGCTACTATATTCTTGTGTTTCATATGCTCACCTATAAACTGCCTTTCGTTGATAATATATCGGTAATACGCGGGTCAATGATGGTTGCCTCATCCAATGCCTTTGCAAATGCCTTAAACATGGCTTCAATCATATGATGGTTATTTCCGCCTGTAATGACCTTAAGATGTAAATTCATTCCGGCGCTATAGGAAATGGCATAAAAGAATTCTTTTACCATCTCAGTATCCATATAACCCACACGGTCTGTGGTGAATTCTGCATCAAAGGATAGATACGGTCTTCCGGATAAATCTACCGCACAAAGCACCAGTGTCTCATCCATGGGCAGCATACAGCTTCCAAAACGTTTGATACCCTTTTTGTCACCGACTGCTTTTTTAATGGCATTGCCAAGGACGATTCCGGTATCTTCAATGGTATGATGACAGTCCACCACCAGATCTCCGGTCACTTTGACATTTAAATCAAATAATCCATGTCTTGCAAAGCCATCTAACATATGGTCGAAAAATCCAATTCCGGTATCTGCCTTTGCATCCCCTCTGCCGTCCAAATCAAAGGAAAGGTAAATATCTGTTTCTTTTGTTTTTCTTGTATATTCTGCAATACGTCTTTGTTCCATGAAACAAACCTCCGTTTAGTTTTCGTCTTCAAATCTTACTTTAACGGAATTTGCATGTGCCGTCAACTGTTCGCACTCTGCAAACTGGGCAATATCTTTATATACTTCCTCTAATGCTTCCCTGGAATAGGAAATAATGCTGGATTTCTTAATGAAATCATCTACGGATAATGCAGAGAAGAATTTTGCGGTTCCATTGGTTGGAAGAACGTGGTTTGGTCCTGCAAAATAATCACCAAGCGGTTCACTGCTGTATTCACCGATGAAAATTGCTCCGGCATTTCTTACCTTGGTCATAACTTCAAATGGATTCTTTGTTACAATTTCCATATGTTCGGATGCAATTTCATTTACTGCAGCAATGGCTTCCTCCATATTATCTGCAATTAAAATATATCCATAGTTATCTAAGGATTTCTGGATGATTTCTTTTCTGGAAAGCTGTGCGGTAAATTTTGCTGCTTCCTCAGAAACACGCTCTGCCAGTTCACGGCTTGTGGTAATCAAAATTGCGGAAGCCATTTCATCATGCTCTGCCTGGGATAAAAGGTCGGCTGCAACATATCTTGGATTGGCTGTTTCATCTGCTAATACTAAAATCTCACTTGGTCCGGCGATGGAGTCTATGCTGACATAACCGAATACGGCTTTTTTCGCTAAAGCTACATAAATATTTCCAGGGCCAACAATTTTATCTACTTTTGGAATGCTTTCGGTACCAAAGGCGAGAGCTGCAATTGCCTGTGCGCCACCTACTTTATAGATGCGGTCTGCACCGGCTTCTCTTGCTGCAACCAGGGTAGAAGGATTTACCTTACCATCTTTTCCAGGCGGTGTTGTCATAATAATTTCATCAACTCCGGCAACCTTGGCCGGAACAATATTCATCAGTACGGAAGAAGGATAAACGGCTTTTCCACCCGGTACATAAACACCGACACGGGCTAATGCGGTTACCTTCTGACCTAAGATAATACCTTTATCCTGGCTGTCAAACCAGCTGTTCTGACGCTGTTTTTCATGATAGGTACGGATATTTACAAGAGATTTCCGGATGACTTCAAGGAGCTTCGGATCTACTGCATCATAAGCCTCCTTAATCTCTTCTTCTGTTACTAAAATATTATCTTTATGAATCGTTGCGCCATCAAATCTCGCTGTATAGTCAAATAATGCAGCATCTCTGTTGGCACGTACCGTTTCAATGATTTCCTGTACGCTGGCTTCAAATTTGCCGTAGCTGTTGGGGCTTCTCTTTAAAAGATTCTCTAATATATTACCCTTTGTCTCTTCTGTCAACTCTAAAATACGCATGTTTATGCCTCCTTTAATACCGATTTTAAATCTGTAATTAATTTCGTAATCCGCTCATGTTCCATTTTCATACTAACCTGATTTACGACCATCCGGGCAGAAAGCGGACAAACTTCTTCTAATACTTCAAGTCCGTTTTCACGTAAGGTTGAGCCTGTCTCTACAATATCACATATTACCTCAGAAAGTCCAACAATCGGGGCAAGTTCGATGGAACCGTTTAATTTGATAATTTCTACAGTCTGATGTTTCTTATTATAAAAATAGTCTTTTGCAATGCGCGGATATTTGGTTGCCACACGGATCAGTTCGTGATGCTGTAATAATTCTTTGGATTCTTTTGGACCGCAGATACACATTCTGCATTTTCCAAAGCCCAAATCCAATACTTCATAAATATTTCTTGCTTCCTCTAAAATTGTATCCTTTCCCACAATACCGATATCTGCCGCACCATATTCTACATAAGTTGGTACATCCGGTCCCTTGGCAAGGAAGAAACGAAGCTTTAATTCTTCATTGACAAAAATAAGTTTTCTGGTATTCTTGTCTTTCATTTCTTCACAGGTAATGCCGATTTTTTCAAAAGTCTCTAAGGTTTTATTTGCCAGTCTTCCCTTACCTAATGCAAAGGTTAAATATCTCATATCTTCCATTTCTATTCTCCATCCATAAATGTCAGTTCTGCAATCTGATTTCGCAATGCATATGCTTCATAATCTGCTTTTGATTTATCCATTGCCCAGGCAATCAGTTCCACATTGCAGTCCTTTGCCCTCAGTGCAATGGCTTTCTTTACTGCTTCCCTGCGGTATTCCGGTTTGTATACAATCAGCTGATTGTCATGTTTTACGGTAATCTCAATTTTCTGTCTTGAAATTGCTGCCATTAACTGGTCTACTACTATCGCAAATCCAATGGAAGCTGCATCTTTTCCAAAATAAGTAAGAAGCTTGTCATAACGGCCACCCTTTACAATCGGTTCACCGCTTCCGTAAGTATAACCGGCAAAAATTACTCCGGTATAATAATGATAGCTGCTTAACATACCAAATTCATAGGTCACATATTTGTCTACGTCATATACTTTAAGCACCGCATCTAAGTCTTCCAGTCTGCGTATCGCTTTATAAACCCTTGGATAATCAGCTGCATAGGTCTTTGCTTCTTCAAAGGAAGATGCATTATCATAAATGGTTCCAAGCATTCCGAATAATTCTTTTAAATTCTGGTTCATGGAGCAGTCGGAAATCTCTTCTTCTACACCAAAGAAATTCTTATTGGCAATCAGTTCCCGGATAACTTCTTCCTGTTCTTCGGAAAGTCCTGCCGCCTCCATTAAGCCACGGAAAAATTCCACATGTCCCACACTAATCTGGAAATCCTTTAAACCACTGCTCTTTAATGCGTCAATTGCCATGGCAATCATCTCTGCATCGGCATCTACGGTATCATCTCCGATTAACTCTGCTCCAAGCTGGGTGGATTCCTTTAATCTTCCCTGATAACTATGGTTATTAATAAAGGTATTTCCCATATAAGAAAGGCGGATTGGCATATCCTCATCCATAAAATATTTTGCGGCAGACCGTGCAATAGATGGTGTAATATCCGGTCTTAATACAAGGGTATTTCCTTCCCGGTCAAAAAATTTATATAATTCGCTGGATGGAATGGTTCCAACTTCTTTTCCAAATATATCGAAAAATTCAAAGGTTGGTGTCTGAATACTGTGGTATCCGTGTCGTTTTAAAGCCTTATGCAGCCGATCCTGCAGCTCTAATTTTTTTTCACACTCTTCATTATAAATATCCCGGACACCCTCTGGTGTATGTAACAATTGATTTTTCATATAAACCTCCAGTTTTTCTCAAAGCACTTTAGCGTGCTACCATGCTACCACGGTGAATTGCTTTTCCTAGTATATATTACCTGGAAATAATTGTCAATCCCTTAGCTCCAAATCTTTTTTCAAGCCTTCCAGATAAGGAACCAGGATTCCTGACTTCTTTGGCAGGAAAAATTCCGGATTTAATTCTTCTAACCGGAAGCTCTTCCGTCCGCCATTCTGGGCTCTCTCCCAGAATTCATAAAGCTGTCGGAATGGCATATAGTAAAATTCATCCCGTTGGGTATAAAATATCAGAATAAAGGAAATACCCTGCTGATTTTCAAAATCCTGCATAAACTGAATCTGGTGAGCATGCACATTGGCAAGAGGAAACGTATCGGTGTGACATTCCTTGGCATCAAAGCAGACCGGAATGCCCTGTACTGCCCCGATATAATCTACGGTACTTTTCTGGTCAAAATAGGCAAGGGTAATATGTCTTGTTTCTTTATCAATATTAATTGGTGTAATCGGTGTCGGAATTTTCTGTATCATTGCTAAATTATGCTCTGCATATTTTTCATTGGTCCGGTTGATAAATTCCTCTAACGTAGAACCTCTTAATCCTCTGGAATTCCAAGTTGGCATCAGAGTATACTTCCTTTCTTTTCTTCCGGCAGTGTGTAATAAATTTTATGTTCTTCGAGAATCCTTATTTTCTGATTCTTTACTTCTAATATATTTACACTGCAGTTTGGCTGGTGGCTGTTCCAGAAATCCTTGATTTCAAGTCCTTTTATGTATGCAAGAAATGCCCGGATGATTCCACCATGACAGCAGATGAGCACACGCTTCATTTTTTCTTCCAGTGGAAGGATTTCATGCTTTAAAAAATCTTCCACCCTGCCAAGTAATGCTTCGTAGCTTTCGCCCTGTTCCGTGGCACGATACTGTTCCGGCGCATGAAATAAAGCATCAATATTTTTAAGGACCGGATTCCAGCTGAGATCAGCAAGCTTCTGTCCTTCCCCTTCTCCGAAGTTCATTTCACTGATACGTTCATCATAGGAAATCGGGGTGTCCGTTCCTCGCAGAATAATCTCTGCCGTCTGTCTGGCACGAATTAACGGACTGCAATAACAGTAGTCAAAAGTCAATCCTTCGTTTTGGAATCCCTCTTTGGTCTTTTCGGCTAATTCCAGTCCGAATTCATTTAATGGAATGTCAAGTGTTCCCTGTATCAGTCCTTTTTTATTGTAATCGGTTTCTCCATGCCGCATCAGATATACTTTCATCTTACTTATTCATCCTTCCTGTAACATCCGCAGTCTTTCATTAAAAATAATTACTGCTCTGCGGCATTCTGATTTGCATAACAAATAGCCTTATTAAAATCATCCGGTGGAGCTGCTTCTACACATCTGCCATCTGCAAATATCATCCGGTAAGCATGTAAAAGCTGATGTTTTACGCCGGTGCGTTCCCGGTAAAAATGATTGATTTTTTCATTACCATATTTGCTGTCTCCGATAATCGGATGACCAATGGATGCTAAATGGGCACGGATCTGATGGCTGCGTCCGGTAATCAGATGCACCTGCAGCAGTGTGACATCCTGATATACTTCCAGTGGCTCATACTCGGTCTCAATACAGAGTGCATCCGCTGTTTTTTCCTTTGAAATAAATACCCGATTCTGCCTTTCATCCTTCATAAGATACCCCTTTAAATGCTGCGGTGCTGTAATGCATCCGGCTACCAGGCAGAGATAATATTTCTTTACGGTTCTTTTTTTCAAAGCCTCGGATAAATCCTGCAATCCCTTTAACGTCTTTCCGGCTGTCAGAAGTCCTGAAGTATTGCGGTCAAGACGGTTACATACGGACGGTCGAAAGGTCCGCAAATCAGTTTCCTTAAGGGCTCTGCTTTGAAGAAGATATCCGATAATATATTCGTTGGCGGAAATATCGGATGGCTGTGCCTTCTGTGACAGCATTCCGGCAGGTTTATTGATGATTAAAATATCTTCATCTTCATAAACGATATCCAGTGCTGTGGTTGGAAAACTTTCTTTTACCTCTGCTCCTGCAAACTTATCATAAGTTTCATCTGCTAAAAACAGCTTTACTTCATCCATGGCTTCCAGTTTTTCAGAACCATCTGCCTTTTTTCCATTTAATACAATATTCTTCTTCCGAAGCATTTTATAGACAAAGCTTGACGGTGCTTCTTTTAAAAGCTTTTTTAAATATTTATCAAATCGTTGTCCTGCTTCATTTTCTTTAATGATAAATGTTTTCATAACATATCCTTACTATTTCTTTTTATGAACGGTTCGAATTGTATGCTTCTTCTTCGTATTCTGACTGGAAGTCTTTCCCGAAAATTTTTCTGTATTTCTGGAATTTCCAGTTTTATACTTTGTCTGATTTTGATTCAGTGTCCGCTTCGTCTTTTTCTTATCCGAAAATGCTTCTTCTTTGGCAAGCTTTCTTGGACGGATGAGGCAATGGGCATCAAAGCCGATTAAATCCGTCCGGTTCGTCTTAACTAACGCTTCATGCACCAAATCATAATTTTCCGGATTACGATACTGTATCAGTGCACGCTGCATGGCTTTCTCATGCGGATTGGTTGCTACATATACCGGCTCCATGGTCCGCGGATCTAAACCGGTATAGTACATACAGGTCGATATGGTGGATGGGGTCGGATAGAAATCCTGTACCTGCTGAGGCATATAACCTAAATCTCTTAAATACTCAGCCAAATCTACTGCCTCCTGCAGGGTCGAACCAGGATGGGAGGACATCAGATATGGCACCAGATACTGTTTTAATCCTAACCGTTCATTCATATCATGATACTTGCGGACAAATTCATTATAAACGGAAACGGGAGGTTTTCCCATTTTCTGTAATACCGGGTCTGAGATATGCTCCGGTGCCACCTTTAGCTGTCCGCTGACATGATATTTACAAAGTTCTTCCAGAAAATTATTTTTCGTATCACATAAAAGATAGTCAAATCGGATACCGGAACGGACAAATACTTTTTTCACGCCTTTGATATTCCGTAATTTACGAAGAAGACTGATATAATCACTATGGTCAGCAACAAGATTTTTACATGGTGTCGGGAACAGACATTGCCGGTTCTTGCAAACTCCCTTTGTGAGCTGCTTCGTACATGCCGGTGCCCTGAAATTAGCAGTCGGACCACCTACATCATGGATATATCCTTTAAAATCCTTATCCTGTGTCATCTTCTTTGCTTCTGCAAGAATGGATTCATGACTTCTGGTCTGAATAATTCTGCCCTGATGAAAAGTTAAGGCACAGAAGCTGCAGCCACCAAAGCAGCCACGGTTACTGACCAGGGAAAATTTTACTTCTTCGATAGCCGGTACACCACCATCCTTTTCATAGATTGGATGATAGGTTCTCATATATGGCAGTGCGTAGATATCATCCATTTCCATCTGGGTCAATGGCTTTGCCGGTGGATTCTGTACGACAAACATTTTCTCATCATAGGTTTCATAAATTCTTCTTGCCGTAAAAGGGTCTGTATTCTGATACTGAAGGTAAAAGCTCTTGGCATACGCTGTCTTGTCCTCTTTGATTTTATTAAAAGACGGCAATTCCAAGGCATCATAAATATCTTCTTTATTTCGGGTCTTAAAAACAGTTCCATCGATATAAGTAATATCCTTTACCGCAAGACCGGAAGCTAACGCATCTGCAATTTCAACAATGCTGTGCTCGCCCATTCCATAAGAAATCAAATCAGCACCGGAGTCCAGAAGAATGGAACGTTTTACCTTATTAGACCAGTAATCATAATGCCCAAGTCTTCTAAGACTTGCTTCAATACCGCCGATAATGATTGGATTATGTTTATAGGTCTGACGGATCAGATTGCAGTAACTTACCACTGCATAATCCGGGCGTTTTCCCATAACGCCACCCGGTGAAAATGCATCATGGGCACGTCTCTTTTTCGATACAGAATAATGGTTTACCATGGAATCCATATTACCTCCGGAAACTAAAAAGCCAAGCCGTGGCTCGCCCAATATGGTTACGCTTTCCTTGTCACGATAATCCGGCTGTGCAATGATACCCACGGTATAACCATGTGCCTGCAATATTCTACTGATAATAGCATGTCCAAAGGAAGGATGGTCCACATATGCATCTCCGCATACATAAACGAAATCCAGCTGCTTTATCCCTGCTTCTTCCATGTCTTTTCTTGAAATTGGTAAAAAACCGTTCTGCATCTTCTTATCCTTCCTTTAATGCCTGTAATTCTGACTCCGTCAACGGGCGATACGCTCCTGTTGCCAGAGTTTCATCCAGCTTTAAGCTTCCCATGGAAAGCCGTTTTAAATAAATGACCTTTTTTCCTGTTTTTTCAAACATCCGCTTAATCTGATGATATTTTCCTTCGGTAATAGTAACTTCAATTTCTGATTCTGAATCACTTTTTAAAATCACAAGTTCAGCAGGCTTTGTGAGGTTTTTCTCTCCGATATCAAGACCCTTCCGAAAAGCCGCAACATCTTCAGCAGTCACTTTTCCTTCTATTCTGGCATAATAAGTTTTTGCCACATGTTTCTTCGGAGATAAAAGCTCATGAGCCAACGCACCGTCATTGGTGATAAGGAGCAGCCCTTCCGTATCCTTATCCAGTCTGCCTACCGGAAACAAATCTTTTCTTACAGCATCTTCTATGAAAGAAACTACAGTTGGAAAATGCTTATCTTCCGTGGCACTGACACAGCCGGCAGGCTTATTTAGCATATAATATTCCCACTGGGAATAATTAACCTTTTCGCCTTCGAGGTTAACAATATCCTTTTCCGGTGAAATCTTATATTCCGGACGTTTGATGATTTCTCCATTTACGGTAACACGTCCCTTGGAAATATAGGTTTTCACCTGGCTTCTGCTTCCCTTGCCCATTTCTGTTAAAAATTTATCTAATCTCAAATCTTTCATTCTGATACGTTCCTTTACTACTCTGATTTGGCAGACACCGCGATAACTCGAGAAACTCGCAAAGCGTGTTTCTTATAATTCAAATCCTAATTTAAATCTTAATATTGATAATGTAATATTTTCTTCTCCTGATAGAGATATTGCAGGATGGAATAGGAATTTACACTAAACTCCCGTTTATTTTCATCATTTAAATAAATTCCAAAATGAAGATGCACATCAAAATTACCGGCGGTTCCTTCTGTCTTAGAATATCCGGTATCTCCCATAAATGCAATCAGCTCTCCGGCATGAACCTCGTCTCCGATGGAATGTCCCTCTGCATAATCCGACAGATGTGCATAGTAGAAATATGCTCCATGAGGACTCCGGATTCCGATACGGTAACCCCCAAGTTCCAGCCAGCCCATCTGCTCTATGGTTCCATCGCAGACACTGATTACCGGGTAATTTCCCCGCTCATTGATATCTGCCATAATATCACAGCCTTCATGTCCTCTGTCTCCACCATAAGTGCGACTCTGCATCCAGGTGTCTCCAAAAGTTACTTTTTTCTCTTCGTCCCAGATGGTATCCGGAACCGGGAAATAGACAATGTCAGACCAGATACTGTCTAAATAGGCTTCCTGCTTTTCAATTTCTTCTTTATGAAAATGCAGCAATCTTTTGTATACATCTTTCAGCTCGTTTTTTTCTGTTAAATCTGAAGCATAATATGCCAGAAGATAGCGGGTAAATGTCATATCGTCCTGAGCCTCACCATCTTCAGACTCATATTCCCTGAATTTTAACACCGTTTCCGGAGAGACTTCCTGATTCCGAAGTTTCTGAAAGAACTCCTGTTGTTCAAATGCTATATAAAAGGCTGCCCGCTTTTGAATCTGCTGTAACAGGCTGCAGTCTATGACCAACAGCAAAAAAAAGAGAATAATGACACAAATTTTCTTCTTCATAATAATCCGCATAAAAGTTATTTTATACAATATATTGAACTATGAAAAAAACTATTTCTCTTCTGATTCTTTTTTTGTGCTTAATATTATTATTTGTGCATCCCATGCTTACGGTATCAGCCGCAGCAAATGGCCTTATGCTCTGGTACCAGAGTATTCTGCCTGCATTGCTTCCTTTTGCCATTCTATCCAATATTCTGATTTCATCCGGGGTTTTTTATCATATTTCAGGAATCCTCTATCCATTCATCCATCTCCTGATTCCCTGCAGCAGAAATGCCTGTTTTCCACTTCTGTCAGGGTTTCTATTTGGTTTTCCTATGGGAAGCCGTATCTGTGCCCAGATGTTAGAAGAAAATCAATTGTCGAGGGAAGAGGCTGTCATTCTCTTTGCCATCTGCAATAATATCAGTCCCATGTTCATTGCAAGCTATATTGTTCACGATACACTCCGGCAGGACGGTCTTTTATTACCGACACTTGGGATCCTCTATCTGCCGCCCCTGATTCTATGCCGCATTCTCTATGCTTTTCAGTGTAATAATCTAAGGCAAAAAGAAACGGCACCACGATTAAAATTAAACTTTTCAATCATCGATGCCGGTATCATGAACGGTTTTGAAATTCTTTGTAAACTCGGTGGATATATCATGCTCTTTTCTATTCTGTTAGAACAGATTACCTTTTATGTGCCACAAAAGCTCTTACAATTACCACTTTGTATTCCATTGGAAGTTACTAATGGAATCCGGCAGATTTCCGAAGAAGCTCTCTCTCCACAACTTGCTTATGCCTTAATTTTAAGTCTTACCTCTTTTGGCGGATTATGTGGCTTCGCCCAGACCTATTCCATGGTTGCAAGCCAGAAGCTCTCCATGAAATATTATCTGCTGGTCCGAATCAGTCTTGCATTCTGTGCTTTCCTTCTGGGGTACATGATATATCCGGCAGGATAAATATATATTACTCTTCCGGAGTCTCATTTGCCGGAGCTTCCTGTGTGGCAGGCTCTGCTGTTGTTTCCTGTTTTGCCTGTCCGGAAGAAGCATCTTCTTCCTCTGGAAGCAGTTCATTCCGGTTTGCCGTTACAACATCCAGACAACCCTGAAGGGTATGAATCAGATTATCATATCTTGCCTGTGAACCTTCAATGGCATGACTTAAAATTTCTTCAATATTCTTAAGACTGCTGTCCGTATACTGAATTGCACCCATACGGATATTATTGGCATCATTGGTTGCTTTATCAAGAATCTCCTGTGCCTGCTTGGTAGCAATCATAACAACCTCATTTGCCTGGGCATAAGCCTGTTGCATAATCTGGTGTTCACTGACAAGCTCGC
This sequence comes from Roseburia sp. OM04-10BH, assembly GCF_003462605.1. Taxonomy (NCBI): domain Bacteria; kingdom Bacillati; phylum Bacillota; class Clostridia; order Lachnospirales; family Lachnospiraceae; genus Roseburia; species Roseburia sp. OM04-10BH. Next base: position 231,359 of record NZ_QTZI01000003.1, read on the forward strand.
TGGTCTGTACCTGTGCCTGAGCAATGATGGCATCTGCTTTTGCCTGGGCATCTGCCAGAATAGCTTCTTTGTTGCTGATAATCTTCTGATAACGCTTGATTTCTTCTGGCGTTTTCATTTTTAATTCCGTCAGGAGTTCTTCTAACTCATCCTTATTAACAACAATTTTTGTACTGGATAATGGCTGATATTTGCAATTATCAATATATTCTTCGATTTCTTCTATGATTTGTTCCATTCTGCTACTCATCGTCCACACTCCTTATTTTTTGATATTATATTTATCATAAATCCGCTCTATAAACTGTGGTGGGACAAAATGAGAAATATCGCCACCATAAGAAGCATATTCCTTTACAATTGTAGAGCTGAGATAGGAATATTTTACATTCGTTGTAAGAAATACCGTATCTATCTTTGGATTTACACGATGGTTCGACTGTGCAATCTGAAGTTCATATTCAAAGTCCGTTACCGCACGCAATCCTCTGACGATAATGGTTGCATCAATTTTTTCCATAAAGTCAACTAAAAGACCATCAAAAGAAGCAACTGTTACATTCGGCATATCTTTTGTTATCTCTTTTAACATACTAACACGTTCATCTAAAGAAAACAACGAGTTTTTTGCACTGTTATTTAAAACTCCTACAACCAGCTCGTCCACTATTTTCGAAGCACGTTCAATCATGTCAACATGACCATTTGTGACCGGGTCAAAGCTGCCCGGATAGATTGCTTTTTTCATCATAGGTTATTCCTTTCTGGATATAAAGGCATGTAAATTTGTCTTATATTTTTTGCATTTATCAAGTGTAAAACCAAGCTCCTCAAGATACTCAAAACCAGTCTTTAGGGACGCTTCTACAATAATTACCGTATCTTCATCTACCAGGGTCGATTTAGAAAGCAGCATCAGCACATCCTTTTCCAGTTCCTGATTGTAAGGCGGATCCATGAAAATAATCTGGAATGTCCCTTTTCCTTCCAGACTCCGGATAGCTGCCATAACATCCATCTGCAGTAAACGACACTGGTCATTAAATTGGGTAAAGTTAATATTATCCTGTATACATGCTGCTGCTTTTTTCCCACTTTCCACAAAAACAGCTTCTTTCGCTCCACGACTGACAGCTTCCAATCCAATCTGTCCGCTTCCTGCAAACAAATCTAAGAACCGGCAGTCCGCAATCTCGTATTGCAGCATATTAAAAAGCGTTTCCTTAATACGGTCTGTTGTCGGTCTTGTGTCTATCCCTTCAATTGTTTTCAATGGAAGGCTTCTTCCTTTTCCGGCTATTATTCTCATTAAAATCCCTCTTTTATCAGTAAATCATTCAGTTCCTGCAATGCCGTCTCCACCGCATGCATACGCACTTCACTACGGTCTCCGGAAAATACATAACGTATAACTTTCACAAAATCATTTATTTTATAACCAATGTATACCAGTCCTACCGGAAACTTTTCACTTCCACCGCCGGGACCTGCAATACCGGTTACTGAGATTCCGACATTCGTACCGGCAACTTTTGTTACGCCACGAACCATTTCTTCTGCTACTTCTTTACTTACTGCAGTGTGTTTCTGTAAGGTTTCTTCCGATACACCTAGTACTTTATGCTTTACCGCATCCGAGTATGTGATATAAGATTCTTCCAGCACATCCGAAGCACCCGGCACATTAATCAAAGTTGCGGCTACAAGTCCTCCGGTACAGGATTCTGCGGTAGCAATGGATAAATGATTCTCCGCCAGCCGTTTTACAATTTTATCTTCCAGATTTTCCTGTCTTTTTTCCATGGGAATCCTCTTTATTTCTGTTCTTTTAAAACAGCTCTGTTTTTCCAGAGATAATCAATTAGAGATACAACCGTTAATACCAGTGCAATATAAGTAAGTACGGTTCCTAATAACTGGAAGTAACAGTTATCAAAATTAAGAATCAATACAATGACCATAAGCATCTGGAATGTGGTCTTAAATTTGCCCCAGTAGCTGGCTGCAATTACAACGCCGTTATCAGCTGCTACCAGACGGAAACCACTGATGATAAACTCACGGCTGATAATTACGATTACAATCCAGGCTGCAAGCTGTCCGGTTTCAATCAGGCAGATCATTGCGGCACATACCAGCAGTTTATCCGCAAGCGGGTCCATAAATTTGCCGAAATCTGTCACAAGATTATACTTTCTTGCAATCTTTCCATCCAAAAGGTCTGTAAGACTTGCTACAATAAAGATTGCTACAGCAATATAATTTGCATAACCCGGACAAATCGGTGCCAACATAAACACTACAAAAAACGGAATCAAAATTACTCTGAAAATTGTTAATTTGTTTGGTAAATTCATGCTAATTCTCCTATCAAATCATATTCATAAGCTCCGGTTACTTTTACTTTGGCAAAGTCTCCGGTCATTAAGGTTTCCTCTGTATTTACAAAAATATATCCGTCAATAGATGGCGCATCACGGTAGGTTCTTCCTACATAAGCATTCTCATCTGCAACTTTTCCTTCGATAAAAGCATAAAGTTCACGGTCAACCATATCTTCATTTTTCTCAAAAATAATTTCTTCCTGAAGCTCCATGACTTCCTGTTGCCACAGCTTCTTCTTCTCTTCCGGAATCTGATTTTCCATCTCAGCTGCTTTCGTTCCTTCTTCCGGAGAATAGGTAAATGCGCCCAGACGGTCAAATTTCATTTCCTGTACGAATTCCAACAGCTCTTTATGCTGCTCTTCTGTCTCTCCGGGGAAGCCACAGATTAAAGTGGTCCGGAGCGTAATATCCGGAATTTCTTTCCGCAGATGATGAATAATACGAACCAGGTCATCCTTATTGGTCTTTCTTCCCATTCTCTTTAATACGTCTGAATTTGCATGCTGAATCGGAATATCCAGATAATGGCAGACTTTATCATTTCGTTTGATTGCTTCAATCAGTTCATCATCAATTTCTTCCGGATAACAGTAAAGAATACGAATCCAGTACAATCCCGGAATCTTGTTTAATTCATCTAAAAGCCGGTGCAGGGATTTTTTCCCATAGAGGTCAATTCCGTAAAGAGTGGTCTCCTGGGCTACCAGAATCAGTTCCTTTACACCACCCTCTACCAGTTCTCTGGCTGTTGCTACCAGTTCTTCGATCGGAATACTGCGGTAGTTACCTCTGATATATGGAATGATGCAGTAAGTACAGCGTTTGTTACAGCCTTCTGCAATTTTTAAATGGGCATAATGTCCACCAGTGGTAACACATCGTTTGGTATGCAAGGTCGGAAGTCCTTCCAGCGAATTTAAATTGGTATAATGTTTTCCTGCCATAACTTCTTTCACAGCAGAAACAATATTATCATAGGAATTAGTTCCAAGAATTGCATCTACTTCCGGTATTTCTTCCTCAATCTCATTCCTGTAACGCTGGGCAAGGCACCCGGTTACAATCAATGCCTTTGCATGTCCGGTTTTCTTATATTCTGCCATTTCAAGTATTGTGTTAATACTCTCTTCTTTGGCATCATTGATAAAACAACAGGTATTAATTACTATCACATCTGCCTGCGTTTCATCATCAATAATGGTATATCCGGCATCACGGATCATACCAAGCATATATTCTGAATCCACCAGATTCTTATCACAACCCAGTGATACAAAGAAAATATTCATTCATTCCTCCGTAACAGGAAAAAGTCCTGTATATATTTTTCTCTTACATGATGAAAGGGTTACCAAACCATGTTGGCAACCCCGCTATGCTACTCGTTATCTTCTGAAACAGCATCTTCTCCCATGATTTTTACCTTTCCGGTATAAAGCTCTTCTACTGCGATAGAAAGTGGTTTCTTTCCTTTGGCATTTTCAACCAATGGTTCATCTCCACCGATAATCTGTCTTGCTCTCTTTGCAGTAGCAATTACAATAGAATATCTGCTGTTTACGACCGGTTCTTCTCCGATTTCAACGTCGTTATTTACGACCTTCATTAACTCAACATAAGATGGATGTATCATAATTTATTCTCCTTTCGAAAAGCACTTCAGCTCTTCTCTGATTTTATTGATGAAATTTATATTACGTGATGCACAATCATGCTCGTTCTCAATGATGCTATGGATATTCTCCACACATGCAGGGACGGTATCGTTCACCACAATGTAATCATACTGATTCATAAACTCTGCTTCCTGGGATGCTCTGTTTAATCTTGCATTGATGGTTGCCATATCTTCAGTTCCACGGTTCACCAGGCGGTTCTTTAATTCATCCGCATCCGGTGGTGTTACAAAGATTAAGATGGTGTCCGGAAAACGTTTCTTTACGTCAAGTGCTCCCTGAATCTCTATCTCAAGAATTACATCTTTTCCAGCCTCTAACTGTTCATCTACATAGGCTTTTGGTGTACCATAATAATTTCCCACATAACAGGCATGCTCAATTAACGCATTGTCTGCTATCATCTGTTCAAATTCTTCTCTGGTACGAAAGAAATAATCAACACCATCCACTTCTCCGGGTCTCGGATTTCTCGTGGTAGCTGAAACAGATAATGCATACGTATCCTTGTACTCCGCCATCAGAGCTTTCATCACAGTGCCTTTGCCGGCACCGGAGAAACCGGATACTACGGTTAATATACCTTTTCTTTTCATTTACTATTCCTCACTCAGTTTATTTCCACTAATCTCGTTAAATCTGCCAGTCAGTGTATCCGGCTGTAACGCAGAAAGAACGATATATCCGGCGTTGGTAATAATCACCGCACGGGTACGTCTTCCCTGGGTTGCATCCACCACGCACTCTTCTTCTTTGGCTTTCTGAATCATGCGCTTGGCAGGTGCAGAATCCGGCTGAATCACAGCAACAATCTTATCTGTATTTACTACATTTCCAAATCCAATATTCATAAGTGCTGCCATTTTTCACCATTCCATTCTTACTACAGGGTTTACGGAAATCATTTATTCAATATTCTGAATCTGTTCGCGGACTTTTTCAATATCCGTTTTCAGATTAATACCGGTATCTGAAATTGCAAGATCACTTGCCTTGGAAAGAATCGTATTTGCTTCCCGGTTCATCTCCTGGGCAATGAAGTCAAGCTTCCTTCCAACGGTTCCACCGCCTGTTAAAGCAGCTTTCATCGCTTCAATATGGCTCTTTAAGCGGACAGTTTCTTCATCCACACATATTTTATCAGCAAATATTGTAACCTCCGTTGCAATTCTTGCATCATCCATCTGCTTATCTTCTAAAATTTCTTTTACCTTGGTTTCTAATCGCTCACGGTATTCTTTCATAACGATTGGAGAACGTTCTTCAATAAAGTCCACATAGCCAATCATTTCATCTAATTTATTCAGAAGGTCAGTTTTTAAATTCTCGCCTTCTTTTTCTCTGGTTTCAACAAATGCCTCACATGCATTACGCAATGTCTTCTCAAGAAGTGCCCAAAGTTCTTCTTCGTCATTATCCTGTTCTTCCATTATAAAAACATCCGGATAACGTGACAATGTGCTGACACGGATATCATTTTCCAGCTGGAAATGTTCTGCCATCTGCTGTAAATATTTTAAATATTCGCCAGCAAGTTCTTCGTTGTATTTCAGTGAGAAGTTGGCTTCGTTGAAATCTTCACAGGTAATGAAGATATCTACTTTTCCACGCTGTATGTATTCTTTGATCAAGTTACGCACGGCACTTTCAAAGAAGCTTAATTTTTTAGGAAGCTTAACATTTACATCCAGATAGCGGTGATTTACTGATTTAATTTCTACCGTTATCTTACGGTTGTCTTCCTCTATCTCACACCTGCCGAAGCCGGTCATACTTTTAATCATAGCTGCCTCCTAATGCATAGATATATGTATTATAGTAGAATTTTCTTTATTAGTCAAATTCAAAATGCCGTATTTATTGAAATTTTAGAAAGATTTCTTTATAATAAAATTCTGTAAAAGAATCTATTCTTTCCAAAAGGAGGTCATATTATATGGCACTAGACGGAATTACCGTAGCTGCACTTACTGCAGAATTAAATCAGACAATTTTAAATGGACGAATCAGCAAAATTGCCCAGCCTGAGGCGGACGAACTGCTGCTTACCATAAAGACACCATCCGGCCAGTACCGGCTTTCTTTAAGTGCCAGTGCTTCCCTGCCTTATATCTATCTTACAGCTCAGAATAAAGTCAGTCCCATGACTGCACCGAATTTCTGCATGGTATTACGAAAACATATTGCCAACGGCCGGATTATTGCCATCAGTCAGCCCGGATTAGAACGAATCATCCGGATTACGGTCGAGCATTTGGATGAAATGGGCGACCTGAAAAAGAAAAACCTGATTATAGAATTAATGGGGAAATACAGCAATATTATTTTCTGTGATGAAAACGAACGCATCATTGACAGCATCAAACGGGTTCCATCCCAGATGAGTTCCGTCCGTGAAGTTCTGCCGGGAAGAGAATATTTTATCCCGGAGACCCAGAACAAGTGGAATCCCCTTGACTGTTCCTATGAACAGTTCTGTGAAAAGGCGTCTTCTCTTCCACTGCCACTTGCCAAAGCACTTACTTCTGCTTTTACCGGAATCAGCGGACAGGTTGCAACGGAAATCTGTTACCGTGCTTCTTTAGATGCAGATACACCGATTAATACCTTAGAAGAAGACGCACTGCTGCACCTTTATCATAATTTCAGCTGGCTGATGGAGGATGTCGGAAACGCCAACTTCAAGCCATGTATTCTTTATAAAGGAGAAGAACCGGCAGAATATGCTGCCATCTTACCAACCCGCTATGAACATACGGAAGGCTATCACATTGAACCGGTAGATTCTATTTCCGCCGTATTAGAACAATTTTATGCCAGCCGCAGCCTCTACACCCGTATGCGTCAGAAATCTGTGGATTTGCGTAAAATTGTATCCACTCACTTAGAGCGAAGCAGTAAAAAACTGGATTTACAGTTAAAACAGTTAAAAGATACGGAAAAACGTGATAAATTTAAAGTATACGGCGAATTATTAAATACCTACGGCTATCAGGTTACCGAAGGAGCCAAATCAGTAGAGGTGCCAAATTACTATACCGGCGAAATGCTTACCATTCCTCTGGATGAAACACTTTCTCCACTGGACAATGCAAAAAAATATTTTGCCCGGTACAATAAATTAAAGCGTACCTTTGAAGCATTAAATACCCAGACCGAAGAAACCAAGACAGAAATGGCACACTTACAGACCATTCAGGCTTCGCTTGCCATTGCAGAATCCGAAGATGACCTTGCCCAGATTCGGGACGAGCTGGAAACCTATGGCTATATCCGCAGGAAAATGAGCGGTAAGAAAAAACAAAAATCCAAAAGTAAACCATTCCATTATCGTTCCAGTGATGGCTTTGATATTTATGTTGGAAAAAATAATTTCCAGAATGACGAACTTACTTTCAAGGTTGCCAATGGAAATGACTGGTGGTTCCACGCCAAAGGAATGCCCGGCTCCCATGTTATTGTAAAAACCGAGGGCAGGGAGCTGCCGGATCGGACTTTCGAAGAGGCCGGCAGACTGGCAGGCTACTATTCTTCCGGCCGTGATAACGAAAAAATTGAAATCGATTATTTACAGCGTAAAAATGTAAAGAAACCAAACGGTGCTGTTGCCGGTTATGTCATTTACTATACGAATTATTCCCTGACAATTCACCCGGACATTTCCGGCATCGAAAAAATTTCAGAATAATTTAGTCACACATTTTTACTTCTTCCATATTATGAAGTGTAAGATAAATTTTGGAGGATTTGAAAATGAGTGATTTAGCTGCTACTGGCTGCGGATGTGGATGTAACGAAGGAAATAACTGCTGTTCTTTAATCTGGATTATCCTGTTACTCTCCTGCTGCGGCAACAATGGATTTGGAGGATGTGGCAATGGATGCGGCAACGACAGCTGTATCTGGATTATTTTACTGTTGCTCTTCTGTGGCGGCTGTGGTGACAGCTTCGGATTTAACAACAACGGTTGTGGATGCTAATTCATCTGCAAAGCGGGGGCCTCTCAACGAGGTCCCTTTTTTATTCTATAGGAAACGCCGTGTTACATTAAAGTGTTAAAGTTACGTTTCCTATAGAATTAAAAGCCCTCCGGGCAGGGTCGCACTGCGACGGAGAGGAATTATGTCGCTGAAGTGACCCGCCGCAGGCGGAGAATCCTGCAAGCAGGATTCTTTCTTGTGTCATATCTTTGACCGCCTTTTTCCGGTGCGGTCCGCTTCTTCTTTTCTGCTTCCTTTTTTTTCATACATTCTTCATCTATTTCATATACTTCATTTCCGTCAATGATTAATTTTCCCATGCTGGCATCAAATCCTTTCCGGTTTCTATAAAAAAGTTCTACATTTTATTATATGCGTCAAAGTTATATTTTCCGCTGTTCCATCATAATTTAAAAGAAAAAGGATTTTTTTATGGATTCTGAGTATAAACCAACCTTCTTTGACTCGCAGTTACAAAACCACCAGTTACAGATTATGAAAACCATGATTCCATATCTTTCCGCCGGTCAGCAGCGTCCCTTTGCGCTTCTCATCAAATATATGGAACTACAAAAAACAGCCCAGCTTTTTTCCAATGACACGCTTACGATCCAGGAAGTCAGCAGCCATTCTCCCCAGGAGCGGATGTTTCAGATGCTTACCGATATCAGCGAACAGTGTACACCCAGCGAGAAAGAAAATATTGAAAACTTTTTAAATATGTATCAGATGCTGTCTGCTTATGATACCCTGTTTTCCTGATTTCATCACTTTATCATTTGTTATTTTATGGTTCCCTGTCAACTTGTTAAGAACGGAGGATTTTATGAATTTAGACTTTTTAAAAGGCAATCCTGCCTTAAATGATATTTCACCGGAAAAGCTGCAGTTTCTTATGGATTTTGCTTCTAATAACACCGATGCAAAGGATGCCAAATCCATGGCTTCCACGGTCATGAACGCCGCCAATAATGCCAAACAGAACGGCATGACTTTTTCCAATACCGAAACAACTTTATTAATTGAATTATTAAAGCAGAATATGTCCGAAGCAGAACGTGTAAAAGCGGATAAAATGCTGCAGATGATGCAGATGTTACAGAAAAAGAAAAAATAGTCTCTTATAACACAAGCGAGGATATGCAAAATGCACATCCTCGTTTGCGTTATATTTATTATGATTTTATCATTGCTTATTTCATTACAATATTAATGATTTTACCCGGTACATAAATCTCTTTGATTACATTGCCGGTAAGCTTATCTGCAATTGCAGCTTTTCCTGCAGCAAGTGCATCCTCTTTGGAAGCATCTTTTGCAATGCTGACAACACCCTTTGTCTTGCCGTTAATCTGTACTGCAATTTCAACTTCATCATCTTCCATTGCATCTTTATCATACTCCGGCCATCTTTCTGCAAATACGGAAGTATCATGACCAAGCTCGCTCCACAGTTCTTCTGCAATATGTGGTGCAAACGGAGCAAGAAGAAGCACATAAGTTTCAAGTGTCTTCTTATCTACGCCGCCCTTCTTGGAAAGGTCGATCAGTTTGTTGTTGTATTCCATGAACCCTGAAATTACAGTATTTAAGCTGAAGCTTTCCAGTCTCTGGGTGATATCATATACCAGTTTATGACGAATCTTAACCAGTTCTTTGGTTTCAGCAACATCTGCATCCTTCTGGCTCATTACAAGATTCCAGAATCTGGTGATGAAACGGTATACACCATCGATTCCACGATCATCCCACTCAGAATCCAATTCCGGTGGTCCAACAAACAGCTCATATAATCTTAAGGAATCACAGCCGTAGTCACGAACCAGATCATCCGGTGAGACGACATTTCCTTTAGATTTACTCATCTTGATACCATTCTTACCGGTAATCATACCCTGATTAAACAGTTTGGTAAATGGCTCATCAAAGTCAATTACTCCGATATCATATAAGAATTTGGTATAGAAACGGGAATACAGAAGATGCAGTACTGCATGCTCTACTCCACCGATATACATATCAACCGGAAGATATTTATCTGCTTTCTCGCGGCTTACTAATTCATCTTTGTTCTTGTTATCTACATAACGTAAGAAATACCAGGATGAACCTGCCCACTGTGGCATGGTATTGGTCTCACGTTTTGCAGGCTTACCACAGCAAGGACATGTGGTATTTACCCACTCCGTAATATCTGCCAACGGTGATTCTCCGGTACCTGTCGGCTGATAAGATTCAACCTCCGGTAACAGTAATGGAAGCTCTTCTTCCGGAACCGGAACTGCTCCACAATCCGGACAATGTACGATTGGAATTGGCTCGCCCCAGTAACGCTGGCGGGAGAATACCCAGTCTCTTAATTTATAGTTGGTTGTCTTCTTACCAAAGCCCATCTTTTCAATCATTTCCGGAGCTTCTTTCTTAAGAATGGATGACTCCATTCCATTCCAGTCACCAGAATTAATCATAATACCTTTTGCTTCGGTATAGGCTTCGGTCATATTTTCAATTTCCTTACCATCTTTGGCAATAACCTGGATGATTGGAATATTGAATTTCTTTGCAAATTCAAAGTCACGGTCATCATGTGCAGGAACACACATAATTGCTCCGGTACCATAATCAGCTAATACATAATCAGAAAGCCAGATTGGAACCTTTGCACCATTCAGCGGATTGATTGCATAAGAACCAGTAAATACACCAGTCTTTTCTTTATCCTGCAAACGATCTACAGAAGATTTCAGGGATGACTGATAGATATAATCCTCTACTGCAGCTCTTGTCTCATCAGTTGCAAGCTCTTTTGCCAAAGCATGCTCCGGTGCAAGTACCATGAAGGTTGCTCCGTGAAGAGTATCCGGTCTTGTGGTATAAACAGTAATCTCTTTATCGCTTCCATCCACCTTAAAGTTGACTTCTGCTCCATTACTCTTACCAATCCAGTCAGTCTGCATTTTCTTAACCTTTTCCGGCCAGTCAAGCTTATCAAGGTCTGCAAGAAGACGGTCAGCATATTTGGTAATCTTAAGCATCCACTGCTTTAAGTTCTTCTTGGTAACATCAGCACCACAACGCTCACATTTACCATTTACAACTTCTTCATTGGCAAGACCAGTCTTACAGGATGGGCACCAGTTAATTGGCATCTCTTTCTCATAAGCAAGTCCGGCTTTAAACATTTTTACAAAAATCCACTGTGTCCATTTGTAGAATTCAGGATCGGTAGTATTTACTTCCATATCCCAGTCATAGATTGCAGCAATTTCCTGAATCTGACGCTTGATATTCCTGATATTTTCAGCGGTAGATTTTTCCGGATGAACACCCATCTTAATTGCGTAGTTCTCTGCCGGAAGACCAAATGCATCCCATCCCATCGGGTGAATGACATAATATCCATGCATAAGCTTATAGCGGCTCCATACATCAGATATTACATAGCCTCTCCAGTGACCTACATGAAGTCCGTTTCCGGATGGGTATGGAAACATATCCAGACAATAGTATTTCGGCTTCTTGCCATCATTTACGTTAATTGGCTTATCTTCCCAGACTTTACGCCATTTCTGCTCTACCGCTCTGTGATTATACGGTACTGTTGTTTGTGACATCTTCAATTCCTCCTAATTAAAACAGCTTTCGTCCATAAAATAAGGACATGCTGATAGAATGCCTTTTTAGAGACTTATACTCATAAAATTCTATCACATGCCCTCAATTTGTCAAGGAAAAATGGTATTTGTATCAATTGTAAGAATCCGGTCTATCGGACAAATGCTCTTCCCTTTTCCGTCTGTGCCTTCAAAATATTTCGAGCTTGCCGATTCAAACAGCACATAGATATTGCCGTCTGCATAATTAATTTCTTCGGAACATGGTGGCATTTCCACCTTAAGTTCCGGTGCCCGCGGCTTTGTATCCATTGCATCTACATTCTGGTAAATCTTTAAATAGGATGAATTGCTTCTTCCATAGGATGTGCTTAAATACACTCTGTCCTGTTCATCAAAAGCAATTCCCTGCACCTTTTCCGGTATCTGGTAGCGCTGCTGTTCCATCAGTTCTCCATCCTGATATTTATAAGAAATCATAATGGATTTGAATAAGGCATTGTGTGTTGCTACCCAGAGAATTCCATCATGCCAGGTAATGCAGGATGGCATATTCGCTACACGGTATTCTTCAAACATTCCGGTGGCATCCACAAAAATCTTCGGTTTGGACTCTGCAATCTTTTTTATATAACTGTAACTAAGCCGTTCCAAAGACCTTGTGTCCGAATGGCAGATCCAGACATTTCTTCCATCGTAGGTAAGTCCTCCAAGATGGCTGTTCTTTTTCATGCCAAGGGTAACCATATATTCTCCGGTCTCTTTGTCAAAGATATAAAGGGCTCCAAGGCTTTCCGAATCATCCGTATTATATGCTGTAATCATATAATAATCTTCGGTAATACAGATTCCCTGCGGACACTGGTTGTCCGTGGATGTCATATTCTGTGCATAATCCTGTTCCCTGGTGGATGGCATTCCCGGAATATTTACATCATAGGCAAAGCTGAATCCACAATCCTTTAACATCCGGTCATTTCCGCTCATCTGTGATGCCGTGGAATATGGATACATTTCCACGCTGTAAGAAGAATCAATCTTCTTGGTCCATTTTGCGTATAACGATACGTCTCCGAAATTATCAATGTTTATCTCTGTAATCTTATTCTGATAACTGCTTTCGGTATACCAGCCAGCGAAATTATATCCCGGTTTTTCCGGTATATCAAGGGTTAGAGGAAGTTCTTCTATAATATAGTTATAAGTCAAATCAGAAGAAGGGATTCCACCATTTAAGTAATAGGTGATATCATAATCTTCCTTTAATACATTGGCATCTTCCGGCTCCATGCTGTAATAAAGAGAGGTAGTGATTGGCAGAGAACGAAGTGCTTTTGCTTCTGAGAACTGCGAATTATCGAAAAACAGTGCAATAATCAAAACAATTGCAAAAAATGTTCTTTTCTTTCCCATGTCACCACCACCTCTCTTTCCTCATCCGTTTGTCTTAACAGATATTTTTTCTCATTACACTTATCTCACTACACTATTTATCCTCTTCTGAAGCAAGCTTGGATGCCCGTTCTTCCATCTGTACCCTTGCGACTTCCTCCGGTGCCTGTTCGTATCTGGCAAACTGGTAGGAGAAATCTCCGCTTCCCTGTGTCATGGAACGAAGTCTTGTGCCATAACCATATAATTCAATATAAGGAATATCCGCTAAAATCTCGGTGGTTCCTTTGTTATCCGGTGTCATGCCAAGAACTCTTGCCCGCTTCTTATTTAAATCTCCCATTACATCTCCGGTATAAACGTCCGGTAATGTAATCTTAAGGCTGGCAATCGGTTCTAAAAGCACCGGCTTTGCTTCTAAGATTCCTTTCTTTAAGGCTTCTCTTGCAGCAACCTTAAATGCCATTTCCGAAGAATCTACTGCATGATAGGAACCGTCATAAAGCACTGCCTTGATACCAAGTACCGGATATGCCGCCAAAGGTCCTTTCTGCACGCCCTCCTGAAGCCCTTTTTCTACTGCCGGGAAGAAATTCTTCGGAACCGCTCCGCCAACCACTTCCTGCGAGAACTCATAGGCTTCCTCAAGATTTCCCGATGGTGAAAAACGCATCTTTACATGTCCATACTGGCCATGTCCACCAGACTGTTTCTTATATTTATATTCCACATCTGAGGTTCCTCGGATGGTTTCACGGAATGCAACCTTCGGACGGCTCAGTTCAATCTCTACTTTATACTTATTCTTTAAGGTTTCTACCAGAACCTCCAACTGCTGTTCCCCGATACCATAAATCAGTGTCTGGTGATTAGCACTGTCATTTACCGTCTTAATGGTTAAGTCCTCCTGCATAATTTTCTGCAGTGCCTGGGAAATTTTATCTTCATCACCTTTATTCTTTGCTTTATACCTCATGCCGGTATATGGCTCTGAAATACTTGTCCGGATAAAGAGTATCGGATTGGCTCTGGTAGACAGGGAATCGGTTGTCATAGCTCCGGAAAGCTTTGCTAATGCTCCGATATCTCCGGCATGAAGCTCCGGTACTTCCTGTGGTTTGCTGCCGCACATTACATAGAGCTTTCCAATCCTGCCTTCTGTATCCCGATGATGATTAAAAAGTAAATCATCGGTTTTTAACACACCGGAATTTACTTTTATCAGAGAATATTTTCCAATAAAAGGGTCTACAATTGTTTTAAAAATATATGCTGATTTTGGCTTTGAGAAATCATAATCTGCGGAATATACTTCATTGCTCTTGGCATTGATTCCGGTACAGGAACGTTTATCCGGGCTTGGGAAGTATTTTATAATGTCATCTAACAAGGTATACATACCCTGTGCAAGAATGCTGGAACCCATGGAAACCGGAACCATGCTGGCATCCGCCACATTCACGCGAAGTGCCTGACGTATTTCGTTTTCTGAGAATTCATCACCATTAAAATACCGCTCCATGAATTCTTCACTGGTTTCTGCTACCGCTTCCATCAGGGCATCGGTACAGATTCCAAGGTTATTCTGGCTGTATTCCGGAATCTCACATTCTACTACTTCACCCTTATCATTCCATCTCTGGGCACTCTTACGAACCACATTGATATAGCCTACAAATTTCTCGTTTTCACGAATCGGCAGATGGAATGGTGCAATCCGCTTGCCATATAACTGCTGTAAATCTTCTACTACCTGCCTGAAGCTTGCATTATCAATATCCATCTCCGTAACAAATATCATTCTCGGAAGATTGTATTTCTCGCAGATGTCCCAGGCTTTCTTCGTACCGACTTCAATTCCATTCTTGCCGGATACCACGATAATTGCTGCATCTGCGGCACTGACTGCTTCTTCCACTTCACCGACAAAGTCAAAATATCCCGGAGTATCTAAGAAATTAATCTTGGTATTATCCCAGATAACCGGAACAACCGAAGTATGGATGGAAAACTGTCTTTTGATTTCTTCTTTATCAAAATCACTGATAGTATTTCCATCAGAAATCTTTCCCATACGGGTTGTCATGCCGGATAAATATGCCATTGCTTCCACCAGACTGGTCTTTCCCGCTCCACCATGTCCTAAAAGCACGACGTTTCTGATTCTGTCCGTTGTAAATACTTCCATATGTTATTCCTCCTGTACTATAGATTTATGTATATATTTTACTAAATCAAGTTATTTTCTTCAACTATATTATGTATTATACACAACATTTATGAATGAATTGTAAATGTGCAGTAAACATTTTGCACTATTTTTGATAATTTTATTGTGAAATTTTATATTTTCGCACGTTAAACTTTAACGCTTTAAAGTATTGACATTGTATTCTGATTCCGTTATAGTATACATGCACCACCGGAGAGATACGGTTGCATTCCGTTTCTTCTCATATTATAATAAACCGGTCAGGTGACATTTTTTTAAGTGAGGATTATAAATTATGATTATTGTTATGAAACCATCCGCTCTTCCACAGGATGTAGATAAAATTGTAGATGCAGTGGAAAAAGAAGGCTTAAAAACCCATCTTTCACATGGGGAAGAAGTTACAATCATCGGAGTTGTCGGTGATAAAACCAAATTAGATATTCAGCGCATTGAAGCCAGCCCTGAGGTAGAAAAGGTAGTTCCGATTACCGAAAGCTACAAGCTTGCCAATAAGAAGTTCCACCCACAGCCAACCAGCTTCAAGGTTAAGGATACCGTAATCGGTCCTGATACCATGACAATTATGGCTGGTCCATGTGCCGTTGAAACAGAAGAACAGCTTCTTTGCATTGCCCGTGCAGTCAAGAAGGCAGGAGCAACCATTCTTCGTGGTGGTGCTTACAAACCTCGTACTTCCCCATACTCTTTCCAGGGTCTTGAGGAAGAAGGTTTAAAATATATGAAGACCGCTTCGGATGAAACAGGTCTTGCAACCATTTGTGAAGTAACCAGCGCACATGCCGTAGAATCTGCTGTAAAATATGTCAGCATGCTTCAGGTCGGTGCCAGAAATATGCAGAACTTCGAATTATTAAAAGAAGTTGGCCGTGCTGGTCTTCCTGTCTTATTAAAGAGAGGTCTGTCTGCTACGATTGATGAATGGCTGAATGCAGCAGAATATATTATTTCTTCCGGAAGTCCAAACGTTGCATTATGTGAACGTGGTATCCGTACCTTTGAGACTTCCACCAGAAACACTTTGGATTTAAGTGCAGTATGTGTCTTAAAGGAACGTACCCATCTTCCGGTCATCGTTGATCCAAGCCATGCAACTGGTGTCCGCTCTTTCGTTGAGCCGCTTGCTAAAGCCGGTATTGCCTGCGGTGCCGATGGTCTGATGATTGAAGTGCATAATGACCCTGCACATGCACTTTCCGATGGTCCGCAGTCTCTGAACTTCGAACAGTTCGATTCTGTTATGGAACATATCAAACCATATATTTCCTTAAGCGGAAGGAGCTTAATGTAACATGGACTTTAAGAAAATCGGTTTTATTGGTCTTGGTCTTATCGGCGGTTCGATGGCTAAGACCATAAAACGCATTTACCCGGAAACAGAACTGATTGCCACATCCGGTCATCTTTCTACCATAACTGCAGCTTTTGAGGACCATACTATTTCCAATGATACGCTGCTTGCAATGAAAGATTTCTCCGACTGTGATATTATCTTTCTCTGCTGTCCGGTACAGAAAAATATTGAATACATAAAAGAATTAAAGCCCTTTTTGAAAAAGGGCTGTATTCTTTCTGATGTAGGAAGTGTCAAAGGGGATATTCATGAAAGTATTACAGCCCTTGAGTTAGAATCCTTTTTTATTGGCGGACATCCTATGGCAGGTTCTGAAAAGACCGGCTATCAGGCTGCAACCGCCTATTTATTGGAAAATGCTTATTATATTTTAACCCCGACTGCAAAAACTGATACCGCAGTGCTTCATGCGTTCCGGGATTATATTGCATCATTAGGCTCAGTTCCTATGATTATGGATGCGAAAACCCATGACTATGCAACCGCTTCTATCAGTCATCTGCCGCATATTATTGCAGCAAGTCTTGTGAATCTGATTCGTGAAACCGATGATGAAAATGAGACGATGAAGACGATTGCAGCAGGCGGATTTAAAGATATTACAAGAATTGCATCCTCTTCTCCTGTAATGTGGCAGCATATCTGTGCCTCTAACCGGGAGCAGATTTTAACACTCATTGACCGCTATACGGAAGAATTAAATACCATGCGTAGTCTGATTGCAGAAAAAAAAGAAAAGGAAATCTATGATTTCTTCTCTCATGCCAAGGATTACCGGGATTCTATCACCATTACTTCTTCCGGTCCATTGCGTAAAGTCTTTGAATGTTATTGTGATCTGATTGATGAAGCCGGTGGAATTGCAACCATTGCTACGATTCTTGCCAGCAACAATATCAGTATTAAAAATATTGGAATTATCCATAACCGTGAATTTGAAAACGGTGTACTTCGTATTGAATTATATGAAGAAGAAGCACTTAACTGTGCCATTGCACTGCTTCGCAAATATCATTATACAGTTTATGAACGATAATATTTAGATAAAATATTGACAATATTTCAGAATGCATCCAGAAAGGATTTTATTATGCAGATCAAAAAAGCCCATGCCTTACATGGAGAAATAAATATTCCGGGAGACAAATCTATTTCCCATCGTGCAATTATGTTTGGTTCGCTTTCCAACGGCACAACCGAAATCACCAATTTCTTAGAGGGTGCCGACTGTCTTTCTACGATTTCCTGCTTTCAGGAAATGGGCATTGAAATTGAACGGGAAAAAAGTCGTGTACTTGTCCATGGAAAAGGATTACACGGTCTAAAGGCTCCACAGCATATCTTAGATGCAGGGAACAGTGGAACTACTACCCGGCTGATTTCCGGTATCTTAGCCGGTAATCCCTTTGTCAGCCAGTTAGATGGGGATGATTCCCTTCGCACCCGTCCTATGAAGCGTATCATGGAACCACTTCGTCTCATGCAGGCAGATATCGAAAGTTTAAAGGATAACAACTGTGTTCCTTTAAAAATAACCGGACATGAATTACATGCCATTGATTATACTTCCAAGGTTGCATCTGCCCAGGTAAAATCCTGTATACTTTTAGCCGGCTTATACGCCGACGGAATTACCAGCGTAACGGAACCGGTACTCTCCCGCAACCACACAGAACTAATGCTTCGCTCTTTCGGTGCTAAAGTCACCTCCGAAGGAACAACTGCATCCATTGCACCGGATCCTGTTTTAAACGGACAGAAAGTGGAAGTTCCTGGAGATATTTCTTCGGCAGCCTATTTTATTGCGGCAGCGTTACTTACTCCTGGTTCCGAAATCTTAATCCGCAATGTTGGAGTCAATCCCACAAGAGACGGCATCTTAAAAGTTGCCAAAGCAATGGGCGGCTCCATCGAACGGCTGAATCCAAGAACCGCATCCGGTGAGCCGGTCTGCGACCTTCTGGTAAAAGGCAGTTCACTTCATGGTACCGTGGTGGAAGGGGAACTCATCCCGACTTTAATCGATGAAATCCCTGTGATTGCTGTTATGGCAGCCTTTGCAGAAGGAATCACCATTATCCGGGATGCTGCAGAACTTAAGGTAAAGGAAACCGACCGTATTCTTACGGTAACAGAAAACTTAAAGTTATTAGGCTGTGATGTTACCCCAACGGATGATGGCATGATTATTCACGGCGGAAATACCTTACACTCCGCAGCCATTGATGCAGGACTTGATCACCGGATTGCTATGAGCTTTGCCATTGCTGCGTTAAATATTGATGGTGGTATCGAATTAGAGCATTCTGAAATTGCAGAGGTTTCTTACCCTGATTTCTACAAAGATTTAGAGAAATTATCTATGTAAATCATATGTCAGATTATAAATCCACTAAAAAAAGCACCAAATCTGCTACAGGCAGTTTTGAAAACATCAAACCGCTTTCAGCCCTTTATTTTCAAGGGTTAAAAGCGGTTTTCATCAACACATTTTATTCTGTAACTCATTTTTTCTTTTAGACATCATTGAAAATCTGATAAATATCAATTTTTAATGCATCGGTATCTGACATTCCAACAAATACACAGCCATATTTATAGGTTCCGTCCCCCTTCGGGTCACATCTGACAATCTCAAGTACCGCATCAATGACCTCTTTCGTCCAGATCTGAATCTTGGTATCATAGTAGGTTCCAACTTTCAAATTCTGGTCAGAAACAAATCCGATTCCGGAACGTGAAATATCGGTAACTACCACATGAATAAATTTTAAAGTAGTAATATCATCCTGATCCAGACGTTCCAGCTGAACAGATACATCTAAATCCAATCGTTTATGTTTTCTTCTCTCGTCCATAGTCCTCTCCTTCTATCAAGATTAAAGCTAATAAAATTATTTTATCCTATATTTCGAATTCTGACAATAAGAAATTATTTTATCAGCATAGCGTCCCCAAAACTAAAGAAACGGTATTTTTCTTCTACTGCTTTCTTATAGGCAGCCAGAATATGTTCCCTGCCTGCAAGAGCAGACACCAACATCACAAGGGTAGACTGTGGCAGGTGGAAATTCGTAATCAGAGCATCTATAACTTTAAACCTATAGCCCGGATAGATAAAGATATCCGTCCAGCCGCTCTTTTCCCGTAAGGTGCCATCTTCTTCTGCTGCGGACTCTAAGGTTCTTGTACTGGTGGTTCCCACGGCAATTACCCGGTGGCCATTTGCTTTGGCACGATTGATTTTATCGGCTTCCGACTGTTCGATCCGGTAGAATTCCGAATGCATATGATGCTCTTCGATGGTATCTACTTTTACCGGACGGAAAGTACCAAGTCCCACATGAAGGGTAACTTCTGCTATATCTATGCCCATATCACGAATCTGCTGTAATAATTCCGGTGTAAAATGAAGTCCCGCTGTTGGGGCAGCGGCAGAACCATCATATTTGGCATATACTGTCTGATAACGGTTCTTATCCTTTAACTGATGGGTAATATAAGGCGGCAATGGCATCTGACCAAGCTGGTCTAAAATCTCTTCAAAGATTCCATCATAGTGAAACTGAATCAGCCGGTTACCATCTTCTACGACCTCTAAGACTTCTCCGGTCAAAAGTCCCTCTCCAAAAGAAATCTTAACACCAGGCTTACATTTCTTTCCCGGTTTTACCAGTGTTTCCCAGATATCATTTTCTTTTCTCTTTAAAAGAAGAATCTCTATTTTGGCTTCCGTTCCCTCTTTGACTCCAAACAGTCTTGCCGGAATAACCTTGGTATTATTTAACACAAGACAGTCTCCCGGCTGCAGATAATCTACTACATCACGGAATATTTTATGTTCAATATCTCCTGTTTTCTTATCCAAGACCATGAGTCTGGAACTGGAACGATCCTCCAGAGGATCCTGCGCAATCAGTTCCTCCGGTAAATCGTAATCAAAAGCTTTTACATCCATGTTTCTTTCCTCTATTTCTAAGCTCTCAGTTCAATCTTCATTGCTTCTAATGCTTTTACAATGCGGTTCATTGCTCCGCTTAAATCTGCTTCCTCTAAGTTCTTATCCTTTGCACGGAAGGTCAGTGAATAAGCAATAGATTTATAACCCGGTTTAATCTGGGCTCCTTCATAAATATCGAACAGTGTGTAGCTTTCTAAGTAAGCGCCGCCCTTGCTGTCGAATACTTTTTCGATATCTCCTGCAAGAATCTCTTTTGGAACAACCATACTGATATCACGGGTTGCTGCCGGGAATTTGGCAATACCTTCGTATTTACGGTCAAAGGTTGTTTCATCCATAATAGATGGCATATCAATCACTGCAACGTATACTCTATCTTTGATATTGTAATTAGCAGCTACAATCGGATGAACCTCTCCTAAGTAACCAACTACTTTACCATCATATACAATGTTTGCCTGACGGCCCGGATGCAGATAAGGTCTTCCGGACTTCGGATCATATTCAGCTTTCATCGTCATTCCAACTTTATAGAAGAATTCTTCTACCACTCCCTTCATGGTAAAGAAATCACCTTCACCATACATACCAAGGGTAAACTGCATTCTCTCGTCCGGAAGTTCCGTTACCGGTACACTCTTTGGCAGATAAATGTTGCCTAATTCATAGAGACGTACATCTTTATTTCTTCTGTTGTAGTTGGTTGATAAAGATGTCAGCATTCCATTTAAGGATGTGGTACGCATAATACTGAAATCTTCTCCCAAAGGATTGGAAATTGTTACGGTCTGGCGTAATGGTGAATCTTCCGGAAGTAATAATTTATCAAATACCTTCGGGCTTTCGAAGGAATAATTCATACCCTGTGAAAAACCGCAGAACTCTGCAATTTCTCTTGCAATTGCTTCGATTCTTAATTTATAGGATAACATTCCGGTAGTAGCTTCTCCGCTTGGCAGGGTTGTTGGAATGTTTGCATAACCAAAGAATCTTGCTACCTCTTCTGCAAGGTCTGCATCACACTCTAAGTCCTGTCTCCAGGATGGAACTAATACTTCATTGGTTTCTTTATCATAACCTAATTCCAGACGTTTAAAATAGGAAAGCATTTCTTCCGGCTTAATATTGGTTCCTAATAATTTATTATATTTCTCCGGTTCAAAAGGAATCCGTCTGCCTTCTTTCTTATTCTCGTAAATATCAATGGCTCCGCCAACTACTTCACCAGCGCCTAATTCTTCGATTAACTGGCAGGCTCTGTTCATAGCTTCCATAGCAAGGTTCGGATCCAGACCTTTTTCAAATTTGGAAGACGCATCGGTACGAAGCCCGATTTTCTTACCGGAAAGGCGGATATTGGTTCCATCGAAGCATGCAGCTTCAAAAAGCATGGTTTTTACATTGTCTGTAATCATGGAATTCTCGCCACCCATAATACCTGCAATACCGATTGCTTTCCTGCCATCACAAATCATCAGAACGTTTTCATCCAAAGAACGCTCCTGACCATCCAAAGTTGTAAATAATTCGCCTTTTCCGGCACGTCTTACAACAATCTCTTTTCCCTCGATGGTATCCCAGTCATATGCATGCATCGGCTGTCCGTATTCTTCCATAACATAGTTGGTAATGTCCACAATGTTATTGATTGGACGGATTCCCTGGGCTGCAAGTCTGCGCTGCATCCACTTTGGTGATGGAGCAATCTTAATATTCTTTACCACACGGGCGGTATAACGAGGACATAATTCTTTGTCTACTACATTTACTTTAATATAGTCATTGACATCCTCATCATTTCCGGTCTCAGTTACAACCGGCGGTACAAATTCTTTCTTAAAGGTTGCTGCTGCTTCTCTGGCAATTCCAAGGATTGAGAAACAGTCTACACGGTTGTTTGTAATCTCATATTCCACAATAGTATCATCAAGGCCTAATGCTTTAATTGCATCATCACCCGGTTTTACCTCATCCTCTGCGAAGATGTAGATACCATATTCCGGAGCTTCCGGATACATATCACGGGTAGAACCAAGTTCTTCAATGGAGCACATCATTCCATTGGACTCAATTCCTCTTAATTTACCTTTTTTAATTTTGATGCCGCCTTCTGTCATCTTTCCATCATGTCCACCGGCAACACGTCCGCCATCTAATACAACCGGAACTTTATCTCCTTCTTTTACATTCGGAGCACCGGTTACAATCTGGATGTCCTCACCTGTTCCCACATCTACCTGACAGATGATTAACTTATCAGCATCCGGATGCGGCTCGATTTTCTTAATCTGTCCAACGACGATTTTCTCTAAATCGGCATCCATTTTCTTGTAAAATTCTACTTTTGAACCGGACAGAATCATTGCATCGGTATATTCCTGTGCATCTACATTAAGTCCCGGAACCAAAGCTTCTATCCATTTTAATGATGTATTCATATTGTTTCTCCTTCTATCAACTCTCTACTGTGTTCTTTTCTTTCCGACTACAGGAAGCATGTCCCTTCAACTTCCCTGTTCATTAAAACTGTCTTAAGAAACGGTCATCATTCTCATACAAGAGACGCATATCATCAATTTCATATTTCAATAAAGCAATACGCTCAAGACCAACTCCGAATGCAAATCCTGAATATTCTTCCGGATCAATACCGCTCATACGAAGCACCTTCGGATGAACCATTCCACAGCCTAAGATTTCAATCCATCCTTCTCCCTTACAGAAACGGCATCCTTTACCGCCACATTTAAAGCAGGTGACATCCATCTCTGCACTTGGCTCTGTAAATGGGAAGTGATGCGGACGGAATTTTACTTTGGTTTCCGGTCCGAACAGACGGGCTGCAAACTCCTGCAGCGTTCCCTTTAAATCTGCAAATGTAATATTCTTATCAATTACCATTCCTTCTATCTGATGGAAGGAAGGTGAATGGGTTGCATCTACTTCATCTGCACGGAATACTCTTCCCGGTGCAATCATGCGGATTGGCAGCTTGCCTTTTTCCATGACACGGACCTGTACCGGTGAAGTCTGGGTACGAAGCACGATTTTATCATTAATATAGAACGTATCCTGCTCGTCTTTTGCAGGATGATTTGCAGGAATATTTAACGCTTCAAAGTTATAATAATCATATTCTACTTCCGGTCCTTCCACTACTTCATAGCCCATACCGGTAAAGATACGCTCTACTTCTTCCAATGCAATGGTATTCGGATGACGATGGCCGACACGGTTCTTTTTAGCCGGAAGTGTAACATCAATTACTTCATGTTTTAATTTCAGTTCCATCTGGGCAGCTTCTAATTTCTGCTTTGTCTCATCTAATTTCTTTTCAATAGCTTCCCTGGTCTCGTTTACCAGCTGTCCTACCAGAGGTCTGTCCTCCGGTGCAACATCCTTCATTCCTTTTAATACTGCGGTGAGTTCACCTTTCTTTCCGAGAAATGCAACTCTGACATCATTCAGTTTGCCAAGTTCGCCGGATGATTCAATCTGATGAATTGCCTCTTCCCTGATTTTCTGCAGCTTTTCTTTCATAATAATATCTCCTTCTATCATTTTATTTCATTCATAAATAAACTACGAGAAACACGCTTTGCGAATTTTTCACGTAAAAAAAACGCGAAGCATTTTCTTCCCATAGGGACGAAATTACTCCGCGGTACCACCCTGATTTCTAAATCATTAGACACTTATAAATACTTAACGCGTATCACGTCACAGACTACTAACATTCACCTGTGCAGCTTCCGTGCGAAATTCAATTACTGCCTTACCTTAAGGAAACTTTCAGCCGATGATTTCCTCTCTCTTTAAAAAGTACAATAACCTACTGAACACTTTCATTGCCCTTTACTTTTTCACTAAATGTTATAATATCACAGTGTTTCTAAAACTTCAAGTTATTTTTTATCCCGTTTCCGTTCCTTCTTCTGCTGTATGAATCCTGCAATATATTCGTCGAATACCACATTGAATTCCGCACATAACATCAGGATATACATGCAAAAATACATCCACAACATAATTAATACCAATGTAGTCAGGCTTCCATACATGGAAAATCCATTAAAATAATTCACATAGATAGATAATCCGGCAGAAAACACACACCAGGCAATGGCACAAAGTACTGCGCCCGGAAGCTGGGAACGAAAGGTTGCCTTACGGTTTGGTATCAATGTAAAAATCACTACAAAGAGAATGACTAACACCAGTATCATAATAAGGCTTCCACGTTCAAATATAAGGCTTACAATATGTGTCATTATCGGAATATGTTTCACCAGAAGATGTTCTAATGATTTGCCAAATACCAGTAATACCAGCGAGATTACAATAGCAATGACAAATACAATGGTATAAATAATCGCCCAGAAACGGAGAACAAACCAGTTTCTGGTCTCCACAATATCATTTACCACATTCAACCCATTTGCCATATACTGCACACCCTTGGCTGCCGACCACACTGCTGCGATGGCTGCAATCGATACAATTCCAAAGGATTTGGTATAGACTTCATTGATAATATTTACCAGGAACGGCGCAATATATTCAGGCATTGTTTCATTTACAATCTGCAAAATCATCCCTTCCGTTACCGGCGTGTACTGCAAAAGGGAACTGAACACCATAAGAAACGGGATACTGGATAAGAGGATAAAAAATGCTGCCTGTGCTGCAAATGCATTGATATTATCCCGTTTACATTTATCTAAAAATGATTTTACATTTCCAATCAGTTTCCAGAGCAAACTTATGCACCCCCTTCTTCCTTCGTCATATTTTGTGGCTGATATAACTCAGTCAGTTCTGTATCCTGATAAAAATAATTTAATATCCTTTTATAATCAAAGCCCTGCCCGCAAAGCTTTTGTGCCCCATTCTGGCTCATGCCAATGCCATGACCGTAACCACCGCCAAGGACTGCATAAGTTCCATCCCCTTTTGCCTGTATACTGATATAAGCACTGGGCAGAATACTCATTTCCACACTGCTTCCATCCAAAAGGTTAATATTCGTAATACCACAGCCCAAAATTGCACGCATATTATATTCGGACTGTACGCTGACTGCACCATTCTGGAATTCAAGTTCCAGTTCTAAAATAACACCACTCTGATTGCGTTTTACCACATTTATTGCCTGCAATGAGCCAAAGTTACTGCAACTGTCTGTTGTTTCCGTCTTAGATGCATCTTTATAATAACTAATTGCCTCCGGCTGGTGCTCTTTTCTATCGGCTATCGTATGAAGCAATGTCTCATCTTTTCCCTGGAAATCAAGCACAGTATTCCAACGGAAATATTTCAAATCCGATTCATAGCAGGCACTGTCTACGTTACTGATATAATCCAAGAAGCTTTTTTCATCCGATAAATCAATGGGATTTTCTTCACTGCGCACCCAGACGCCCTGCAAATAACCATAAGCATCTTTATCAAGATTCCAGGCTTCGTAATCTCCGGTATGTCCATAGGATGTGGAATAATAATAAGTCTCTATAATATCACCTTTATAAGAAAGTACCTGACCTTTCGTCTCATCTACCGCAGCTACCGTTTCCGGCGTCTGATTCTGCTTATTATACACCTGAAAATTCACACTGTCATCTACATGTGCTCCATAAGCTTCATATTTATTGTGCATCATCTGGATATAAGCATAGCTTCTGGCACAGACAGCCTGTGCTTTTAAGGCTTCCATTCCATAAGAAGATGGAACCTCACTTGGGATAACGCCCTTTACATAGGATTCTAAATCCACTACATTTACCACGGTATATCCTTCCGGATACATACGAAGCTCCATGCTGCCTGCATAAGCCGGAGATATGCGATTGCCCTGATTGTCAGTAAAATAGAATGGCGATGTGCCATCCTCTGCGACTAATGAAACAGACGATGTTGTCAGTATATTGGCATAACAGGATGCTGTAATCACGCTTCCTGCTTCTAATACAGTTTCCGTTTCTCCATAATAAAGATGCACCGGCACATCCGATACCAATGATACATCAGAACGGAACATATTATCATTGTCTAATAACAAAACACGGATGTTTTCTATTTTAGCAGGCTCTGTCAAAAGAATGGCGCAGATCTGTTTTTCTGCCACTACAAATGTAATTTCCATATTTTCCAGCATCAGCGCATCCATGGAGACTTCCCGGATTCCATCATAAGTTGCATATATTTTCATGGCTTCATCTATCGCAACTTGTCCATATCCCTTAATCTCCATTGCGGTATCTGTTTTTGATATCAGCTTTCCGGTAATGGTATCTTCCTTCCGGCTGATTTTATGTATCTCTTTTTCACTGAAAAAAATATCTGCTACGACATTTGATAATTCTTCATCGGTATCAACCGGCAGCTGGTATTCTGTTCCCTGATAAAGAAATGTAAGATTTCCTTCTATATTTGAAATGAGATAGGCATTTTTCAATGCCACATCTTCTTTATCCTTTGCGGCGACCCCGATTACTTTATCCTCTAACAGATAAACACCATAACTGTGAAGCTTCTGATACCACTTTAGATTGGATGTAATGGCATAAATGCCATCCTGTGTGGTAAGCTGCTTTTTTTCTTTTTTCAATACAAGAATGTCCTTTTTTAAGACAGACGTATCGGTATCAAGATAACTTAAAATTTCATCATATATAGCAAACCAGACTGCCCGGTCAATGTTTTTTTTCGAATCATCCAAAGGAATATATTCTTTTAAATGAAGCAATTCCAGAATGCCACTTACATCATCATAGGTAAGTGTTCCCTGTTGCGGCAGTTTCTCAGCCCATTCGTCCTTGGAATAATAAGTAAACTGCAGCAGGGAGGGAATCTCATTCCGATAAACACATTGTTCGGAATATCCATTTTTCTCCCCTTTTGTATCCGTTATCAGAACCACCAGTATAAGAACCAGAAGTGCTCCACAAAACAGCAACAGATAATTACTTTTTTTACTTTTCACTTTTCGCATAATAACTCCTTTATTGCCTGTTGCAGAAAAGAAGCTGCTTTTCAGCAGCTTCTTTTTTCTCTTTTGTATTTTCGGTTCTTTTGTAAACATGCTTCTTTGGTATACTATATGTTTATCTTCCGTACCTTATGATTCTTTTGTACACAAAGATTCTTTCGTCTATTCATACCTTATCTTTAGCAAATATACCCAAAATGCCGTTTCCTGTATTTTGACTCCTAGCAAAGCTAGGTGGGTAACCTCAACCAATACTCTGCCTTCCACTGCAAACGGAGGCCTGACATCCTATTGGAGATATTGGAATCCCGTTTAAAGTAAATGTAGGTTCAAAATAACAGGCGTGTCGAACATCCCAGGCATAAAACTATCTGCTTTTTGTAATTGTTATTATACTCTAATATGTGTTGCTTTTCAATGTAAAATTCCTGTCAAATTGTGGAACAATTTATGATTGCAGATCTTTCGGTGAAAAGGATGCCGGAAAAAGCTCTTCTAATTTCATAACTTTGATACCGCCAGCTCCATCTTCCATAATTACCTCAAATGTGCTTCCATCTACAAATTCTGTCAGCACCTGCCGGCAGACACCGCAAGGTGTAAGCGGTTCTTCCCTGTCTCCCACTACAGCAATAGCTAAAAATTCTTTTTTCCCTTCGGATACTGCCTTAAAGACAGCTGTTCGCTCCGCACAGTTCGTGGGCGTAAAGGCTGCATTTTCAATATTACATCCGGTATAGATACTGCCATCCTTACAATAAAGGGCTGCACCTACATGAAAATTGGAATACGGTGCATAGGAATATTTTTTGGCTTCTTTTGCCGCTTCTAATAATTGTCTTTTGTCCGTCTCCATGACACTCACCTTTTCTAAATTATTTCTGTTTTACAAATTTTTTTCATTATCTTATCATTCTTCATTGCTCTTAATATCTGCTATCCCAGAATATCAACGGCAGAACTTGTGCCAAGCCGTGAACAGCCTGCCTTAATATAATTTTCCATATCTTCTTTGGTACGGATTCCTCCGGCCGCCTTAATCTTAACCTCTGCTCCAATGTGTTCTTTCATTAATAATACATCTTCCATGGTAGCACCTGCCGTTCCAAATCCGGTAGATGTCTTGATAAAATCTGCTCCGGCATTGGTTACCGCATGGCACATGGCAATCTTTTCTTCTTTTGTAAGATAACAGGTTTCGATAATAACCTTTAAGATCCTACCTCCTGTTACCTCTTTTAAAAGACGGATTTCCTCTTCTACTTTATGATATGCCCCATTCTTTACATCGCAGATATTAATTACCATATCAATTTCGTCTGCGCCGTCTTCCAATGCTTTCTTTGTCTCTGCCAGCTTTCCTTCAGTGTTCGCATATCCTAACGGAAATCCTACTACGGTACAGATTTTGATTTTATCGCCGTAAGTTTCTTTTACCCGGCTGATGTAACAACTTGGGATACAAACCGATGCGGTATGGTATTTTATTGCTTCTTCACATAATTTTTCTATGTCCTTCCATGTGGTAAAGGCTTTTAACGCAGTATGATCCACATAACGATATAATTCTTCTTTTTCCATTTTGTACCTCCGGTATTTTTTTTAATTGTAATATATATTCTGTAATTTATCCAGCAAAAAACGTTTTATCAGAGAACATTTTTACATTAGTACTATCTTCCTATAATTCTAAATTTTTTAGAAAACAATTT
Source organism: Roseburia sp. OM04-10BH (assembly GCF_003462605.1). Taxonomy (NCBI): domain Bacteria; kingdom Bacillati; phylum Bacillota; class Clostridia; order Lachnospirales; family Lachnospiraceae; genus Roseburia; species Roseburia sp. OM04-10BH. The sequence goes on from NZ_QTZI01000003.1 coordinate 260,657, forward strand.
TAAACTTTCTTTAAAATTTACGCTTTTTTCTTGTTTTCTACAACCGAAATATGATAACATATTAAAATAATTAAAAGAGGAGGAACAATATGACAGGACGTTTTTATGAAATCACACCGGAAATAATGGAACTTGCGAATAAATGCTCCGCATCATCCATCATTCCTTCTGAATTATATACGAAATATAATGTTAACCGTGGTCTTCGTGATTTAAATGGAAAGGGTGTTCTGGTAGGACTTACACACATTTCTGATGTATGCTCTACCAAGCTGGTAAATGGAGAATACATTCCATCTGAGGGCGAACTTTATTACCGTGGCTATAATGTAAAAGATTTAGTAAAAGGAATTGCACCGGACAGCCATTTTGGATTTGAGGAATGTGCTTATCTTCTGATGTTTGGTGAGCTTCCAACCAAAGAACAGTTGAAAAACTTCTGTGGACTGCTTTCCGAATACCGTACACTTCCAACCAGCTTTGTACGTGATATTATTATGAAAGCTCCAAGCAAAGATATGATGAATACACTGGCACGAAGTGTGCTTACACTTTATTCCTATGATGACCGTGCCGATGATATTTCACTTCCTAATGTATTGAGACAGTGTTTGCAGCTTATCAGCTTATTCCCACTGCTTTCTGTATATGGTTATCAGGCTTACCGCCATTATCATGATGGTGCCAGCCTTTATATTCATACCCCACAGCCGGAATTATCTACTGCAGAAACAATTCTTCATATTCTGCGGCCAGACAGTAAATATACCCCATTAGAGGCAAAGCTTTTAGATATCGCATTAATCTTACATATGGAGCATGGTGGTGGAAATAACTCTACCTTTACTACCCATCTGGTATCTTCTTCCGGAACCGATACTTATTCTGTTATTGCAGCATCCCTTGGTTCCCTGAAGGGGCCGAAACATGGTGGTGCCAATATCAAAGTAGTTCAGATGTTTGAAGATATGAAACGCACTGTAAAAGACTGGACAGACGAAGACGAAGTAGGTAAATATCTTACTGCACTTCTTCATAAAAAAGCTTTTGACCATGCCGGTCTTATCTATGGAATGGGTCATGCAGTATATTCTCTTTCCGACCCAAGAGCAGTCATCTTCCGCGGTTTTGTGGAAAAGCTTTCCCAGGAAAAGGGATATGAAAAAGAATTTGCACTCTACTCTTTAGTAGAACGTCTTGCACCGGAAATCATCGCCAAAGAGCGTAAAATCTATAAAGGTGTAAGTCCAAACGTAGACTTCTTCAGCGGATTTGTTTATCATATGCTTGACCTTCCGTTAGAACTCTATACACCAATTTTTGCAATTGCAAGAATTGCCGGCTGGAGTGCCCACCGCTTAGAGGAGCTTTCCCAGAACGGAAAAATTATGCGTCCTGCATATCGTAACATCGGTGAACGCAAAGAATATGTTCCGATTGACAAACGTTAAACCGCAAGCTTCTGCCACCTGCAGCTTCTTACGGAATGCTTAGACACAAAAAACTGTAGTTCTTATCCGGTATCTTTTCCAGATATAAACTACAGTTTTTTGTAAATTATTATAAGTAAATATTTTTTATAAATACTTCTCTCTGGCATTCTTTAATGTACTGACCAAAAACAGACAAGATAACACCAGCAGCAGAAGGATTCCTGATTTAATAATAATCGGCAGTTTAAAGATGGTCTCACCCAATGCCGTCACAATGCCATATACTAATGCCAGTGCTCCGCAAAGAAGCATTTTCGGTGTTACTTCTTCTCTTATCTTCTCCGGATGTTTACATTTCTTTAATTCCTCCGGCGTTGCCAGAAGGCTGCTTGTCTTTCCGGTACTTTTCATCCATATGCCATTCATAAGAACATAGATACCTACCAGTGCTACTACAACATCTACTACTAAATTCCAGTTTACTTTCATAATATGTAACCTCTTTTACTCTTTTTTCCTGACTCTGATTTATCTTACCACACTTTACATTGCTATGTGAACATATTTATCATATAACCTTCTATTCTTATTTGTTTTTTATGCAAAACCACGAATTTTATCGAAAAAGCCATTGAAACTTTTGGTCAACTATTGTAGTATATTAATATGTTCTAATTATTCTAGTTGTATTTGGAGGGATTATATATGAAATTAGACGAAGCAAAAATCCTGATTGGAGATGACTCCATTCTTGCAAGAAAACAGTTAAAAGACATTATTGCGCAGTATGGTGGTACAACTTTTGTTGAGGCAGCAAATGGTCAGGAAGCAATTGACAAATTCAAATCCGATAAACCTGATATCGTTTTTCTTGATATTGTTATGCCTGTAAAAGATGGTATTGCCGCTGTAAAAGAAATTAGAGAATCTGACCCGAAAGCGGTTATTATTATCGTATCTTCTGTTGGTACACAGGCTCAGTTAAAGAATGCAATTGAAGCCGGTGCAAAGGACTTTATCCAGAAACCGTTGAATGTTGAACAGATTGAGCGGGTACTGAAGAATTATTTTGAAGGGAGATAATTATGTATACACAGTTTTTTGGTAATTTTCTTTTAAGCAAAAGTGCTGTTCCTGCGGATAAACTGGTAGATGCATTAGAGAGGCAGTCCTCTTCCTATCTGAAATTAGGTACTCTGGCAATTCATGCCGGATTATTAAATGCTTCCCAGGTTGACGCTATTGTATGCCGTCAGACCCATGAAGACAAGAAATTTGGTGAAATTGCAATCGAAGGCGGATATCTTACAAAGGAACAGGTTGACAAATTACTCTCCTCGCAGAAACCAGACTACCTGCTTTTAGGTCAGATTTTGATTGAAGACGGACTGCTTACCAACAGTCAGTTTGAGGAATTACTTGCAGAATATCAGGCAAGTAATGAAATTGATGATTTAAATGTTGCTAACGAACAGAATGATATGGTTGAAAAGCTGATTCATAAATTCTTCCATTTTGATAATTCTGATATGTCAGGAAAGATTGTTGCATACCTTAATCTTCTCTTTAATGATATCGTTCGTTTCATCGGAAAGGATTTTACACCATTAAATCCACTGATGAAATCCGAGTATATGACCAACTATTGTGTTACCCAGAAAGATGAAGGTTTACTTTCTTTCAATTCTGGTGTAGACATGAGTAAATCTGTTGCAATTGCTTTTGCATCCCGTTATGCCAAAGAAGAATTCCATGAATTCGATGAGTATGTAAAAGCTTCTATCGAAGATTTCTTAAATCTTCACAATGGATTATTTAATGTAAATATGTCTAATGAATTTTCCCTGGAATTAAACTTATGTCCTCCGGAAGTTCATGAGGAAGAAACGCTTACAAATGCCACTAAGATTTATGTATTTCCAATTATTTTCCCATTTGGAACCATTCACTTCCTAATGGAAATCTAATCTTAAACCTTTACATTTTATTTACATAAACGAAACCCTGTCAGATTTCTCTGACAGGGTTTTGTTACCTTGTATCCATAAGAAACTGCCGGTAGCAGATTCTCTATGTTTTACATAAGCATTTAGATATTTAAAAATGCTTTTACCGTCTTAGGCATATCTTCTACATCGCATTCTGTCTTATGAAGTACTTCTGCACTGCGGATGTCTTCAATTGCCTGTGGAACTGTTACATTTGCAATCTTGCTTAACTCATCTACCAGTTCAAAATCAGTCATGGAATCATATTTTTCTTTATCGATGGCATCCATTACGCTTCTGGTAAACTTGAACGGGCTTGCTGTTGATGCAATAACAGTCTTGGTATTATCACCGGTCTCTTTTACATATTTGTGGTATACACCGGTTGCTACAGCAGTATGTGTATCAATCACATAGCCGGTCTTCTCATAGAGGTCACGGATTACTTCTGCTGTTTCTTCCTCTGTGGTGTAATTGCCATAGAAGTCAGCAAGCTGGGCACGCATCTCATCGGTAATCATATATCTGCCCTCTTCTGTTAATGCACGCATGAATTCAGCATTTTTCTCTGCATCATTTCCGGCAATACGATAAATCAGACGCTCTAAGTTGCTGGAAATCAGTATATCCATGGATGGAGAAGAAGTTAGTACAAATTCACGGTTTCTGTCATAGGTTCCGGTTGAGAAGAAGTCAAATAATACTTTGTTCTCATTGGAAGCACAGATTAATTTTGCAATCGGAAGTCCTAAGTTCTTTGCATAGAAAGCTGCTAAGATATTTCCGAAGTTACCGGTTGGAACTACAACATTAATCTTTTCATCTTTTGCAATTGCACCATTTTCATATAATTTTGCATATGCATATACATAATAAACAATCTGAGGAACAAGACGTCCGATATTAATGGAGTTAGCAGAGGAAAACTGATATCCGGCTTTGTCCATTAATTCTGCCAGTTCTTTATCAGAAAACATTTTCTTAACGCCGGTCTGTGCCTGGTCAAAGTTACCATGAATACCAACTACATGTGTATTTGCCCCTTTCTGGGTAACCATCTGCTTCTCCTGAATCGGGCTGACACCATTCTTTGGATAGAATACAATAATCTTAGTACCAGGAACGTCTGCAAATCCTGCTAAAGCAGCTTTTCCGGTATCACCAGAAGTTGCTGTTAAAATAACAATTTCATTCTTTACATGATTTTTCTTTGCAGCAGTTGTCATAAGATAAGGCAGAATGGATAATGCCATATCCTTAAATGCTATCGTAGCTCCATGAAAAAGCTCCAGATAATATGCACCGTCTGCATCTACTAACGGAGCAATCTCTTCTGTATCAAATTTAGAATCATATGCACTATTGATACAATGCTTTAATTCTTCTTCTGTAAAGTCTGTTAAGAAAAGCTTCATTACCTCGTAAGCAGTCTCCTGATAGCTCATTTTTGACAGGGTATCCATATCAACGTCAAGCTTTGGTAATGAATCCGGCACAAATAAACCACCGTCTCCTGCAAGACCCTTTAAAATTGCCTGTGAAGCTGTTGCCTTTTCATCTGAGTTTCTTGTACTTGTGTAAATCAAATCCATTTTTTGTCCCTCTTTTGCTCTCTGCATAAAATTTGTTCTGTCTTTCATTATATAAGAACCTGCAGTTTACTGTCAATAACTTATCCCAGAATAATTCCATGTATTCCCACTATCTATGGATTCAAAAAGAATTCCATCGTTTTCACCCATAGCAGATATTACTTTTATTATAAGTTTTCCATCTTTCTGCTGTGGCATCTTGCAATAATCATAGTCTGATATGGAAAATCCATACTCTGCTGCCGTGTCCGGAAGTTCTGTCACTTCATCCATGGAAAGTTCAATCATGGAAAATGTTTTCCCGCCATCCTGTGTCAGATAAAGTGTGGAATAATCACCTGACGCTCCAGCCAATCCGATAACGCCCAGATTTTCATTATAGAATTCTATTCCTTCTGCCACACCAATATTTCCATCAAACGGATCTGCATTTTTCTGATTCCAGCTCTGCCCGCCGTCCTTTGTCATTTCAAGCTCATAAAAACGGCTGCCGGCAGCAGCATCCGCCACCAACAGACGATAACCGGTATTGTCATCTAAAAAAAAGTACACGCTTCCATCTTCCCTGTTTTCTGTCCACGGAGTGCCATCTCCGCTCTCTTCCTCATCATTGCCATCATTGCCGGCTACGGCATTGGTGTCTGCATTCCCATTGTTATCCGTTGTGTCATTTCCAGCACCGTTTTTTGCTTCATCAATCTGCTCCTGCCGGTTTTGCTGGGCTAACACTGCAGCACTGGTATATTTTGGATTTATGATATAAGTTATAATTTCACCTGTATTTTCTTCGCCACCAGCAGAAAATGTAACTGCAAAACCTGTAACTTCTCCGCCATATTCCAACTGGCTTAAAATTGAATTTTCATTTGTATCTGCAGTTCCATCTATATCTGCATTTTCTGCATTTATCACCTGCAGGCTATCTGCACTGGTAAAGGCTCTTTTCCCAGAATAACTTATTCCAAAGGTATGGCTCTTTGTTTCTTCTGCCCAGCTATCTACCCGTTCTTTCACCTTTATATTTCCCAACAGTTCAAAAAGCGGTGTCAGGCACATATTTTCTTCATAATCTGTCTTGGCATAATTATTGATGTAAACTGTCATTTTGCTGCTTTTCTTCCGGTTATAGTCCACAAGATAGGTTCTAGTTTCTCCATTCTCATCCTCACCATAGAAAAATGTATCTATTGCAGCAATTTCTCCGGTAGCATAGAAAGTCACATTAAAATGGTTCACCAGATAAATTTTCTTAGGAAGCCCGATTTCATTATCCAGATCCTCCAATATCCCTGCTACACTGTCATCAAAGAAATTATCATGCTTTAATGTTATCTTTACTTCATCACTTTTTTGAAACCGTTCGGATGTCTTAAAAAAATATAACCCTCCAAGGCATACCAGTAACAGAATCATCCCTGCTTTTAGCCAGTTTTTTAATTGATATTTCTTTCTTGTATTTTCCTGCTTCAACGAATTGCTCCTTTCCACCTGCAATCATATCACTATTCCAATAACGCCGCCAAATATTCCTGATATTTCCACGAATTTTTATATCCTTGCAATTTCCAATATATATTGGCATCATAGCATATTTTTCATTTCAAAAGTTTGATATTTTCCTGTTTTCATGCTTTCCTAAAAATGTTATACTCAAAGTGATACTTACCGTAAGAACTCGCCACCGGCAGCTTCTTACAGATGATTTGTAACTAAGAATTTTAGAATGTGAGGATTTACCATGCTTTCCGGTGCTTTTTCAGCCAAAACAAAAGACGGGACCATCTACTACCGTTCCAGCCTTACCTATAAAAGAAAACATATTAGTCTTGGAAGCTTTCCAACGGAAGAAGAAGCCCATCTTGCCTATAAAGAGGGAACTTCTCTAATTTCTGTGTCTGAAATCACACTGGAAAATTATACCGCATATATTAAACTTTTAGATTTTACCAAAGCCATTACACTTTTAAATTTCCGTGACAATGGCGTCTATATCAAGAATCCGATTTATCTGAAGCAGAATTATTTTCTCTATTTTCTCGCACCACAGACGGAATATAAATTTGATATTGATGATTTATTCTTTTATTCCAGCCACAAGATTATGCAGCGTGGTGGCCGGCTTTTTGTAAATGAATACGGCATGCAGACCGGGATTCTCTCCCGCTATGGAGTCCGTAATCATGCGGTACTGGATGTAGATTACACTTTCGCCAATGGTAACCCCTTCGATTACAGCTACGCCAATATTATTGTCATTAACCGCTACCGTGGAGTTGCCCAAACAGAGCACAACGGACTCCTCCGTTATCAGGCTTTTATCCATATCAATGGCAATTATTCCATTGGCACTTATTCTTCCGAAGAAAAAGCTGCCATTGCCTACAACAAAGCTGTTGATCTGGCAAAGGCAGCCGGTATTCATAAGAATTTTGAAGAAAACTATATTACAGAGTTATCCGCTAGAGAATATGCAGAAATTTATACTAATCTTAAAATCTCTCCAAAATATATCAATTATCTTTCTACACTTTCTGCTATTTCTGATTGATGTAATTTACCAGTCCCTCGCAATCGATAATCTTCTGCATAAATGGTGGGAATGCCTGACCCTGGAAACTCTTTCCAGTGGTCTTGTCGGTAATGACACCAGTATCAAAATTTACCTCTACCTCATCTCCTGCTTTGATTTCCAAAGCTGCTTCCTTACATTCAATAATCGGAAGTCCGATATTGATTGCATTACGATAGAAAATACGTGCAAAAGTCTCTGCTATGACGCAGCTTACACCAGCGGCTTTAATTGCAATTGGTGCATGTTCTCTGGATGAACCGCATCCAAAGTTCTTCTCCGCTACAATAATATCTCCTGCAGATACTTTATTTACGAATTCCTTATCAATATCTTCCATACAATGTAAGGCAAGTTCCTTAGGGTCGGAAGAATTCAGATATCTTGCCGGTATAATAACATCTGTGTCTACGTTGTCACCGAATTTAAATACTTTTCCTTCTGCTGCTTTCATGTTCTAATCCTCCTATACTTCTTCCGGGCTGGAAATCTTTCCTGTAATTGCACTTGCTGCTGCAACTGCCGGGCTTGCCAGATAAATTTCCGAATCCACATGTCCCATACGTCCCACAAAGTTACGGTTGGTTGTAGATACGCATCTTTCATTCTCAGCAAGGATTCCCATATAGCCACCAAGGCAAGGTCCGCAGGTCGGTGTGCTGACAATAGCACCTGCTTCAATAAAGGTTCTGATATATCCGGCTTCCATGGCATCCAGATAAATCTGCTGGGTTGCAGGAATTACGATTACACGTAAACCTTTCTTTACTTTCTTTCCTTTCAGGATAGAAGCTGCAATCTTAAGGTCATCTAATCTTCCATTCGTACAGGAACCGATTACTACCTGATCAATAGTAATGTCGCCTACTTCATCAATGGTCTTTGTATTTTCCGGAAGATGTGGAAATGCTACGGTTGGGCGAAGTGTACTAAGGTCAATGGTATACTCCTCATCATATACAGCATCCTCATCTGCTTCATATACTTTATAAGGGCGCTTGGAATGCTCTTTCATATATGCTTCTGCTTTCTCGTCTACCGGGAAGATTCCGTTCTTTCCACCGGCTTCAATTGCCATATTTGCAATGGTAAAACGGTCATCCATGGAAAGATACCGGATACCATCACCTACGAATTCCATAGACTTATATAATGCTCCATCCACACCAATCATTCCGATGATATGTAAAATAACATCTTTACCGCTAATCCATGGTGCTGGTTTTCCTGTAATATTGAATTTAATTGCGGATGGTACTTTAAACCATGCTTTTCCGGTTGCCATTCCTGCCGCCATATCAGTACTTCCAACACCGGTGGAAAATGCTCCCAATGCTCCATATGTACAGGTATGTGAATCTGCTCCGATAATAACATCTCCTGCAACAGTCAGTCCTTTTTCCGGAAGAAGTGCATGTTCGATACCCATTTCTCCTACATCAAAGTAGTTGGTGATTTCGTTTTTGCATGCAAACTCTCTGACGCATTTACAATGCTGTGCAGATTTGATGTCTTTATTTGGTACAAAGTGGTCCATAACCAGTGCAATTTTATCCTTATGGAACACTCCGTCTACTTTCATTTTCTCTATCTCATGGATAGCCACCGGTGAAGTAATATCATTTCCCAATACCAAGTCTAAATCTGCTTCAATCAACTGGCCAGCCTGAACAGAATCAAGTCCCGCATGTGCCGCAAGAATCTTCTGTGTCATTGTCATTCCCATTTGAAATTCCTCCTGAAATTAAATCATTTTTTCTATACTGTTGCTATTATAGCACAGCTAGTGGTATAATGGAAATACATATTAAACATATTTATTATGATTTTTAGTTATAAACACGGAGGAATCTATAAATGTTGCAGAGTTTATCCAGTTACCGTATTTTCTATACCGTAGCAAAAACACAGAATATATCAAAGGCAGCCAAAGAGCTTTATATCAGCCAGCCTGCCATCAGTAAATCCATACAGAAACTAGAGGAAAGCCTGGGCTGCGAACTCTTCCGCCGAAGTTCCCGCGGCGTATTGCTGACCGAAGAAGGTGAACTTCTTTTTACTCATGTCAGTTCCGCTTTCGAAACCCTGACTTTAGGGGAAGATAAATTAAAGAACTCCTTAGAGCTTGGTGTCGGCCACTTAAAAATCGGTGTCAGTTCCACACTCTGCAAATACATGCTTTTGCCTTATTTAAAGGATTTCACAAAACGCTATCCGCATATTAATATTTCTATCGTATGCCAGTCTACCAACGAATCCTTACAGATGTTAGAAGAAAACAAAATTGATATCGGTCTGATTGCAAGGCCGGAAAACCAGAAAACTTTAAATTTCAGCAATGTGGCTGAAATTGAAGATATTTTTGTTGCAACGGAAGCTTACTTAAACGTATTGAATGCAAGGGGCATTTCTTCCGATGCAATCTTACAGAATTCTACACTGATGCTTCTTGATAAGCACAACATGACCCGTCAGTATATTGATGATTATTTACAGGAAAATAAAATCGAGACCAGAGATTTAATCGAAGTCTCTACGATGGACCTCTTAATTGACTTTGCAAAAACCAACCTGGGTGTTGCCTGCGTCATCCGCCAATTTGTCCAGAACGAACTTGCAAATAAAGAGTTATTAGAGATTCCACTTGGTTTTCCAATTCACAAGCGTGAAATTGGCTTCGCTTATAAAAACACCTTAAAGCCTTCGAAATCCTTGGAATTATTTATTGATTTCTACCAGAATTTTCATCCGGGCGAATAAGATGCATCACTGTCAGTTTCTTACAAATGCCTGTCAGCTACGAGAAACACGCTTTGCGAGTTTCTCGAGTTATCGCGGTGCTCGCCAAATCCGCATGCAAGCATGCGATTTTTCTCGCTACTCGCGTAAAAAAAGCTGCCGCAATTGTGACAGCTTTTTTATCATCTTTTTGAAGTATCAGATTAGTTGTTAACCAGCTTATCTTCTTCGTTGTTCCAGCTATACAGTTTACGAATTTCTTCGCCGACTTTCTCTGATGGATGCTCAGAAGCAAGCTTTCTCATAGCTTTGAAGTGTACCTGGCGTCCTGCCGGTGACATATCAAGTAAGAATTCTTTTGCAAAAGTACCATCCTGAATATCTGTTAAAATCTGTTTCATTGCTTTCTTTGTCTCAGCAGTAACAATCTTAGGTCCTGTGATATAATCACCATACTCAGCAGTGTTAGAGATAGAATATCTCATTCCAGCGAATCCTGACTGGTAGATTAAGTCAACAATCAGTTTCATCTCATGGATACACTCGAAGTATGCATTTCTCGGGTCATAACCAGCTTCGCAAAGTGTTTCAAAACCAGCCTGCATAAGTGCACAAACACCGCCACAAAGAACTGCCTGCTCACCGAAAAGGTCTGTCTCTGTCTCTGTACGGAAGGTTGTCTCAAGAAGTCCTGCTCTTGCTCCACCAATTCCAAGACCATATGCTAATGCCAGGTCAAGTGCTTTACCGGTTGCATCCTGCTCTACTGCTACCAGACAAGGAGTTCCTTTTCCAGCCTGATACTCAGAACGTACAGTATGTCCTGGTGCCTTAGGAGCGATCATTGTTACGTCAACATCCTTTGGTGGTTTGATACATCCGAAATGAATGTTAAATCCGTGAGCGAACATTAACATGTTTCCTGGCTCAAGGTTTGGCTCGATATCGTTCTTATACATATCAGCCTGTAACTCGTCATTGATAAGAATCATAATAATATCAGCCTGTTTTGCAGCTTCTGCTGCTGTATATACTTTGAATCCCTGTTTTTCTGCTTTTGCCCAGGATTTGCTACCATTGTAAAGTCCAATAATGACATCACAGCCTGATTCCTTTAAGTTTAATGCATGTGCATGTCCCTGGCTACCGTAACCAATGATGGCGATTTTCTTACCATCCAGTAAGGAAAGGTTACAATCTTCCTGATAATAAATTTTTGCTGCCATTTTTTCAGCCTCCTGTTTTAATGATTAATCTAAATATGTAACATCGGCAGACCCTCTGGTCAAACCTGTGATACCGGTTCTAGCGAGCTCTAATATCTCATAGCCCTGTAACAGATCCATAAATGCATCTAATTTATCCTGATGCCCTGTCAGTTCAATTACCATGGAATCGTTGGTGACATCAACCACCTTGCCATGGAAAATATTGGTAACGCTTAAGATGGCCTGACGCTCTGTATCCTTCGCTTTAATCTTAACCAGAATCAGTTCTCTGGTCACTGATGTACCCGGTTCTAATTTTTTAATATCCCGTACATCTTCAAGCTTTGCAAGCTGCTTTTCAATCTGCTCTAAAATCTGCTCGTCACCACTTGCTACTATAGTTATTCTGGTATATCTTGGATCTGCAGTTACACCAGATGAAAAACTATCAATGTTATATCCTCTCCGGCTGAAAAGTCCTGAGATATGACTTAATACGCCTGAGGTATTCTCTACTAAAATAGATAATGCCTGTTTTCTCATGTGAAAACCATCCTTTTTCTTTCATTCACATTACAGTTATTCTAGCATATCAGTTCTGTTTGTCAATACTAAAATGGCTTAAAGTAATAATATTTTTTCATACAATAACCTATGGTTATATCATTAATAACAATAACATAAAACTACAAGAAACACATTTTGCAATCTGGCGGGCTGCCTGCATAAATTACGGCTGTGAATCCCTGTATTTCCGGATAATATCAATTGTCTTCTGATAATCCATTCTGACTTCCCTAAATTGCTGCAGCATCTCTTCTCCATATATTTTATAGCGGAGCTGTTCGCACAGAATTATGCTTGATTTGCTCAGCCGTCCCAACCCGAGCGTCATGGTCTCTCCCTTTAAGGTATGTACCAGATCAAAGGCTTTCTCATAATCCCTTTCCTGTAAAGCTTCATCAATCCTCTGTACTTCATCGCTTTCTAAGAATTTTATCAAAAAACGGTGTACCAGCTCTTCCTTCCGGAGTCTGCGCATGACCTCTGCATAATCTCCCTCCAGTTCCTTGTAGCATTGCTCTAAATCCATACTCATATTCCCTTTCTGTTGATTTTCTCATAGCATTATAGTACACCACCGTTTTTTCTTTTTCAAGCAATTCTTCCTTATTGTCTGGTGTTTCCATCCGGCTGCACCGGCAGTTCATTCTGTTGCTTTACACTTTGTTGTCCTTCCGAGAGCATAATAAGCGTCCAGGTTATTTCTTTTCTTGCATATTCCAAGGTCTCTTCTCCATCATATACCGTATCAACCTGGTACTTATGAAATACAAGAATATCTGTAACAGCTTCTGCCATGCTTTCTTCGTCTTCTGCATAGAGTAACTTCATAAAAACAGGGTTATAGGACAAAACGTGTTGATGGCTAATCCCATTCTGTAAAAGATTTATCCA